>JBBSBE010000022.1:0-38840 GCA_038251625.1 Rhodobacterales bacterium
GTGTTGTCGATCGCCGACACAGCCGTCGTGATCGTCAGGTTGATCAGATCACCGTCGACCACCACTGGCGTAAAGTTCATCTCAACGCCGAAGGGTTTGTATTCGATCGAGATATCGCCAGATCCACTGGCGACCGGAATGGGATATTCACCACCCGCCAGGAACTTCGCTTCCTGCCCCGAAAGGGCAGTCAGGTTTGGTTCTGCCAGCGTGCGGACAACGCCCTTGGTTTCCAGCGCTTCAAGCAACACGCCGATCTGTACGTTCCCGGCTGTGAAGCCAAGCCCGAGTGCGCCCTTGGAGTTGGAGTTGACGGGGAAGTTGCCGTCGTTGAAGAGACCGCCCACAGCACCGTCTGCGGTAAAGTTGCCGGTGCCAGACACCGCACCCACATCGGTTCCGCCGATGGTGCGCAGGGCGAGCGACGAACTCAGGCTCTTTGCCACCGACCGCTGCATTTCCGCGAAGCGTACTTTCAGCATCACTTGCTGGGTGCCGCCGACCGTCATCAGGTTCGACACGCGTTCTGGCGCGTAACGGTTTGCCAGATCAAGCGCGCGGTCGAGTTTGACGAGGGATGAAACCGTGCCGGAAAGCACGATGCCATCATTCGCCGTCCGGACCTCAATCTTTTCGCCGGGCAAAATCTGCTGCAGGCGTTCTTTGAACTCGGCGATATCTGGCGTCACGTGCACATCAACGTTCGCAATCAAGGAGCCGTCGGCGCCCAGCAGCGTCAGCGTCGTGCGCCCGGGCGCCTTGCCCAGCACGTAGATCGACCTGTCCGAGAGGGTGGAGATGTCTGCGATCCCGGGATTTGCGATCGAAAGTTCCGCAAACGGGCTTTCGCTTTCCACAACCACGGCCCTGTTCATGGGCACGTTGAGCGCGCCGGACGGCGCCCCCGACATCACCCGCAGAGTCTGGGCCTCTGCAAAGTCTTGGCCAAGGCCACCAAGCAAAACGCCCAGTGCCGTCGCCGTCAATAGCGTACGCATGCTCATGTGACCTGCCTTTCCGATCACGCCCCGGTCAAGGGTCTGTCGCCCTATTCGAGGTAGACCATGGCGCAGTTGGCAATTTATTGCAAGAATCAATCAGTTGGACTGTGTTGTTTATGTGGATAACCTGCAACAGGTCGCAACGGATAGTACCAGAATGCACAAAGGCCACCCAGATAGGGTGGCCCAAGCGCGAAAATCCGGTTGTCCGGCGGGGTCGATCAGTTGGTGCAGGGGATCGCGATCTCGACCGCTTCGCCACCTTTGCGGGTGCGGATGGTGCAAACCTTTTCGGCCTCGACCTTGATCTCGACCTTGTCCTGGATCCCAAGTAGCCCCTTGGCATCCACTTCCACGAAGCCCGCATCGGTCGCATCGTCGGCGCCGACAAGCGACAGCGACAGCTTGCCAGTGGCCTGTGCCTGGGCGAGCCGCGCCACTTGTTCGGGAGTCGCCTCGACGGTTACGGTGCGGGCGATAAGCGTTCCGGACGCCTCGTTGTTGGCCTGCTGGTCAACCGCCACGATCTTGATCGTACCTTCGATCAGGCGCGTCAAATCCCCTTCGATGTCGGCCACAGCACCCGTCCAGTAAATATCGACGTTGTCATTGGGCTTCAGGAAGCCCGACACGCCGGACGCCACGTCCACCTTGATGGCAAAGGCGCGCATGCCTTTGGTCAAACGTGCGGTCAGGCCCACATCCTCGCCCGGTTCGGTGACTTTGGCGGCCAGGATCGGTTCCATTTTGTCGAGTTGGCGAATGACATACCGCGGGCGCGCATAATCGCCAGGGAAGAGCGCCGGTTCTTCGGTAAAGAAGGCCTCGGGAAGGCTGTTCTTTGGCATCAGCACCTTCTGGACCGAATCCTTGGTCAGTGCGGCGCCGTAGGCGAGCTGATCCTTCGCGACATAGACCTCGACGAACGGGCCGACCTTATCCAGAAAGGCACGCGCTCTGGCCAGTTCCGAGGCGTTGTTCCCCATGTATTGGTTGACCATGTAGACAGCGAAACCCGCCAGAGCGAGTCCCACCACAAAAACCAGTCCGAATACTGCCCGCATGTCGTTCACCCCACTCTATGTCAGGCCTTGCCCGGCCTGCTGGTTTTTTACCAGTTGTTGTTGCTCGCCGTCGCCATGTTATCAACGATCGACCTTGCGGCATTGTCGAAAACCGCCTGGGTCAAGACCTGGAACACCACCAAAACAAGCGCGATAACCGCACCTGTAAGGACGACAAAGTCCACCGTAATGGCACCGTTCTCGTCGCGCAGGAACGCGCGAAGGCGCCGAAAGCGGAGGGGGTTGATTGTGTTCATTGTCGCTTCCTCTTCTGTATAGCGCCCCTTTAGACGGACTAGCGTCGAAATGTGGCTGCATCTTGGCTATTCTGGTGTGATTTCAGGGAAACACAGCGACGCCAGGCGCCTTATGAAACGAAAATCGCGGCCTTGTTTCCAAGGCCGCGATATTCATCTTCTCGCCGAGTGGATCAGGGCTGACCGGCAGTGCGGGCGGCGATCAGGTCGGCTGCGATGCCGTCAGCGCTGGCGCTGATTTGCGGGCCGATCGTGTTCATCACGAGCAGGCCAAGGCCAACGATGGCAGCGGTCAGCACGACCCAGTCAACGGTCACAGCGCCAGCTTCGTCGTTCGCGAAGGTCTTGAAGAGGTTCAGCATGATAGGTTCCCTTTCCTGGGATAAGATGTGTTTCCGGTTTCCACCGCTCCGGGTCGTCTCGTTCCGGCCTCTGTTCCGGTTCGATCTCCGTCTCGGCATGGGTACAAACTGCCTGTTGTCTGTGTTCGGACTGTGGAGGAGATGAGGCATTTTCCGGGAATTGGAAGAATCTGTGAAAAACCACTAAGCATATGATGATAATGTGATTTTCGTAGATTTCATACACGCTCCCGTTGTGGCGATCTGTGGCAGCGAAGCCTATTCCCGCATTTTTGCCACAATCCGGCGCCGATTCGCCTTGGTGAATGGTGCGGTTGCTGGCACGGTTCCCTCAATAAAGAACAAACGCGAGCAGGCATCTGACAATGAAAATCCGGGCGGGGCTGGCAACAGCAGCCGCGATCTGGTGTGCAAGTGTTTTGGCGGCGCCGGGGCAAAGCCTCTCTGGCGGCGACGATTTTTCATTTCGCCGGATCAAGGTGGCCGCGCCGGGCAGCGGGCCACGCATCACGGTGCAGATCGACCCTGCCGAACAGGCCCGCCGTCTGGCCCCGCCGCCGAAGCCAGAGCCGAAGGCCGAAGCCGAGGTATCGGCCGCGGCGCCCCTTTCCCCGCCCACAGGCCCGTCACCGGCATCATCCTACGCATGGTTCTGGGACCTTGTCCCCCCCGCGCGCAGTGCGGTCGACGGCCGCTTTCCTTCGGCGATGGCGGCCCTGTCGCAGGGCCCCGGGGGCGCGCAGGTGCGCGGGCCACGTCTGCAGCATTTGCAGGAAGTGGCAAAAACCTATGGCACCGAGATCCTGAAAGCCACGATCGGCACCAAGGTTTCGCCGGCGCTGGTGCTGGCCGTGATGTCGGTGGAAAGTGCCGGGCGCGCAGAGGCCGTCAGTTCGGCGGGTGCCACCGGGCTGATGCAACTGATCCCTGCCACGGCAGAGCGGTTCGGCGTAACCGATGCCAAGGACCCGGCGCAGAACATCAAGGGCGGTGTGGCCTATCTTGACTGGCTTCTGGGAGAATTCGACCGTGATCCGCTGATGGTCCTGGCCGCCTATAATGCGGGGGAGGGCGCGGTGCGTGCCAACGATGGCGTGCCACCCTATGCCGAGACGCGCGACTACGTGCCGAAAGTTCTTGCTGCGTGGCAAGTCGCGCAGGGGCTGTGCCTGTCTCCACCCGAGCTGGTCACAGATCCGTGCGTGTTCAAGGTGATCTCGGCAGTTGACTAGACCGAAAACGCATCCGCCCATTCGGGGTGTTTCTTGCGCTGCGCGTTCACGAAAGGGCAAAGGGGCATGATCTTGAACCCCTCCGCCCGCGCATCCGCAACCAGCCGCGTGGCCAGCGCGAGGCCCGCACCGGTGCCACGAAAGCTGTCAGGGACAGACGTGTGATCCGCGATCACCAGCGTGGGAGTGGTGATCGAATAGGTCAGTTCCGCCTCTTCGCCGTCCTTGCGGATGACATAGCGCCCTTTCGACCCCGACACGTCGCGCGCGATCGTGAAATCAGTCAACGAGCGTGGCCTCTGTCGCGGCGCGCAGATCGGCCGCGGTCACGCCATCGGCGAGTTCCACGACCCGCAGGCCCCCTGGCACCACATCCATCACGCCAAGGTTGGTGATGATGCGGTCCACCACACCCTTGCCCGTCAGGGGCAGGGTGCAGGCCTTCAGCACCTTGGATTCGCCGGATTTCGAGGTGTGGTCCATGACCACGACCACGCGGCCCACACCCGCCACAAGGTCCATCGCACCGCCCATCCCCTTGACCAGCTTGCCGGGGATCATCCAGTTTGCAAGGTCGCCGTCCTCGGACACCTCCATCGCGCCGAGGATGGCCATGGCGATCTTGCCGCCGCGGATCATGGCGAAGGATTGGGCAGAGTCGAAGAAAGCGGTCTGTGGCAACTCGGTGATCGTCTGTTTCCCGGCGTTTATAAGGTCGGGGTCTTCCTCACCTTCGTAAGGAAACGCGCCCATGCCCAGCATCCCGTTTTCCGATTGCAGCGTGACGTCCACGCCGTCGGGGATGTAGTTCGACACCAGCGTCGGGATGCCGATGCCGAGGTTGACATACCAGCCGTCCTGAAGCTCTTGCGCCGCACGGGCGGCGATCTGGTTGCGGTCCCAGGGCATGATCAATCCTCCAATGGAAGCAGGCCACGTTCGGCGAACACCTGTTTCGCGGTGAACATGGCATTCAGGGCGGCGGGGAAGCCCGCATAGACGGCCATATGGGTGATGGCCTCCACTATCTCTCTCGGGGCCACGCCCACATTCAGCGCGCCATTCACATGTACCGCCAGCTGCGGCTGGGCATGCCCAAGGGCAGCAAGGCCCGCAATGGTCACAAGCTCGCGGTCACGCAGGTTGAGGCCGGGGCGCTGGTAGATGTCTCCGAAGGCGAACTCGATGACGTAGCGCCCCAGATCGGGCGCCACATCGGCCAGCGAGGCAATCACCCGCTCGCCCTGCTCGCCGTCGATCTCGGCGAGCTTGGCAAGGCCTTCGGCGTATCGGTCGCGCTCGGTCACACGGCCTCCCGCTTGCGCACGGTGCGCTGTTCGATGCGTTTCTCGTGGGTGCCCTGCACAAGACGGTGCACATAGATGCCGGGCAGGTGGATGGTGTCGGGGTCGAGCGAGCCAAGGGGCACGATTTCCTCGACCTCCGCCACGCAGACCTTGCCGCAGGTGGCGGCGGGCGGGTTGAAGTTGCGGGCGGTCTTGCGGAACACGAGGTTGCCCGAGGGGTCGCCCTTCCACGCCTTGACGATGGAAAGGTCCGCCACGATGCCGGTTTCGAGGATATAATCCTTGCCGTCGAAGGTTTTCACATCCTTGCCCTCGGCGATGACGGTGCCGACGCCGGTGCGGGTGTAGAACCCGCCGATCCCTGCGCCGCCCGCGCGCATCCGCTCGGCCAGCGTGCCTTGCGGGTTGAATTCCAGCTCCAGCTCGCCCGCCAGATACTGGCGCATGAATTCGGCATTCTCACCCACATAGGACGAGATCATCTTTTTCACCTGATGGCTTTCCAGCAGGATCCCAAGGCCGAAGCCATCAACGCCCGCGTTGTTCGACGCGACTGTCAGGTTCTTCGTGCCCGCCTTTCGGATGGCAGCGATACAAAGCTCGGGAATGCCGCAAAGGCCGAAGCCCCCTGCTGCAATCAGCATGCCGTCGAACAAAAGCCCGTCAAGCGCTGCGTCCGCGCTGGGATAGACCTTCTTCATCCGCGTTCCCCCGATCTGCCTGCCCCTTGTCATCGCCCATGCGCGCCGTGTCGTCAATCGCCGCGCTGCAGCGCGAGGATACGCCGTGCCTTTACGCCGCCCGCGCCCGCCCTATGCTGGCAACCGCCCGGCCCGCGTGGTGGAATGGTAGACACAGGGGACTTAAAATCCCCAGGCCGAAGGGCCGTGCCGGTTCGAGCCCGGCCGCGGGTACCAGGGCCGGGCGGGGGCGAACCCCCGCCCGCCTGACATCAGGCCAGATCGAAGCGGTCGGCGTTCATCACCTTGACCCACGCCGCCACGAAATCGCGGACGAAATGCCCTCCGGCATCGCTGGAGGCATAGACCTCTGCCAGCGCGCGCAGTTGCGAGTTCGACCCGAACACCAGATCGACGCGCGTGCCTGTCCACTTCGCGGCGCCCGTCACCCTGTCGCGACCTTCGAACACCGCCGCCTCCTCCGACGTCGGCGTCCAGACCGTTCCCATATCCAGCAGGTTGACGAAGAAATCGTTGGTCAGCGCGCCCGGACGGTGGGTGAGCACCCCATGGGCTGCCCCGTCATGGTTGATGCCGAGCACCCGCAGGCCACCCAGCAGCGCCGTCATCTCTGGTGCGGTCAGCGTCAGCAGTTGCGCACGGTCAACCAGCATCGCCTCGGCTGGCACCGAATAGGCAGCCTTGAGGTAGTTGCGAAAGCCGTCCGCCTCTGGCTCCAGCGCGGCGAAGCTTTCCACATCCGTCTGCTCTTGCGACGCATCGGTGCGCCCCGGTGTGAAGGGCACCTCGACGCTGTGACCTGCCTTGCGGGCGGCCTCCTCGATGCCAACAGACCCCGCAAGCACGATCAGATCGGCCAGCGATACCTTCTGGGAACCCGCGTTGAAGCTGGCGCGAACCCCTTCCAGCACATCCAGAACGCGGGCCAGTTGCGCCGGCTGGTTTGCGGCCCAGTCCCTTTGCGGGGCCAGACGGATGCGCGCACCATTGGCGCCACCCCGCTTGTCCGATCCCCGGAACGTTCCAGCCGATGCCCAGGCGGTGCCCACCATTTCGGCAACGGTCAGGCCCGAGGCCAGAAGTGCCGCTTTCAGCGTGGCAATGCCAGCGGCGTCGACCGGGGGGTGCGTCGCATCCGGCACCGGGTCCTGCCACAGCAGCTCCTCTGCAGGCACCAGTGGCCCGAGGTAGCGGACGCGTGGCCCCATGTCGCGGTGGGTCAGCTTGTACCAGGCGCGCGCGAACGCGTCGGCAAGCTCGGCCGGGTTTTCATGGAACCGCCGGGAGATCGGGGCATAGATCGGGTCAACCTTCAGCGCGATATCCGTGGTGGCCATCATCGGGGGGTGGCGCCGCGTCGGGTCGTGCGCGTCGGGCACGGCATCGGCCATGGCGCCATTCTTCGGCTTCCACTGGTTGGCCCCTGCGGGGCTTTTCGTCAGCTCCCATTCGTTGTTCAGAAGCGTGTCGAAATAGCTGTTGTCCCACTGCGTCGGTGTCGGCGTCCAGGCACCCTCGAGCCCGCTGGTGATGGCATCGACGCCAAGGCCGGTTTCAAACGTGCTGGCCCATCCAAGGCCCTGCGCCTCGATGCCCGAACCTTCCGGCTCACGCCCGACAAGGGCCGCATCGCCCGCACCGTGGGTTTTGCCGAACGTATGTCCACCGGCGATCAGGGCCACCGTTTCCTCGTCGTTCATTGCCATCCGGGCGAACGTCTCGCGGATGTCGCGGGCCGAGGCCATGGGGTCGGGACGCCCGTTCGGACCTTCGGGGTTGACGTAGATCAGGCCCATCTGCACGGCGGCCAGCGGGTTTTCCAACTCTCGGTCGCCGGTGTAGCGCGTGTCGCCAAGCCAGGTATCTTCCTTGCCCCAGTACACGTCTTCCGATGGTTCCCACACGTCTGCACGGCCAAAACCGAAGCCGAAGGTCTTGAACCCCATCGATTCCAGCGCCACGTTGCCGGTCAGGATCATCAGGTCGGCCCAGGAAATGGCGGCGCCGTACTTCTGCTTGATCGGCCAGAGCAGGCGCCGCGCCTTGTCGAGGTTGCCGTTGTCGGGCCAGCTATTCAACGGCGCAAAGCGCTGCATCCCCATCCCCGAACCCCCGCGCCCGTCGCCGGTGCGGTAGGTGCCTGCACTGTGCCACGCCATGCGGATGAAGAACGGGCCGTAGTGGCCGTAATCTGCGGGCCACCAGGGCTGCGAATCCGTCATCAGGGCGTGCAGATCGGCAGTCAGCGCGTCGATATCGAGGCCCTTGAACGCTTCTGCATAGCTGAAGCCCTGTCCCATCGGATCGGACAGCGCCGAATGCTGATGCAGGATCTTCAGGTTCAGCGCATTAGGCCACCAGTCGCCGTTGCCGCGCAGCGCGAATGTGGTGTGCGTTGCGGCGCCATGCATTACCGGGCATTTGCCGACGTTGTTGCCGTCCATAGGTCTCTCCGATCCTTGCTGGGGCGGGTCCGCGCGGGGCGCGGATGCCATTTCGCGGGAAGCGTGAAGGGGCGCGATCCGCCCGCGAGTCACCGCTCCGATGCCGCTGTCTTAGCGCAGGCGGGCGATTGGATTAAGTTGAATCTGCTGATGGGCGCGATAAGGTGAACTTATGAACGCACTGACCCTGAAACAACTGCGCTATTTCGAGGCGCTGGTCCGGCAGGGCCATTTCGGCAGGGCGGCAGAGGCTTGCGCGATCTCGCAGCCTGCCCTTTCGATGCAGATCAAGGAGTTGGAACAATCCTTCGGCACCCCGCTCTTCGAGCGTGGGGCACGCGAGGTGCGGCCCACCCCTCTTGGCGAGGCGGTGGCGCTGCGCGTGCGCGATATCCTGCGGGCGGTGGACGAGTTGGGCGATCTTGCCCGCGCGACCGAAGACAGGCTGGCGGGGCGGCTGCGGATCGGGGTGATCCCGACCGTGGCGCCCTATCTTTTGCCGACGATCATCGGCAACCTTGCCCGCGACAACGCCGATCTTGATATCCATGTGCGCGAGACGGTGACGCCGCGGCTGATCGAAGAATTGGCCGAAGGGCGGCTGGATACGGCCATCGTTGCGCTGCCGGTGTCCGAGCCGTCGCTGACCGAGGTGGCGCTATTCACCGAAACCTTCGTGCTGGTACGCCCCAGCGCGGATGCGCTCAGCCCGGTGCCCGACCGCGAGGCCCTGCGCGAGATGCGGCTCCTTCTTCTGGAGGAAGGCCACTGCTTCCGCGATCAGGCGCTGTCGTTTTGCCAGATGCAGGCGGCCAGCCCGCGCGAGTTGCTGGACGGCAGCTCGCTGACCACGCTTGTGCAGATGGTCGGGGCGGGCATCGGCGTCACCCTGATCCCCGAGATGGCGGTGGCGGTGGAAACGCGGCTTGCGCGTGTGGCAATCTCGCGGTTCCGCGCACCGGAACCGAGCCGCACCATCGGCATGATCTGGCGCCGGTCCAGCCCGCTTGCGCCGCAACTTGCCCGCGTGGCAGAGATCGTGCGCGCCTCGGCCATGGCATTGCGTCTCGACTCAAGCGTCCTTGCGTGAGGCGGCAAGGATCAGAAGGCCCCCGGCGATGGCCCAGTTCTTGACGAAGATCGTGGTCTGCCAGGGATCGGCCTGGATCAGGTGAAAGTAGCTCGTGGCCGCGCAATAGGCCGCGAGCGCCAACGCCAGAGGTCGCAGCGCAATTCCAGCCACCAGCCCGATGGCCGCCAGCGCGTTGAAAACGGCCGCGGGCCAGATCATCCATGCCGGCAATCCAGCCTGTGCCAGAAGTGCGAGCACAGGGCCGGGGTCGATCCATTTCTGCACCGCACCCCCGGCAAAGAGGATGGCGATCAGGCAGCGTCCGGCAAGGTCCATCGCGGTTCCCCTTTGCAGCGTGAACGGTGACCGCACCTTGCAAGTTTCACACCGCCTCTTTCACAGCCTCCATCGCCACGTAAGTGGAAGTGGAGGCCACATGCGGCAGGGCCGACAGCTTTTCCCCGAGCACGCGGCGGTATTCCTGAATGTCGGCGGTGCGCACTTTCAAAAGGTAATCGAACCGGCTGGCGATCATGTGGCACTGCTCGATCTCGGGGACGAGCGCCACGGCCCGGTTGAACGCCTGCAAGGCCGCTTCGCGCGTGTCCGACAGGCGCACCTCGACAAAAGCCACGTGCGCCAGCCCCATGCGGATGGGATCGAGCGCCGCGCGGTAGCCGGTGATCACGCCTGCCTCTTCCAGCCGTTTCATCCGCGCCTGCGTGGGCGATTTGGAGAGGCCGATGCGGCGGGCAAGCTCTGTCGCGCTGATGCGGCCTTCGACGGCAAGAATGCGCAGGATGGCGTGATCGAAGCGGTCAAGCTCCACAGGATCTGGGCGCATCGAGAAAGGCTCCATCTTCGGGCGGATCGGCTGCGGTTTTGCCAAGAACGGGACAAACGGCTTTTGTGGAAGCAGTATCATGGGCCAAATCGGAAGGATACGCCCATGACAAACGCCGCTGACGCCTTGACTGCCATCGCCCACGACAGCTTGGCACCGGAAGGCCCGCTGGTGGCGCGGTTGATCGCCGACGCGGGCCTTTCTGCCGATGCACGCGCGGCCATCACCCGCGATGGGGCCGACCTTGTACGCCGCATCCGCGCCAGCGTGCGCCCGGGGTTGATGGAGGTGTTTCTGGCCGAATACGGGCTTTCCACCGAGGAAGGCATCGCGCTGATGTGTCTGGCCGAGGCTCTGTTGCGCGTGCCGGACGCCGAAACCATGGACGCGCTGATCGAAGACAAGATCGCACCTTCCGATTGGGGGCGGCATCTCGGGCGGTCGGCCTCGTCGCTGGTGAACGCCTCGACCTGGGCGCTGATGCTGACGGGCAAGGTGTTGGAGGATCGCGAGCCGGGCATCGCGGGCCACCTGCGCGCTGCCGTAAAACGGCTGGGCGAGCCTGTCATCCGTACCGCCGTTTCCCGCGCGATGAAGGAAATGGGGCGCCAGTTCGTGCTGGGCGAAACGATCGAGCTTGCCATGAAGCGCGCGCGTGAGCTTGAGGGGAAGGGCTATACCTACAGCTACGATATGCTGGGCGAGGCCGCGCGCACCGAAGCCGATGCGCGGCGTTACCACCTCAGCTATTCCCGTGCCATCACCGCCATCGCGGCGGCAGCCAAGGGCGCTGACATCCGGTCAAACCCCGGCATTTCGGTGAAGCTGTCGGCGCTGCATCCCCGCTACGAGGTGGCAAAGCGCGCCCGTGTGATGGCCGAACTTGTGCCCCGGGTGAAAGCGCTGGCAGGGCTCGCGCGGGCCGCTGGCCTTGGCTTCAACATCGACGCGGAAGAGGCTGACAGGCTTCAGCTTTCGCTGGAAGTGATCGAGGCTGTGCTCGCCGATGGGTCGCTGGCCGGATGGGATGGCTTTGGCGTGGTCGTGCAGGCGTATGGCCGCCGCGCAGCAGCCGTGATCGACTGGCTGCATGCTATGGCGACGCGTCTTGATCGCCGCATCATGGTGCGGCTGGTCAAGGGCGCCTATTGGGACGCGGAAGTGAAGCGCGCGCAGGTGCTAGGGCTGGAAAGCTTCCCTGTATTTACGCGCAAACAGGCAACCGATGTCAGCTATATCGCCAATGCCCGCAAGCTGCTCTCCATGGGTGACCGCATCTATCCCCAGTTCGCCACCCACAACGCCCATACCGTGGCCGCCGTCCTGCACGTGGCGCGCGAGATGGGGCGCGATGCGCAAAGCTTTGAATTCCAGCGCCTGCATGGGATGGGCGAGCGGCTGCATGATCTGGTCATGGGCGATCACAAGAACCGCTGCCGCATCTATGCGCCCGTCGGCGCGCACCGCGACCTGCTGGCCTATCTCGTGCGCCGATTGCTGGAAAACGGCGCCAACTCTTCCTTTGTCAACCAGATCGTGGCCGAGGACGTGCCGCCCGAGCGTGTGGCCGCCTGCCCGCTGACCGCGATGGAGGGGGTAGATGCCGAAAACCACGCCATCCTGACCGGGCCGCAGCTTTTCGGTTCCCGCCGCAATTCCCGGGGATGGGACCTGACGGATGCGGGCGATCTTGCCACGATCGAGGCGGCGCGCGCCCCGCATGACAAGGATCGTTTCGAGGCGCGGCCACGGCTCGCAGGAGCCATCGCAGGCGGCGTGCGGGCCGAGGTGCTGAACCCCGCAACCGGGGCGGTTGTGGGCTCTGTCCTGCCTGCCACCGCGCCCGATGTGGAAACCGCCCTGCGCCATGCCGCAGCGTGGGACGCCGCCCCGACCGAACGCGCCGAGGTGCTGCGCCGCGCGGCTGACCTTTTTGAGGCCGAGCATGGCCGGATCTTCGCGCTTCTGGCGCGCGAGGCCGGCAAGACGTTGCCCGATGCCGTGGGCGAATTGCGTGAGGCCGTTGATTTCCTGCGCTATTATGCCGATGGCGCCGCAGGTCTGACCGCCCCCGCGCGCGGTGTTTTCACCTGCATTTCGCCCTGGAACTTCCCGCTGGCGATCTTCACCGGCCAGATCGCGGCGGCGCTGGCTGCGGGCAACGCGGTACTGGCCAAGCCCGCCGAGCAGACGCCCCTGATCGCGGCGTTGGGGGTGGACCTTCTGCTGCGTGCTGGCGTGCCCGACACGGTTCTGCAATTCCTGCCTGGCGACGGCCCCACCGTGGGCAGGGCGCTGACCTCTGATCCGCGCGTGTCTGGCGTGGCCTTCACCGGATCGACCGAAACCGCGCAGGCGATCCGCCGCGCCATGGCCGATCACCTTGACCCAGCGGCCCCGCTGATTGCCGAGACGGGGGGCCTCAACGCAATGGTCGTCGATTCGACGGCGCTTCCCGAACAGGCCGTGCGCGACATTCTGGCGTCTGGCTTTCAGTCGGCGGGTCAGCGTTGCTCGGCCCTGCGCTGCCTTTATCTGCAGGAAGATGTGGCCAAGGGCGTGACCGAGATGCTCTTTGGCGCGATGGATGACCTTGCCATGGGCGATCCGTGGGATTTGGCCACCGATACAGGCCCCGTGATCGACGCCGAAGCTGCCGCTGGCATACGCGCCTACATTGAGGCCGCGCGGGCAGAGGGGCGCGTGCTGAAGGAGGGCCGCGCGCCCGCGCAGGGCCATTTCATCGCGCCAACCGTCCTGCGCGTGGGCGGGATAGCCGACATGCCGCGCGAAATTTTCGGGCCCGTGCTGCACATCGCGACGTTCCGCGCGGCCGAGCTTGATGCCGTTGTGGATGCGGTGAACGCTACCGGCTACGGGCTGACCTTTGGCCTGCACACGCGCATCGACGACCGGGTGCAATCGGTGGTCAGCCGCATCCGGGCGGGCAACACCTACGTCAACCGCAACCAGATCGGCGCAGTCGTGGGGTCGCAACCCTTTGGGGGCGAGGGGCTGTCGGGGACAGGCCCAAAGGCCGGTGGGCCGCAATACCTTGCCCGCTTCTGCCGCCCCGCACCCGGCATGGCGATCAGCGGCGCAGCGGGCCAGACGGAAGAGGCTGTCGTGCAGGCCGCACTCGATGCCGAACGGCCCGCCCGCGCGGCGCTGCATGTGGCTGATCTGCCGGGGCCCACGGGCGAATCGAACCGCCTGTCCGCCTATCCCCGTGCGGCGCTCCTCTGCCTCGGGCCCGCCCCCGCACAGGCAATGGCGCAGGCCGAAGCGGTGCGCCGCCTCGGTGGCCGCGCGGTCGAGGCGCCGGGCCTTGCATCCCTTTCACTTGCCCGGCTTGGCGGGTTTGCCGGGGTGCTCTGGTGGGGAGACGAGGCGACGGGCCGTGCGCATGCGCAGGCGTTGGCCGCGCGATCCGGTCCGATCCTGCCGCTGATCGGGGGCATGCCGGATGCGGGCCACGTGACGCTGGATCGCCACGTCTGCATCGACACCACGGCCTCGGGCGGCAACGCCCAGCTTCTTGCCGAGGTGGGCGCCGCCGCCGCTTGACCTGACATTGCGGATCGGGAAGGGTTGCCGCCATGTTTCCGATCCGCGACCATAACCCCTCGGGGCGCACCCCCTATGTGACTTATGCCCTCGTCGCGGCCAACGTGATGATCTTTCTGGGCTATTGGTTTGCCCTGCCGGACGAGCGGGCGCTGAACTGGTTCTTTTACGATTGGGGTCTCGTGCCCGTGGCAGTGGTGAACGGGCAGGGGTGGAGCGGGTTTCTGACCGCTATGTTTCTGCATGGTGGCTGGATGCACCTTGCGGGCAACATGCTGTTTCTGTGGATCTTCGGCGACAATATGGAGGATGAACTGGGCCATGCCCGGTTCCTGCTTTTCTACCTCGCGGGCGGTCTTGCGGCGGCGGTCGGGCAGGTTCTGGCCGACCCCTCCAGCGATGTGCCGATGGTGGGTGCCTCTGGCGCCATTGCGGCGGTGCTTGGCGGGTATCTTCTGATGTTTCCCAAGGCACGCATCGATGTGCTGATCATCTTCGTGATCTTCTTCCGCATCTTCCCGATCCCCGCGTGGATCGTGCTGGGCGTCTGGTTCGGTTTGCAGGTGTTCAACGGCCTGTCGCTGCCCACCGATGGCGGCGGCGTGGCCTACTGGGCCCATGCCGGCGGGTTCATCGCGGGCGTGGTTCTGTCGATCCCGCTCTGGCTGTCACGCGGCGGGCCTGCCTTCTGGGCGCGCACGGCAGGGGCGCCACCGCACCCGGAGGCGACCTACCCGATGCAGCGCACAAGCATCCCGCGGGTGCCGCGCCGCTAATCCCTGAACGCGGCGGCAAGCGCCCGAACACCCTTGGCAAGCACCGAAATATCCATGCCAACGGCGGTGAAGGTGGTGCCGACCTCGATGCAGCGCCGCGCGAAAACGGGGTCGAGCGTCAGGATACCCGCAGGCTTGCCCGCCGCCACAATGCGACGGATCGCATCCTCTATGGCAGCCACCACATCTGGATGCGACGGCTTGCCAGGATGTCCCATGGAGGCCGCAAGATCGGATGGTCCGATGAAGAGGCCATGCACCCCATCTATCGCCGCGATCGCCTCGATCTCACCCAACGCCTCGATCGTTTCGACTTGAAGAAGCAGGCAAATCTCGGTCTCAGCCCGCGCGGTGTAGCCCTCGATCAGCCCGTATCCCCCCGCCCGCGTCAGCCCCGCGACACCCCGGATGCCATTCGGCGGATAGCGCACAGCGCGCACGGCGGCCTCGGCTTCGGCGGCGTTCTGGATGTAGGGCACGATCAGCGTCTGCGCCCCGAAATCCAGAAGCCGCTTGATCAGCACAGGGTCGTTCGACGCCGGCCGCACCACCGCTGATACGGCATGTGGGGCCATCGCCTGCAGCATAGGCATCACCTCGGGCACGTCCGTCAGCGCGTGTTCGGTGTCGATGACCACCCAGTCGAAACCGGCGCTGGCCAGAACCTCCACCACAACCGGCCCGGTGATCGAATTCCACAAGCCGATCTGCTGTTCACCCGCCGCCAGCGCGGCCTTGAAGCGGTTCTTTGGCAGGTCCATCAGGCCGCTCCGATCAGGCTGGAAATACGTTGCAAGGCAAAGAGATATCCTTCCGTCCCGCAGCCTGCAATCACCGCGTCGGCACGGGCGGAAACGTGGGAATGGTGGCGGAAGGTCTCGCGCCGGTGAATGTTCGAAATATGCACCTCTATCACCTTGCCATCATAGGCGTTCAGCGCATCCAGAATGGCGATGGAGGTGTGGGAATAGGCGCCGGGGTTGATCACGATCCCCGCCGCCGTGCCCCGCGCACCCTGGATCAGATCAACCAGCGTGCCCTCGTGATTGGACTGCTGGCAGATCAGCGTCAGGTCAAGCGCGCCAGCCACACGGGTGCAGGCCGCTTCCACATCCGCCAGCGTCTCATGCCCGTAAACCTCGGGCTGGCGCTTGCCGAGCAAGTTCAGGTTGGGGCCGTTCAGAAGCAGGACATGGCGCATGGAACGCTCCGCAAGGGGTCGCGCTACCCTAGCGAAATGCGCGCGCGCGGCAAGCGGGGTCAGGCCACCTGCTGCAACACGACGGGCGCGGTGATCCCCAGCGCATGGCACACGTCGCGCGTCAGATGCGGGCGGTTCAGCGTGTAGAAATGCAGGTGATCCACGCCCTCGGTCGTCAGATCGTCGCAAAGCTCGGTGCAAAGCGCCACCGAAAGCAAATCTTCGCGCCCGTCCCGCGCCGCCGCCGTATAGGCCTCATCCAGCCACTGCGGCACCTTCGTTCCGCAGCGTTCGGCAAACTTGCGCGCGCCCGCCCATGATTGGATCGGCAGGATGCCAGGCAGGATCGGCGCGGTGATGCCCGCCGCCACGCAACGGTCGCGGAAGCGCAGGAACGTCTCGGCCTCGAAAAAGAACTGGGTGATGGCAGAACTGGCGCCCGCGTCGATCTTGTGCTTCAGCCAGTCCACATCGGCCTGATCGTCCGCCGCATCGGGGTGCGCCTCGGGGTAAGCACCCACACGGATCTTGAATTTTCCTGTTGCGGCAAGGGCTTCGACAAGCTCGACCGAAGACGCAAAGCCACCCTGCTGCGCCGCGAATGCCCCGCCCCCCGGCATGTCGCCGCGAAGCGCCACGATCTCTGTCACGCCCGCTTCGGCATAGGCCGCCGCAATCGCCAGCGTCTCTGCCCGCGTCGCGTCCACGCAGGTCAGGTGCGCGGCCACGTTCAGCCCGTAATTGCGCCCGATGGTCGTGACCGCCTCATGCGTCAGTTGCCGGGTCGTGCCGCCCGCGCCATAGGTAACGGACGCAAACGACGGGGCCAGTGGCGCCAGCATCTGCACCGTTTCCCACAGCCGGAACGACGCATCCAAGGTGCGCGGCGGGAAGAATTCGAACGAAACGGTGGGCGACATGGCAAGGCTCCTTTGCGCCCTTGTCCCACACGCGCCACTGTGAGACAAATTCATAGTTCTCAACATCATTATGAGGATGACCACAGGATGCACCTCGAATTCCGCCATCTTCGCACCGTGCGCGCGATACATCAGGCGGGGGGCCTTGCCCGTGCGGCTGACATGCTGAACATGACGCAATCGGCCCTCAGCCATCAGGTGAAGGGGCTGGAGGATCAGGCGGGGGTCGAGCTTTTTGTCCGTCGTTCCAAGCCTTTGCGCCTGTCGGCGGCGGGGATGCGGGTGCTGCGTCTGGCCGAGCGCATCCTGCCCGAGATCGAGGCGCTGGAAGAGGATTTCCGGGGCCTGCGGTCGGGCAAGACCGGGCGGCTGCACATTGCCATCGAATGCCATGCCTGTTTTGAGTGGCTGTTCCCTGTGCTGGAACAGTTTCGCCACGCCTGGCCCGAGGTCGATGTGGATATCCGTGCGGGCCTTGCCTTCGAGGCGCTGCCTGCGCTGGACCGGGAAGAGGTGGATCTTGTGATCTCGTCCGATCCGGTGAAAATGTCCGGTGTCGTTTTCAACCCGCTCTTCGATTACGAGCCGCGCTTTGTGTCTGCCGCAACCAACCCATTGGCAGAAAAGGCGGAAATCGCGGCAGAGGATTTTCGCGACCAGACGCTGATCACTTATCCCGTCGCGCGTGACCGCCTGGACGTGTTCACCGAACTGCTGACGCCGGCGAAGGTTGAACCCCGGGCGCAGCGGCAGGTTGAATTGACGGCTGTGATTCTGATGCTTGTCGGGTCGAACCGTGGTGTTTCCGTGCTGCCCGATTGGGTGCTGCGCGAGGTGAAATCCAATGCAGATTACGTCACGCGGCCGCTTGCCGGGCGGCCGGTGAAACGCCTTTATGCCGCCACGAGGGAAGAGGATGCGACGCGCCCCTTCATGGCGCATTTCCTGCGTCTTGGGCGCAGCGAGCCGGTAAAACTGCAACGGGCGTAGGCGCGGCCACAAGGCGCTGTATTTGCAGGGAAAGGCCGTATGTTCCCTGTCCCGCGCGCGTATGGCATGCGTATGGCATCTGTACCGACACGCGCCGTTTTTTCGGGATCAGCCGGAGTTTGCCGTGGCCATTCCGGGCGCCACCAGCATCAGGTCGCGCCCCGCACTGATGCCGCCCGTCGTCTGCAGCGCCAGCCGCTCGGCGTCGCGGCGGCGCACATCGGCCAGCGTGTCGGCGATCACCTCGGGCGTCTCGCCCATGCGACGCAGCGCCTCTGCCCCGGTGGCCAGCGCGGATTCGAAGGTTTCGCGCAACTGAAAGGTCACCCCCGCCTCGATCAGGGCGATGGCGTGCTGGCGATCATAGGCGCGTGCCAGCACCGGGATCAGCGGGCATTCATCGTGCAGAAGATGCGCGATCCGCGTCGCAGCCGCGCGGTCATCGACGCCGATCACCACGGCGCGTGCTTCCGCCGCGCCTGCCGCGCGCAGGATATCCAGCCGCGTGCCGTCGCCATAGAACACCTTGAAGCCGAAGCCGCGCGCGGTGGTGATCATCTCGGGGTCCACGTCGATGATGGTGATCGCATAGCCCCTGGCGAAAAGCGTCTGGCTGACGATCTGGCCAAAGCGGCCAAAGCCGATCAACACCACATGCGCGCGTTCCTCGGCCGGGCCTGCAAGGCCATCCGCGCTGCTGATGGCCGCCTTGGGCAGAAGGCGGTCGTGCGCGATCACGAAAAGCGGGGTCATCACCATCGACAGGATGATGATGGCCGACAGCACGGCCGAGCTTTCGGGCCGGATCAGCCCCACCGCCAGTGCCGCACCGTAAAGGACAAAGGCAAATTCGCCCCCCTGTGCCATCAGTACCGTCCGTTCCAGCGCTTCGCGGTGCGAGGCGCGGAAAGCGCGGGCCACGGCGTAGATACCCGCCATCTTGAGCGCGGTGAAGGCCGCGACGGAAACAAGGATCAATGGCCAGTTTGCCCAGACAATCGACAGATCCAGCGCCATGCCGACGGCAAGGAAGAAGAGCCCCAGAAGAAGGCCGCGAAAGGGTTCTACATCCGCCTCCAACTGGTGTCGGTAAGAGCTTTCCGACAGCAGGACACCGGCCAGAAACGCCCCCATCGCCGCTGAAAGACCGCCAAGCTGCAGCCCCAGCGCCGCGCCGAGCACGACAAGCAGTGCCGCGGCCGTCATCACCTCGCGCGCGCGCGCCGTGGCCAGAAGGTTGAAGAACGGGTTCAGCAGGTAGCGGCCCGCCAGCACCAACGCAGCAATGGCGCCAAGGCCCGTGGCAATGCCGATGGCGCGGTCGGCCAGCGTGATTTCCCCGCCACCGGGCGCAAGGAACGCAACCAGCGCCAGCAGCGGCACAATGGCCAGATCCTCCAGCAGAAGGATCGCCACGATCCGCTGCCCGCGCGGCAGTGTCAGCGATCCGCGCTCTTCCAGCATCTGCATCACGATGGCGGTCGAGGTCAGCACGAACCCCGTACCCGCGATCAGCGAGGGCGCCAGAGGATAGCCCAACCCGACCCCCACGACCGACAGAAGCGCCATGCACAGCAGAAGCTGCGTCAGGCCTGCCCCAAAGATATCGGCCCGCATCGCCCAAAGGCGCGACGGCTGCATCTCGAGCCCGATGATGAAAAGAAACATCACCACGCCCAGTTCCGCCACATGCAGGATCGCCATCGCATCGGAAAAGAAGCCAAAGCCCCAGGGGCCGATGGCCAATCCTGCCGCGAGATAGCCAAGCACCGACCCAAGGCCCATCCGCTTGAAAAGCGGCACCGCAATCACGGCCGCAGCAAGAAGGATCACCGCCGACGCGATATCGGGGCCGTGGGCGGCGGCATCGGCGGCGTGCTGGGCAGTTTCGGTGGCCATGGTTTCCCCTGATCGTGATCGCCGGGAGTGTCGGGTGTGCAGGCATTACTGGCAAGGGGCAGGGCGTGCGTGTAGCATCGAGCCATGCGCGGCATGCTGGTCTTTCTGGTTGCCCTCTGGTCTGCCGCGCCAGCGGCGGCCTGCCGTCTGGCACTTTTGCTGGCGGTGGATGTATCACGCTCCGTCGATGCGAATGACTATGCCATCCAGCGCGGCGGAATCGTTGCGGCGTTGCGCGACCCGGAGGTGCGCGCTGCGTTTCTGGGCGGGGATGCGGTGGCGGTGGCCGTTTATGAGTGGAGCGGGCGATCCTGGCAAAAGATGGTCGTGGACTGGCGACTGATCGACGGGCCGGTTGATCTGGATGCGCTGGCCTTTGCGGTCGAGGCGCGGCAACCGCCCAAGGAAAGCCTGCCCACCGCGATGGGGCGGGCGGTGGAATACGGGTTGGAGGTGTTCGCCAACGCGCCCCGCTGCGATGTTCAGGTGCTCGACGTTTCGGGTGACGGTCGCAACAACGAGGGCTATTCCCCCACCGAGATGTACGGAAAGCGCGATTTCGGCACCTTGATCGTGAACGGCCTTGCCATTGGCCAGCATGAGACGGACGTGGCCGACTATTATCGGCGCGAGCTGATCCGGGGCCCCGGTGCGTTTGTGGAAGAAGCGCGGCACCAAAGCGATTTTCCCGCAGCCATCAAGCGCAAGCTGATTCGCGAGGTAACGGCGGTGACGTTGGGATGGGCGGCCCCGGAAGGGGCGCGGCCCGCGCTTCGCTGAACGATCAGAAGGGCAGGCGCTTGAACGTCCAGATCGGATCGGTGCCGCCCGGTTGCGTGGACCGGCAGGGTTGCAGGACGACGGGCCGGTTCGGCGGATTGCGGCCGGGATCGGCACCAAGGCAAAGGGTATTGCCGATCACATAGGGCCGGTAGTCGGGGAAGCTGAGCGACGGGCGGCCCGGCTCAAAAATCCAGTTGGTGCTGTAGGTGCAGGTCGCCGACACGACCCTTTCGCCCGACATCAGCCGCGCTACCCCAAGGCAGGCGCCAGTGTCGAACGTAACCAGCGCCTCGGGCTGAACGGCGGCGCCGGGCATCGGGCGCACCTCGACCGCGATGCGCTGGCTGTCGCTGGTGTTGCAGGGATCGAGCGTGGCAAAGGCGCGGGCCGCACTTTTGGACAGACAGCCTTCGCTGCCTTCCATCGACACCTGAAACACCGGATGGCGGTTGCCGCCAAAGCCGTAGCGCTGCGTTTCCGTCGTGGCCCCGGCGGCGGGGGTGAGGGCGTAGAAATCGCCCGACATCTGGTGCTTGCCGGATGCAAGGCGGGTGGCGGTGCCGACGAAAAGCTGGATCGGCGTTCTGCCGGACAGCCGCAGGAATGCGAAGCGCCCTTTGGACGGGGCGAAATGGCCGGTGATGGTTTCGTCGGGACCGGACAGGGTTGCCGTGCCCGGATTGCTAAGCCTTCCCGTGATCACACCCGTGCCCGGCGAGGTGACCGCCAGCATCAGGGGATACCGGTTCGCCGAAAGCCCCCATGGCCCGCGCAGATCGTCGGGTGGCGTGGCCGACCCCGACAGCACGGCGGGGGGGCGCGGCAGGAAGGGCTGGTTGATCTGCTTGCTGGCGGCAAAGACGTCGTCGTTCACCGTCGCCGCAAAGTCGGTTGCCCGGTCCAGCCGGTGGACGGTGCCAGAGATCGAGGCATCCAGGCGGCTGAAATGGCCGACATAGGCCTCTTTGTAGCCGCCCTGCACGCGCAGGCGCAGCAGCACCACCTGCCCGCTTTTCGACGAATAGAACCCCGACACCGGATCGGCTGCGCGCGTTCCATTGGCCTCGACATAGATCAGCACGCCTGCAAGCCCCGGTCCGCCATTGGCGGGTGTGGTCAGGTCAAGCGTCCGGATCTGGCCGAACGCGTTCAGCTTGTAGGTGCCGAAGATCGACGCCCCGACAGCGATCTGGGCGCGGGACGCCGTGGCATGCAGGAAGAGTGTGATGAGCAGGCAAAGAAGATGAGAGGGGGAAAGCCGGATACGCATGCGAAATCTCCTGATGGCGAAAATGTCTTGGGCGGGATGAGCGTGCGACGGCGAAAAGGCCGCGCAGAAAAAAGACTTCAAGTCGCTCTTCGGTTGAATATACGGCAAAATCGCCGGTGCGGCAATCGCCCCTTGGCTGCGTCGCGCCTTTCCTTCCCCGAACGGTTTGCGTATAGGCGCGGCCTGACCGGGAAGGAACCTTACGCCATGCAGGGCAGCGCCAATCTCAACCTGATGATCAAAGCCGCGCGCAAGGCGGCCCGCAGCCTTGTCAAGGATTTCCGCGAGGTCGAGAATTTGCAGGTCTCGTCCAAGGGCCCGGGTGATTTCGTGTCCAAGGCCGACCGCGAGGCCGAGCGGATCATCAAGGAAGAACTGATGGGGGGCCGCCCGTCCTATGGCTGGCTGGGCGAGGAAACCGGCGGCACACCGGGCGAAGACCCGACGCGGCGCTGGATCGTCGATCCGCTGGACGGCACCACGAACTTTCTGCACGGGTTGCCGCATTGGGCGATTTCGATCGCGCTGGAGCACAAGGGCGAGATCGTGTCGGGCGTCGTGTTCGATGCCGCCAAGGATGAGATGTACTGGGCCGAAAAAGGGCAGGGCGCCTGGCTGAACGACAGCCGTCGCCTGCGCGTTTCGGGCCGCCGCGTGATGATCGAGGCGATCTTCGCCACCGGCGTGCCTTTCGGCGGGCGACCCACGCTGCCGGCCGTGCTGTCCGACCTTGGGCGCCTGATGCCGGTGTGTGCGGGTGTGCGGCGCTGGGGGGCTGCGGCGCTGGACATGGCCTATGTGGCCGGCGGTCGCTACGATGGGTATTGGGAACGCGGGATCAGCGCGTGGGATGTGGCGGCGGGTGCGATCATCGTGCGGGAAGCGGGTGGTTTCGTCTCGGGCATCGCAGATGGCGAGGATCCGGTGGCCACCGGCAACGTGATCTGCGGCAACGAGGGCCTGTTCGAGCCTTTCCGCAAGATCATCCGCAACGCCTGAAGGGGGTTGCGGGGACTGCCGCGTTGCGGCAACTCTGTTGCAAACGAGCTATAGGGGATTGTCATGGCCGCAACCGTTCTTACCGAAAGCCTGTGGGCCGCAACGGGCACCCAGCGCCGTGTGAAGCAGGCGCTTCTGGTGGTGGCAGGGATCGCCGTGCTGGCGATTGCAGCCAAGATCAAGGTGCCGGTGCCCCCGTCGCCCGTCCCGGTGACGCTTGGTACTTTTGCGGTGCTGTCGCTGGGGGCGGCCTATGGCCCGCGTCTGGGGCTTGTCACCATCCTTGGCTACATGCTGGTGGGTGTGCTGGGCTTTGACGTCTTTGCCGGGTCCAGCGCCGAGACATTCGGATGGGCCTACATGATGGGCAGCACCGGCGGCTATCTTGTGGGCTACGTTCTGGCCACGCTGGCGCTGGGTGCGGCCGCGCGGGCGGGATGGGATCGCAGCGTGCCGAAGATGGCGCTTGCGATGCTGATCGGCAGCGCGCTGATCTATCTGCCCGGTCTTGCCTGGCTCAATCACCTGATTGCCGGTGGGATGTTCAACCCCGACAAGTTTGCCTCTGTCTGGGAACAGACGCTGACCTGGGGCCTCACGCCCTATCTCATCGGCGACGCGATGAAACTGGCGCTGGCGGCGGTGCTTTTCCCGGCGCTGTGGAAACTGGTGGGTTCGGCCCGCGCCTGACCATCCCCGCGCCTGACCATCCCCGCGCTTGACCATCCCTGCGCCTGACCATCACGGTCTCGACAAAACGAAAAGGCCGCGCCTTCAAACGGCGCGGCCTTCTTCAATCTGACAATGGCCGACCGCTTACGAAGGGCAGCGATCCTCGTATCGGCGACCGTAGCGATCCTGATAGATGCAGCGGCCCGTGTTGCTGCGCCCGATGTATTGCGACGCGATCGCGCCAACGCCCGCGCCGATCAGCGCGCCCTTGGCCCGGTCCTTGTCGCTGGACACGAGCGCACCGACAGCGGCCCCGCCCGCAGCGCCCACGGCTGCATTCTGTTCCGCCGGCGTGCAGGCCGAAAGGGCCAATACTGCCGCAGGAAGGATCATCCAAAACTTT
This sequence comes from Rhodobacterales bacterium, assembly GCA_038251625.1. Lineage (GTDB taxonomy): Bacteria > Pseudomonadota > Alphaproteobacteria > Rhodobacterales > Rhodobacteraceae > JBBQXK01. Next base: position 23,765 of record JBBSBE010000022.1, read on the forward strand.
CTCATGGTCATCTCGCTGGTTGATATACTGCGAAGACAACGCCGAAGGGTCCGGTTCGGTTCCCTCCCTTTTTTCACGCGTCACGCCGCGCGGGCAGCCGCGACAGAAAGCTCCAGAATGTCCATCGCTTCCGCGAAATGGGCATCCGGTATCGTGATGGGCGCGAGGAAGCGGATCACGTTGCCATAAACACCGCAGGTCAGCAGGATCAACCCGCGCTTCTGCGCCTCCATCCGCAGCCGGTTCGTGAAGGCTGCATCGGGTTCGTGTGTAGCCGGGTTCGCCAGTTCCATCGCCACCATGAAGCCCGGGCCACGAATGTCCACGATCTCGGGCGCGGTGGACCGGATCGCCTCGAGCCGCTGTTTCAACCGGCTGCCAAGTTCGTTGGCGCGGGCGCAAAGGTCTTCGTCCTCGATCACGTCAAGCACGGCATTGGCGGCGGCGATGCCCAGAGGGTTGCCCGCATAGGTGCCACCAAGGCCACCGGGGTTTGCGGCATCCATCAGGCTGGCCTTGCCCGTGACGGCGGCGAGCGGCAGCCCGCCCGCAAGGCCCTTGGCCATCGTGGTCAGGTCAGCGGCCACGCCATACGCCTCCATCGCGAACAGCGCGCCTGTGCGGGCAAAACCGGTCTGCACCTCATCGGCAATCATCACGATGCCATGCTGATCGCAGAGCGCCCGGATCGCGCGCACCAGATCGGTGGGCGCGGGGTAGAAGCCGCCCTCGCCCTGCACGGGTTCGAAGATGATTGCGGCCACGCGGGTGGGGTCGAGATCGGATTTGAACAGCTTCTCTATCCCCTTCATCGCATCGGCGGTCGAGATGCCGTGGATATCCATCGGGAAGGGCACATGGAAAACATCGGGCATCATCGCGCCGAACCCCTTCTTGTAGGGCTCGACCTTGCCGGTCAGCGACATCCCCATGAACGTGCGGCCGTGGAAACCGCCGCCGAACGCGATCACCGCGTTGCGCCCCGTGGCGATGCGGGCGATTTTCACCGCATTCTCGCAAGCCTCGGCCCCTGTCGTCACGAAGATCGTCTTTTTCGCCCAATTGCCGGGCACCTTGTCGTTCAGCCGCTCGGCCAGGCGGATGTAGTTTTCGTAGGGCATCACCTGATGGCAGGTGTGGGTGAAGCGGCTCATCTGTTCGGTGACGGCGGCCATCACGCGGGGATGGCAATGGCCGGTGTTGACGACCGCGATGCCCGCCGCAAAGTCGATGTAGCGGTTGCCCTCGATATCCCAGACCTCGGCGTTCAGCGCCCGGTCGGCGTAGATCTGGGTCATCATGCCCACGCCGCGCGAAATCGCCTCATCCCGCCGCTTGGCCACATCCACATTCAGCATCGCACCCTCCAGAAATCGCACGTCGCCGGATCATTGCAGGCCACGCGGAAAGGTTCAATCCGGCGCAGACGCGCGACACGCGGCGATCGGCAGAATTTGCAGGCAAACCGGCGGCATCACCCGGTCAACTGCGTTCGGTCAGACCTGCACGTGCCAGGTGTGCCGCCACCAGATCGCGGATCACCGTTTCGGTTACCGCGTCCGTTTCGCCATCGGCCATCCGGGCCACATCCGTCAGCACGAAATAGGGTTCGGGCCCCGTGGCCGAGATCAGGGCGGTCCGCAGGGCGGTCGCCCGCTCCGGCCCCAGCGCCGCCCGCAAGGGTTCGATCGCCAGATCCATCAGTGGGATGCGCCGCCCCCCGCGCGGCGGGGATTTCAGTGCCTTGCGGTCGCGCACCAGTTGTTCGTGCCCCTTGGCGATGAACAGCCGGTAGCTCGCGTCGTTGCGGCGCACGAATTCCACCATGATGCGGTGCGCGATGATGGCGCGCTCGGCGACCGACGCGATATCGGCCACCCGGTCCTTCATCATGGTCACGAAATCGCCCGATGGCCCCATCTCAAGCTCCAACCCCGCCTCGATCCGCAGCGTTTCGGCTTCGGAATAGTAGCGGTACGCGGTCGCGACCGAGACGCCGGCCTCGCGCGCCACGGCGGGCACGGTGACGGTTTCTCCACGCGACATGAGGGCGCGCGCGGCGGCAAGAAGCTTGCGGCGCGTGGCCTTGGCCGCCTCGGCGCGGCGGGCAGGCTTCGGGCTCGAATCGGCAGGCGGTCGGGCTGTCATGACAGGCTGTCGGCCCCCCCAAGGCCAGGTTCAGGATCATCGAACGCGGTGTTTCGTGTCAATCCTTCCGATTTTCCAGCGTTTAGACGTCAAAAAATGAGAATAAATTCTCATAAAGGTTGACAGGAAGGGTCACGCTAGAATTTTTGAGAAGTTCTTCTCACGTTTTCGTCATTTCGCACAGCATAGGAGTTCAGATGTTCTTCCCCAAGTTATCCTGTCCCCTGATCGCCACCGCGATCCTCATGGTTCCCGCCGTCGCGGCCCATGCCGCCCCGGTTCTTTTTCAATCTGTCGCAACAACGGCGTCCGTGACGCCCTCCAGCGGGGGGACGATCAACGCGAACAACTCGATCCCTGCCGCCACAGACCCATCCGAGCGCAGCGAATCGCAGATACCGCGCCCGGACGAATACGAGCCGTCTGCCTATGCCTTCCAAGAGGCGAACGGCAGTTCCGGCATCGTGATCGACGCCACGAACATGGCAGCGGGCGGCCAGTCGCAGGTCAAGGCCAGCGCTTCCACCTTTGCGCTGCACACATTCACGGCGGACGCCGCGTCGGCCACGTTCGATTTCCGCGTTTCGGGGATCCAGCTTTTCGTCGATGGCGATCATGGCGGGACAAGCGGCGCGGTCATCTCGCCGTTCGACACACCCAGCGCGCAAACGGTTGGCGCGAGTTTCGATTATTTCGTGTATCTCTTCGACTTGGCAACCAACGTGCGCACTGATCTTTTCGAGGCGGGGCTTGAGGTTTTCGGGCGCGGCGCGCTCGACAACCCCGAGGTGGCGCGCGAATATCGGGTGACGGATGTGCGTGACCTGACCTATTCCCGCACCGATATCTGCGGGCAGTACGGCTGCGACGGCGTGCGGATCGACGTCAACGCAATCGACCGCAGCCTCGATCTAGGCCCGCTCGAGATCGGACGCGACTACCTGATCCTCGTGCAGATGCAGGGCAAAACCGCAGGCTATTCCTATGAGAATGGCGCCAGCGTTCGGGCCTTCGATCCCAGCAACCTGTCGAGCTATGCGTTGACTTCCGGCCCGACACCGCCGGTGTCGCAGGTGCCGCTGCCCGCATCGGCGCTATTGCTTGGCGGGGCATTGGGCGGCTTCGCGCTTGTCGGCGCGCGCCGTCGGCGCACCGTCCGACGCCAGGACGCTAGGACGCCAGGACGCTAGGACGCCAGGGCGCAGGGCACGCGCGGCATCAGCCGCCGCCCTGCGCCTTCAGCGCGCCCTCATCCCGCGTCAGCCGTTCTGCCTTTTTTCGCACCAGAACCGAGCGCAGGTCGTGCATCGCCAGAAGCAGCGCATCCGTCACCGTGTCCAACTGGTCATCCGTCGCACGGGCTTGTGCCCATTGCGTGGTCAGGTTCATCGTGTCGACGGCCCGCAGGATATCATCCACCTCACGTGCCGCCAGCACACGCTGCCGCGCGGCCAGCCAGTCCGCAATCGCCTTGCGATCCTCGTCGGAAAGCGCGCGTTCCCCGTTCGGCTTGATGTCGCCGTTCTTTACGTTGACCGTGGCGATCTGGTCCATCTCGATGCGCCGCTGGCGGTTCTCGGTATCCACGCGAAACACCAGCGCGCCGTTTTCGCGGATCCGGAAGTAAAGGTCTGGCAGGTCGCCCGACATCGTGATCAGTCCTTGTTGTCCAACACCCGGATCAGGCTTCCATCCGCGTCCACCAATGCGAACATGCGCGGCACCGGCGGGCGACGCAAGATCGGCGTCAGGCGCGGGATGGATGTGGGATCGTGCGGCAGGTCGAGCGTGGCCCATTCGGCATAGAGCGCGTCCAGGTCGTCCACCCGCAAACAGGCCCCGAACGCACTCGACCATTTGTCGATGTCGGGAAAGGGGAAGAATTCCACCTCCATCGTCCCGCGCGACAGGATCATCCAATGCGCATCGCGATATTGCACCGCAAACCCGAGCGCGCCCCAGAACGCCGCCGTCGCGTCGAAATCACGCGCGGGCAGGTTTGGGGTCGCGCGGTCGGTCACGCAAGCGCCCGGCAGAACGTCTGGATCCGGGTGCAGGCATCGCGCAGCACCTCATCCGCCGTGGCGTAGCTGACGCGGAAGTTGGGCGACACGCCGAAGGCTGCGCCAAAGACCACGGCCACGCCGGTTTCTTCCAGCAGCGCGGTTGCGAACGTCTCGTCATTGTCGATCAGCGTGCCTGCGGGGGTGGTCTTGCCGATGCAGCCCGAAATGTCAGGGTACACGTAAAACGCGCCCTCGGGCGTGGGGCAGGTCAGGCCGGGGGCATCGTTCAGCATCCCCACCACCAGATCACGGCGGCGCTGGAAGAGCGCGCGGTTGGAGGCAAGGAAATCCTGCGGCCCCGTCAGCCCCTCGAGTGCCGCATATTGCGAGACGGAGGACGGGTTTGATGTGCTCTGGCTTTGCACCGTGCCCATTGCCTTGATCAGCGCCACGGGGCCTGCCGCATAGCCGATGCGCCAGCCCGTCATCGCATAAGCCTTGGAAACGCCGTTGCAGGTCAGCGTGCGGTCGTAAAGGCCCAGTTCCACCTCTGCCGGGGTGGCGAACACGAAATCGTCGAACACAAGGTGTTCGTACATGTCATCCGTCATCACCCAGACATGCGGGTGACGCATCAGCACATCCGTCAGTGCCTTCAGTTCGGTCGCCGTATAACCCGCGCCGGTGGGGTTCGACGGCGAGTTGAAGATGAACCACTTGGTACGCGGCGTGATCGCCGCCTCAAGCTGCGCGGGGGTCAGCTTGAACGATGTCTCGATCCCGCAGACCACCGGCACCGGGGTGCCGCCCGCCAAGAGCACCATATCGGGGTAGGATACCCAGTAGGGCGCGGGGATGATCACCTCGTCACCGGGGTTCAGCGTTGCCATCAGGGCGTTGTAGAGGATCTGCTTGCCCCCGGTGCCCACCGATACCTGCGCAGGCGTGTAGGTCAGCCCGTTTTCCCGCAGGAACTTGGCGCAGATCGCTTTCTTCAACTCGGGGATGCCGTCCACGGCCGTGTATTTGGTTTTTCCCGCGTCGATGGCGCGCTTGGCCGCGTCCTTGATGTTGGTGGGTGTGTCGAAATCTGGCTCACCGGCGCCAAGGCCGATCACATCGCGCCCCGCAGCCTTGAGCTCTGCCGCCTTCTGGGTGACGGCGATGGTGGGCGAGGGTTTGACGCGGGCAAGGGTGTCGGACAGGAAAGCCATGGCAAATGGTCCTTAGCGGGTGGACGGGGTGGGCCATGTCTTCTAGGTTCCCCCGCATACAAGCGCAATCGTGAATGGAGGTGGCCATGGCGGGCACCGGACAACCGGGCTGGTTCAGCCCCGACGCAGCAACCTTCGGCGACAGGCTGACGGGCGCCCGGGAAGGCGCCGGGCTGACGCAGGAGGATCTGGCGCGGCGGCTTGGCATCCGCCTGACCACGCTGCAGAACTGGGAAGAAGACATGTCGGAACCCCGTGCCAACCGGCTGCAGATGCTGGCGGGGATGCTGAACGTCTCGATCCGCTGGCTGTTGACGGGCGAGGGTGACGGGCCCGATGGTCCGGTATCCGCGGCCCCGATCCCCCCTGCAGCGCAGGCCGTTCTGGTGGAAATGGCCCGGCTGCGCGCCGCGATGCAGGCGATGGCGGGCGATCTTGGCCGCGTCGAAAAGCGCCTGCGCGCCGCTCTGCGGGAGGAAGCAGAATGACCGAGACGCCGCCCGACAGGCTCAAACGGCTGCGCATGCGCGCCTGGCGCCGTGGTACCAAGGAGATGGACCTGATCCTTGGCCCCTATGCCGATGCGCATCTCGAAGGGATGGATGCCGAAACGGTGACCCTGTTCGACGCGCTGCTTCTTGAGGCCGACCCCGACCTCATGGCGTGGATTCTGGGCCAGCGCGACATCCCCGCCCGCTTTGCCGCGCTGCTGGATGACATCGGCGCCTTCTCTCGTGCGCGGTTGCAGAGGATTTGATTGCAGAGGATTTGAAGCGAAACCCTCGCGAGTTTACGGAATGTTTGCGTTTTGTGCCGAATCTGCCCTCGAAACGAGCGGACGGAGGCAGGGATGCAACAAGAAGTATTGGACGGGTCCGACCGGCTGGTCATGGCCGGCTATCTGGAAAGTCTGGCGCTGGTGGAGCGGTTGCACCGCCTTCTTCTCGACGTGATCAAGGATGAATTCGAACGGCTGGGCGTGCTCGAGATCAACTCGGTCCAGGCGCTTTTGCTGTTCAACATCGGCGACAACGAGGTGACGGCGGGCGAGTTGAAGACGCGCGGCTACTATCAGGGGTCAAACGTCAGCTATAACCTGAAAAAGCTGGTGGAACTTGGCTACATGCACCACCAGCGGTCGGAAATCGATCGCCGCTCGGTCCGCGTGCGGTTGACCGAAAAGGGCCGCCGGGTGCGCGGCATGCTGAACGCCCTGTTCGCGCGCCATGCCGTGGGGCTGGAAAAACGCGGGATCATCGGCGTGTCCGGGATCGACGAGATCAACACAAGCCTCAAGCGCATGGAACGCTACTGGGCCGATCAGATCCGCTACATCTACTGATCGGTTTCGCGTTCGGGCGTCACCGCCACAGATGCGCCCGGCTGGCAAGTGCGCCTTGCGCCTTGGACAGCAGCCGGTTTGCAAGGCTGGGGGCGGGGATCCTGCCGCTGGCCAGCCGGTCGACGGCAACTTCGGGCGGGCAGGGCAGAAGCGTCACCGGATCCATGTAGCGGGGGTAGGCGATCAGCGCCGCATGAGCGAGCGCCATCAACCCCGGACGCGGCAGCGGATGACCGTCGGCCGCATGGCGCCGACGCGCGGGCACGGGGCCAAGATCTGTCGTCAGCCCCCATCCCGCATAAAAAGGCGCGCCGAGGCAGGTGACGGGCGTGCCGCGCAGCAAAGCCTCGAACCCCAGAAGCGAGGTTATCGTCCAGACCTCATCGCAGGCCGCAATCAGCGCTGCGACGTCGCTGCGATGCGCCACCACATCGGCCAGCGCCGCCAGGGCATCCGGCGCGACGGCACCAGGGCGCAGGCCCGCCTCCACGTCCGGGTGCGGCTTGTAGACGATCACCGCATCGGGCCGCGCGGCACGAACCGCCGACAACAGGCCCGCGTTGGTTTTCACCGCGCCCGCGCCCAGCCGGATCGAGGCGTCATCCTCCACCTGGCCCGGCACAAGGATCCGGTGGCCGGGCGGCAGGTCAGGCACCGGGCCATGCAGGTTGTATTTCGTCACTCCCTCGGCCACGAGCCGCGCCACAAGCCGTTCGGCGCGGGCAAGGCCGCCGGGGGGCGGCGGTGCAAGGATCAGGGCCTCAAGATCCGATGGCCGTGCCGGATCATAATAGATGCCCCGCGAATCGGTCACGAGGCTCAGCGGCGGCACCAACGCCGCGCCTAGGCCGCGTGAGCGCAAGAACCCGTCCTCCACCCGCAAGATACGCGGCGCGGCCAGCCCCGGCGGCTCCTTGCTGGCCCAGATCAGAAGGCCCCTCCCGGTTTCCGCCGCCAGTTTTGCCGCCATCATCGGCTCGTTGCGGAAGATCACCGGTTTTTCGCGCCCGAACACCGCCTGCAGCCGCCCCCGCTTCCAAAGCCGCATGCCGGTGGCCACATGGCCCGCCCGATCGGCCCTGAACGCGCGGGTTTGGGCCTCCAGTTGGTCCACCGCCTCTTCGAACGTCATCATCCGGCCCCGGCATGGGCAGACCCATGTGGGTGCCAAAATCATCGCCACCGCGAACAGTTGCGCGCGGGTCAGGGGGCGGCGCCGGGGGATCGGCAACTCATCCTTTGTCAGCCCCCATCCGGCATAGAAGGGCTGGCCCCAGACGCGCGGGCGGTGGCCCGCCATGATCGCCTCGAACCCCATCTGCGACGAGAGGGTAAAGACCTGCGTTGCCCCCTCCAGCAGCCGCCACGGGGAAACGGGGTCTGTCAGCACCGTCACCGCCCCGCCTGCATCTTCGGGGCCGAAGTGGCCGGGGCGCAGGCCCGCTGCGGTTTCCGGGTGAGTCTTGATCACGATGCGGCTGCCCGGGTAGTCGATCAACGCTGCCCCCAGCATCTCGCGGAACACGCTTGCGCGGGTGCCGGAATGGGTGATCGAGGCATCCCCGCGCGCCTGATCGACGATCAGGATGTAACCGGCGGGCGGCAAGGCGGCGTGGATATCGTGAATGTTGTATTTCGACAGATCGAGCGCCCGAAGCCGCGCCATTCCGTCCCGCGCACGCGACAGAAGGTGCGAATCGTCCAAGGGGTCATGCATCCCGATATGCTCGGTCATTGACGGGCCGCGCGCGTCGAAATGCACGCCGTAGGGGTCGATCAGCAGGCCAAGCGGTGCGCCCCCTCCCTGCCGCCCGGAGCGCAGGCCACGCAGGAAGGCATCCTCGATCCGGATCAGCGGCACGGCCTGCCGGGCCGCCATCCGCTCACCCCGCCACGCATGGGGCGACCGTCCCCAGACGGCCACGCCGTCCCCGGGCCCGGGCAGGCCCAGACGCACCTCATGCCCCGCCGCCGCCAGCATCCGGCGCATGGCGGGGCGCAGAAAGCCCAGCGTGTACGTAAAAAGACGCCGGGGAACGGCCGCGGCGGGATCTCGCGGCGCCGGGCCCATGGCCCCGTCAGCCGCCCGCGGCGCTGGTCACCGTGCGCGCGGCGCCGGCCGTGCCGGTGATGGCCGACAGCGTTTTCTGCCACTGCACGAAGGGCGCCTCGGTCACATAGACGGTATCGCCATCGCGGACGAGGAAATCGCGCGCCTCGAACATGCCTGTGGGCTGCGTGAGGTCCAGCACATAGACCATGCGCTGGTCCCCCTGCAGATCGTTGCGGCCCAGCACCACATTGGCAATCTCGGCCGGTTCGTTGCGGAAGACGAACACGCCCGTGGGATCGGCGAGCGATGTGTTCAGACCCCCGACGGTCGCAATCGCCTCTATCGCCGACAGGTTCTGCGTCTCGAACGGCACGCGGTTCTGCGCGCCGGTGGCACCAAGGGCCACAAAGGCGCGGGTATCCTGCTCAACCACGATCTGGTCGCCGGGGCGCAGCGCGATATCAAGCGATGGGTTGGCATATAGATCGGTCAGCCAGATTTGACCGGTATGCCCGCCCCGCGTGACGCGGACGATGGCCACCTCGGGCGGGATCGCCACACCGCCCGCCCGCGCCAGCATCGCCGACAGCGTGCGCGTGGGCCGCTCGATGGGATAGACGCCCGTGCCGCCGACCGAACCCTGCACCGACACGGTTGATCCGTCGCCCGCCACGCGCTGCACGGTCACCTGCGGATCGGGGGTCTGGGTGTCCAGCTTGCGCGTGATTGCCTGACGCAGGCCTTCGGGCGTCTGGCCCGCTGCCTTGATCCGGCCCGCATAGGGCACGAAAATGAAGCCCGCGCCATCGACCTGCACCTGATCCAGCGCCGACACGCGCTGCCCGGTATTGCCTAGCAGCGGGTCGTCCTTGACGTTCTCGAAGACGGTCAGCGACAGCACATCGCCGGGCGAGATCGTATCCGACCCCACCACGCCTGCATTGCGGAAGTTCGATCCGAACCCCAGCGCAGGCACAACCGCCGTCGCGCGCGTCACGCGCGGATTGACCGCGACGACGAACGCATCGCCCTCTTTCAGGACCGATCCCTTGAAGATTTCGGCCTTGTTCGGCCCTGATCGCGGCAGCGCGCAGGCGCCAACGGCTGCCACAAGCGCAGCAAGGGCCAGCCCTCGGGCGGCCCGGGTTGCGATTTTCTGCACTGCTCGTACCCCTTTGTTGGAGTGTTGCCTCAACTTTTTTGTGCAAACCTACAGAAAGACGTCAGAAAACGCCAGTCTTGCGCAGCAGGGTCAGTTGACGAGCCGCAACTGTTGCCGTGGCGCCGCGTTGCCCGAGACAAGCGCATCGTAGGGGTCTTCCGGCGCCAGCATCATATCCACCACTTGCCGCAGCAGCGCGCGCCGCCCGCGTGACGCATAGAAGCCGCCTGCGATCTGGCTGGTTTCCAGAAGATAATGGCGATAGTCGCGGTAGGCACGGCTGTCGGGACGCAAGGGCGCGGCAAAGAATTCGGGCAGCGGCTGGGGCGACACGAATTCGGGTTTGGCATAGACCGCCTCGCCAAAGACCTTGAGCGGCAATCCCCGCCACAGCACCTGTTGGGCGGCGGTGGAATTCACCGTCACCGCGCTTCGGGCATGGTTCAAGAGCCGTGCAAGCTTGCCGCCCCGCACGAAATGCACCCGGTTCGCCACCCCATGCGCGCGGGCCAGGCGAAGGATATCGCGCGACAGCGGCGTGCGCCCGTCTTCCAGCGGATGCGCCTTGAAAACAAGGTGATGATGCGGTGCCGCCCCGGTGGCAAACCCCTCCATCACCAGCGCCAGAAACTCGGCCATCGTCTTGAACGGCGAATGCATGCGGAAACTGGCGTCATGTTCCAGTTGCAGAAGGACAAGGTGATAGGGAAAGCCCTCATGCCGGATGCGCCATGTTTCCAGCATGCGGTCCCAGCGGTGGAAGGGCATCAGCAGCACGCGCCGGAAATAGAGCAGAAACTCCTGCCTGACCGTCAGCGCCCGGTGCGGGCGGTAGGCGCGATAATCCCAAAAGCCCGCCCAGACGAACCAGTGGTAGATCGCGCCCCAGAACATGTGCTGGCGCATGTCGCCCCAATGGGCGGGGACGTCGGGCAGGTCCATGTCGGACGCGGCCAGCGCCGCCTTCATGTCGGCCAGCGTCAGGTGCATCAGCCGCGAATGCCCGTTCGACCCGCCCCGCTCGTACGTTACCCAATAGGGCCGCAGATAGCCTTCTTCGAACACATGCAGCGTGATCCCCTGTTCGCGTGCCAGCGCCACGGCGCTGGCGTGGATCGGCCGCGTGTCGCCGTAAAGCACCAGATCGGTGATCCCTTTCGTGGCGATCAGCGCGCCAAGGGCGGCGGGCCAATCCGCGGCCGTGCCGCGATAGGGGATGTAGCTTGCCGCATCGTTCCAGAAGGCGCGGTCCCCCCGGTTGAAGCCCACGCGCCAGACCTGCGCGCCCGTCGCCTTCAGCATCCGGCCAAGCCGCGCGAAGAAGGGCCCGTGCGGACCCTGAAGCAGCATGAAGCTGCGGCCTTCACCCGTGGCGCGCATGATTGCCATCTTCGGTTCCTTGCTGCCACCTCGCACGCTGTGCGTAAAGGGCAGGTTGCGCATGGTGCCACGCGTGGCAGGGGATGGTGGCCGCAGTGTGGCAGGGCTTGCACGCCGGGGGGGGCGGGGCTACCTCGTTCGGGCGGGCTTGCAGGAGGTTGGACATGTTCACAGGCATCGTGACCGATATCGGGCGGGTGTTGGAGACGGAACACGCGGGCGATCTTCGGGCGCGCATCGGCACCGTCTACGATGTGGCGGGCATCGACATCGGCGCCTCCATCGCGTGCGACGGCGTCTGCCTGACCGTGGTGGCACTGGGGACCGACCCGCAAGGCTGGTTCGATGTGCAGGTGTCGGGCGAGACGCTGTCAAAAACCACCGTCGGGGCATGGTCACCGGGGCACCGCGTGAACCTTGAGCGCGCGCTCCGCGTGGGGGATGAGCTTGGCGGTCATATCGTGTCTGGCCATGTGGACGGGCTGGCCGAGGTGGTGGCGGTGCGGCCCGAGGGTGGCTCTGTCCGTGTCAGCTTTCGCGCGCCGGATGCGCTGGCGGGCTTCATCGCGCCCAAGGGTTCCATCTGCCTTAACGGCACGTCGCTGACGGTGAACGAAGTGGACGGCGCGACCTTCGGGGTGAATTTCATCCCCCACACCCAAAGCGTGACGACCTGGGGCGATGTGGCCGTGGGCGACAAGGTCAACCTCGAGGTCGATACGATGGCGCGCTACGTCGCCCGCCTGCGGGAATGGGGGCAATGAGCGGGATCGGCCACAACGGCGGCCCGACGATGGAGCCGGGCTTTGCCTGGCGCCGCCATGCCTGGGGGGCCGCGCGTCAGGCGCTCTTGCCCCATCTGCCGATCGAGGTCTTGCGGGGCCGGTTGCGGCGGGCGGCGGAACTGGGGCTCGATTACCGCACCTACGCGTCCGTCCGCGCAGCCTCTGGCCAGGATGTGGTGGCGGTGCTCTTTTCATCGAACGCGCTGCGGGCCGCCCTTGGGCGCGATCTGCCGCCCGACCGGGTGGCGAAACTGGCCGCTGTTGTCGGCGCGGGGCGGATCGGCCTTGCCGCGCCGCCGCTGGGCCCGCCCGCCCTTCTGGCGGCGGCACAAGGCGCGCTTGATGCCGCAGACACCGCCCCCGGGGCGCTGGCCCGCTGGCGCGATGCGCGCGAACGCCTGCGCGCCGTTCTTGGCCGGGTGCCCGGCGACCGCGCGCTGCTGGTTGGCGCGTTCGATCTGGAACGCGATTGGTGCGCGGCGGGCAATCTTGCGGGCTATGTGTCTGCAGAGCGGTATTTTTCCGGCCCGCAGGCCGCCAGCCTGTCCGCTTGATCTGCCTGTTTCGCGGCCCGCAATTGCGCCAAACCCTCCATCGCTTGCTTGAAGCCGCGGATGTCGATCTCCTCCATCTCGTCCAGCGTCAGAAGCCGCCCGTGTCCGGCCTTGGGACCAGCGCGATCCGGGGCGGGCTCGGGTGCGTTCTTCGGGGTCCTGGGTGTCATCTGTCTTCCTTCCTGCGATAAGAGCGCGGTAACGATGCCGCGCCGCCTCCCTCTGGCCTTCGCGCGCGGGGCGCGGTAAGGGCGGGCGGATGGCGGGAGTGTTGGCGATGAACGATCAGGCGGGCGGCTACTCGGATGCGATTTCCTCGGTCGAAGAGATCATTGAGGATGCTCGCCAAGGCCGCATGTTCATCCTTGTGGATCATGAAGACCGCGAGAACGAAGGCGATCTGGTGATCCCCGCCGAAATGGCCACGCCAGCGGCGGTGAACTTCATGGCGACGCACGGGCGGGGGCTGATCTGCCTCGCCCTGCCCACGCAGCGGATCGAGGCGCTGGGCCTCACGCTGATGAGCCCGCGCAACTCCAGCCGCCATGAGACCGCCTTTACCGTGTCCATCGAGGCGCGCGAGGGGGTGACGACGGGCATTTCCGCCGCCGACCGGGCGCTGACCATTGCCGTTGCCATCGATGGCACCAAGGGCGCGCAGGATATCGCGACCCCCGGCCACGTTTTCCCGCTGCGCGCGCGCGACGGCGGCGTGCTGGTGCGGGCGGGCCATACCGAGGCGGCGGTGGACGTAAGCCGCCTTGCGGGCCTCAACCCCTCGGGCGTGATCTGCGAGATCATGAACGACGACGGCACGATGGCGCGCCTGCCCGACCTCGTGGCCTTCGCGCAGCGCCACGGCCTCAAGATCGGCACGATCAGCGACCTGATCGCCTATCGCCGACGCCACGACAATCTGGTCCGCGCCAGCGCCGAGCAGATCATCACCAGCGAGTTCGGCGGCGAATGGGTGATGCGCATATTCACCGACGAGACCGAGGGCGCCGAGCATGTGATGCTGATCAAGGGCGACATCTCGGGGCCGGAGCCGGTGCTGGTGCGGATGCACACGCTGGATCCGCTGCTTGATGTCGTGGGGATCGGCCCGGCGGGCCGCACCGGCGAATTTGGCGATGCGATGCGGCTGATCGCGGCGGAAGGGCGCGGGGTTCTCGTGCTTTTGCGCGACCTTCACGCCAAGCTGACCAGCGAATCCGAAGTGTCCCCCCAGACCCTGCGCCAATACGGCCTTGGCGCACAGATCCTGTCGTCACTGGGGTTGAAGCAGTTGATCCTGCTGACCAATTCGCCGAAACCCAAGGTGGTGGGGCTCGAGGCTTACGGGCTCGAGATTGTCTCCACCCGCCGCATCCCGATGGAATGAGCCATGGCCGGAGCCAGCCACCACACCCTGCCATTGCCCGGCTTTGAGAGCCCCGTGAAGCTTCTGATCGTGGTCGCCCCCTACTACCGCGACATCGCGGACGGGCTGATTGCCGGGGCGCAAGGCGTGGCGGCGGCCTGTGGCGCGACCGCCGACATCATCGAGGTGCCAGGTGCGCTCGAGGTGCCGACCGCGATCGCCCTTGCCGAGCGGCAGGCCAATTTCGATGGCTACGTCGCACTTGGCTGCGTGATCCGGGGAGAAACGACGCATTATGATACCGTCTGCAACGATTCGAGCCGTGCGCTGACGCTTCTCGGGCTTCAGGGGGCCTGCATCGGCAACGGCATCCTGACGGTGGAAAACCACGATCAGGCGGCGGTACGCGCCGATCCGGCGGGCCAGAACAAGGGCGGCGGGGCCGCCGCAGCGGCGCTGCACCTTATCGCGCTCAGCCGTCGCTGGTCGGGCGCGCGCACCGCCGTGGGCTTCCGCGCGCCGGAAGACGCGGGCCGCGCATGAAACCGAACAAACGCCAGATGAAATCTGCCGCGCGGCTTTACGCGGTGCAGGCGCTTTATCAGATGGAACATTCGGGCCAGACGGTCGAGGCCGTGGCACGCGAGTTCGAATCCCACCGCTTTGGCGCCACCTATGAGGATGACGCTGGCGATCCCGAAGAAATGGCCGAGGGCGACGTCTCGCATTTTCGTGGCCTGCTCGACCATGCCGTGAACTGGCAGGCCCGCATCGACCAGATGACCGATCGCGCCCTTGTCGCCAGATGGCCCATCGCGCGCATCGACCCGGTCTTGCGCGCGCTTTTCCGCGCTGCCGGGGCCGAGATGACCGAGATGGGCACCCCACCCAAGGTGGTGATCAGCGAATTCGTCGATGTGGCCAAGGCCTTCTTTCCCGATGGGAAGGAGCCGAAATTCGTCAACGCCGTCCTTGACCACATGGCGCACGAGGCGCGGCCCGAGGCGTTCTGACCGCAAGGTAGGGTGGGTGCACCCACCCTACGTGCCGCCGTCCCGCGGCAACGGGA
>JBBSBE010000023.1:0-36970 GCA_038251625.1 Rhodobacterales bacterium
CACCCCTGCGTATGGCGACGGGGCCAGGATGCGGGTTTGGGTATTGGCGTCGCGGTCAATCCGCCAACGGGCGACCGGAAGACGCATGACTTTTGTCTGACGCGCCAAACGTAATTGTGGTGGGAGCCGGGGTGATCGGCCTTTCGGTGGCGCTTGAGGCGCAGGCGCGCGGGCTGCGGGTGCGGGTGCTGGATCGCGCGGGGCCAGCGTCGGGTGCTTCGGCGGGCAACGCCGGGGCCTTTGCATTCAGCGATATCCTGCCCCTCGCCTCGCCCCGGATCATCCGGCAGGCGCCGCGTTGGTTGATGGACCCGCTTGGGCCGCTCAGCGTTCCACCGCGCTATGCGCTGCAGATCGCGCCCTGGATGCTGCGCTTCTGGCGGGCAAGCTGGCCCGCGAAGGTGCGCGCCTCGACCCTTGCGCAGACCGCCCTGATGCGGGTGTCACAAGCGGCGCTGGAGCCGTTTCTGGCGCGCGAGGGGCTTTCGGGAATGCTGCGGCGGGACGGGCAGTTGCAAGTGTATGAGGGCACGGCGGAGTTTCGTGCCGCTTTGCCCGGATGGCAGGCGCGGGCGGATGCGGGCATCGCGTTTCGGCATCTGGAGGGCGACGCGATTGCCGAGGTGCAGCCGGGCCTTGCCCCCCGCTTCACCCACGCCACGCTGACGCCCGGCTGGTGGTCGATCGCCGACCCGCGTGACTACACGCTGGCCCTTGCCGACCGTGTGCGCGCGCATGGGGGCGAGGTGATGGTCGCCGAAGCGCGGGCGCTGATCCCGGGCGGTGTGGATACGTCGGCCGGGCCGATGCTGGGCCGCGTGGTGCTGGCAGCGGGCGCGCATTCGCACCTTTTGGCCCGCACGGGCGGTGTGCGTATCCCGCTGGAGACGGAGCGCGGCTACAATACCACGCTGCCGGGGACTGCGTTCGATTTGCGCCTGCAGGTCACGTTCGGCGGGCATGGGTTCGTGATCTCGCGCCTGACCTCGGGCATCCGGGTGGGCGGAGCGGTCGAGCTTGGCGGGCTCAACCTGCCACCGAACTTCGCCCGCGCGGATGCGATGCTGACCAAGGCCAAGGCGTTCCTGCCGGGGCTGCAGATGGAAGGCGGCACGCAATGGATGGGCTTTCGCCCTTCGCTGCCCGACAGCCTGCCCGCCATCGGCCCGCTGCCGGGATGGCCAGATGTGATCTGCGCCTTCGGGCACGGGCATCTCGGCCTTACGCAATCGGCCGGCACGGGGGTGCTTGTGGCCGACCTTCTGACCGGGCAGAAGCCGGGGATCGACCTTGCCCCCTTTTCCCCCGCCCGCTTTGGACGCAAAAGATGACCCAGCACACCTTCCCCTGCATCGACGGCCATACCTGCGGCAACCCCGTGCGCCTTGTCACCGGGGGCGCGCCGCTTCTGCACGGGGCCAACATGCTGGAAAAGCGCGCGCATTTCGTGGCCGAATACGATTGGATCCGGCGCGGCCTGATGTTCGAACCGCGTGGACACGACCAGATGTCGGGCGCCATCCTCTACCCGCCGACGCGCGATGATTGCGATGTGGCGGTGCTGTTCATCGAGACATCGGGCTGCCTGCCGATGTGCGGGCATGGCACCATCGGCACGGTCACGATTGCACTGGAAAACGGCCTCGTGCGACCTGCGACACCGGGGATGCTGCGCCTTGATACGCCTGCGGGGCGCGTGGACGTGACCTACCGTCAGGAGGGGAGGTTTATCGAGGAAGTGCGGCTGACCAACGTGCCCGCCTATCTGCACGCAGAAGGATTGCGCACCGAAGTGCCGGGGTTGGGCGAGATCGTGGTCGATGTGGCCTATGGCGGGAATTTCTACGCCATCGTCGAGCCGCAACCCAACTACCGCGACATGGCGGACTATTCGGCAGGGCAATTGGTGGCCTATGGCAATGCGCTGCGCGACGCGCTGAACGAAGCACATACCTTCACCCACCCCGAGCATCCCGGCATCGGGGGCCTGTCGCATATCCTGTGGACGGGTGCGCCGCGCGATCCTGCGGCGCAGGGGCGCAATGCGGTGCTTTACGGCGCCAAGGCCATCGACCGCTCGCCCTGCGGCACCGGCACATCGGCCCGCATGGCGCAGCTTGCGGCCAAAGGGCGGCTGCGCCCCGGCGACGATTTCGTGCATGAAAGCATCATCGGGTCGCTCTTTCACGGCCGGGTCGAGGCGGAGGCGACGGTTGCCGGTCGCCCAGCCATCATCCCCTCCATCGCCGGATGGGCGCGGGTGACGGGGTTCAACACGATCTTCATCGACGACCGCGATCCCTTTGCGCACGGCTTCGTGGTGACGTGAACCGCCGGGGTGGCGCTGACGGCCTCAGGGGCTGGGCGTGCCGCCACCAAGGATTTTCTGCATCGAGGAACTGTCGATGTTGCCGCCGCAGAGGATCACGCCCACCTTTCGGCCCGCCATCGCCCCGCGTTCTTGCATGAGGGCCGCCAGCGGTGCGGCGCCCGCACCTTCGGCAAGGTTGTGGGTGTCGGTATAGAAAATGCGGATCGCCTCGGCCACCTCGTCATCGGTCACGGTGATGATGCGCGCGCAACCCGGGCCATAGATCGCCAGCGCCTCGGCCACCGGCACACGCACGGCCATGCCGTCGGCGAAGGTGCGGGCGCTTTCCGTGGGGATCGGGCGGCCCGCGTCCACCGACAGCTTGGCGGTGGCGGCGCGGTCGCTGACCACGCCCACGATGCGCGTCTTCAGCCCCAGCGCATCGCGCGCGGCAATGGTGCCGCACACGCCGGAGCCACATCCGATGGGCACGTAAACGGTATCGAGGTCGGGCTGGGCCCGGAACATCTCCCACCCGTAGGTTGCCACACCGCGCAACAGTTCGCGGTGAAAGGGGGGCACGGGGAAAAGGCCCTCGGTGTCGGCCACGCGCATCGCCTCTTCCCGTGCAGTGTCGAAATCGTTGCCGTGCTCGCGCAGTTCCGCGCCAAACGCCTGCATCGCCGCGTTCTTCTCGATCGAATTGCCGCGCGGCACATAGACGACGGCGCGCAAGCCCGCCGTCCGCGCGGCACGCGCCTGCGATTGCCCGTGGTTGCCCCGTGTGGCGGTCACGATGCCGGGGCAGTCGGGATGCGTGCGGCGCAGCCAGTCGATGAAGGTGATGCCACCGCGCACCTTGAAGGCCCCTGTCGGCCCGTGGTTTTCGTGCTTCACCCAGACCTCTGCCCCGGTGCGCGCGGCAAGGGTAGGCCAGGCGTAAAGCGGTGTGGGCGCCATTTGGCTGTGGACAAGCGTTGCAGCCGCATCGAGTTCGGTCGGGGTGAACAGCATAGGGGCCTCCTTCAGCCCGTCCTTGGTGGCATTGCTGCGCCGAAACCACAAGTATCGCACTTGCAGGGCGCCGGGGATCGCGGCATCCTCAACGCGTTCTGTTCCTTGGAGTATTCGATGATCCGCACCTGCCTTGCCCTGATCGTTGCCGCCTCGGCGGCCCCCGCATTTGCCCTTGATGGTTGCGCGACGGGCCAGCGCGTTGCCCTGCCCGGGGGCGCCATTGGCACCATCATGGCGGAGGTGTCTGGCATGTGCCTTGTCGAACAGGAAAGCGACCGCAACGTGGTGATGTTCAATCCCTCTGAACTGACGCTGTCCGACACCGCACCGCCGCCGATGGATATCCGCTCGATCACGCCCGGCACCTACGCGTGCAACGTGATGGGAACTGCCGGGACGGTGCTGACGGTGGATGTGATGGAGAACGGCCAATACGGGGTGGATGGCACGACGGGTGCGTTCGTCGTGGATGATCCCCTCTCCTTCCATTTCGACGCGGGGCCGCTTGGCGGGATCTACGGATCAGGGCAGAACAAGATGCTGATGTTTTCCGACCGCGCGGGTCAGTCACTGGTCTGCGGGAAGTAGCGGCGGCCGGCGGCCGGGCCAGTCGGTTGCCAGATGGTACTGGTGGCCGATGGCAAGGATTTGGGCGTCAGACCCCGTGGGGCCGATCAACTGAAACCCCATCGGCAGGCCCGCAGGCCCAAAGCCCGCAGGCAGCGCGAGGGTCGGCAGCCCGGCAAGGCTTGCCGGGATCACCACCTCCATCCAGCGGTGATAGGTATCCATCGCGCGGTCGCCGATGGATTGCGGCCAGCGCCACTCGGCGGGGAAGGGCCAGACCTGGGCGGACGGCAGCACAAGGGCGTCATAGGTTTGGAAAAGGTCGGCCGCGCGGGCATACCAGTGACTGCGCATCACGCTGGCGGCATGGACTTCGGCGGCGGAAAGACCAAGGCCTGCCTCGATCTCCCAGATCGTTTCCGGCTTGATCAGGGCCCGCTTGGCGGGATCGTCGTAAAGCGCGCGCTTGCCGCCTGCGTTGATCATCGCCCGGATCGTGATCCAGGACTGCCAGAGGTCGGTTGCGGGAAAGGGCGGGGGCACTTCCTCCACAATGGCGCCCATGTCTTCAAGGACGGAAAGGGCGGTGCGGCAGAGGGCGAGGATGCCCGGCTCCATCGCATAGGCGCCGCCCCAGTCGGCCAGCCAGCCGATGCGGATGCCGGCTACGTCAGTGTGCAGTTGGTCGCCGAAGGGCTGCGACGGGCGGCTGAAGGGCACGGCAGGATCGGGGCCTGCCAGCACCTCCAGATACCTCGCCACATCTTCGACCGTGCGGCCCATCGGACCATCCGTCGTGATCGTGGCGAGGAAGGCATCGCCCGGGCCCTTGTCGGGGACCAGCCCGAAGGTCGGGCGAAAGCCATAGACGTTGCAGAACGCGGCCGGATTGCGCAAGCTGCCCATCGTGTCGGACCCGTCCGCGACCGGCGCCATGCGCAGGGCCAGCGCCGCCGCCGCCCCACCCGACGACCCACCGGCGGTGCGCGTCAGGTCGTAAGGGTTCCGCGTCACGCCATGGACCGGGTTGAAACTGTGGCTGCCGTGGCCCCATTCCGGCGTGTTGGTCTTGGCCACGAAGATCGCCCCCGCCGCGCGCATCCGCGCGACGATCAGATCATCCTCGGGCGCGATGAAATCGGCAAAAATCGGTGAGCCAAACGTGGTGCGCATCCCCGCCACGTTCACGAGGTTCTTCACCGCCTGCGGAAAGCCGTGCATCCATCCCTTGCGGGGGGCATCGTCCATCGCCCGTGCTTCGGCCATCAGCACATCGGGATCGCGCGGCGAGACGAAGGCGTTTACTTGCGGGTTGAAAGCCGCAGCCCGCGCCAGATAGGCCGCCATCACCTCGGACGGCGCGACATGCCTTGCCGCGATCATCCGCGACAGGTCGGATGCTGACAGCGCACAAATTTCCACGGCGGGTCTTCTTCTCTGCCGAAATATCCCGGGGGGATGCGGGGGGCTGGCCCCCCGCACCTGTCTTCTCAGTTCGCGCTTACTTCTGCAGTTCGGTCCAGATCGCGGTGTAGTATTCCTGCGCCTTGGCCGAGCAGGTGGGAAGGAACTTGCCCGCTGCTGCAAATTCCGCGGGGATCACGATTTCGGGCGCGTCCTTCATGTCGGCAGGCATGAACGGATCAGACCCCGAGATCCCGTTGGCATAGCGCGCGAAGGACGAAATCATCGCGGCATTCTCGGGAACCATGATGAAGTCGAGGAACTTGTAGGCTTCCTCCACATTCTTGGCGTCCGACAGGATCGCGACTGAATCCATCCAGAGCGGGAAGCCCTCTTTCGGATAGCCATATTTCACGTCGGGGTTCTGCAGCCGGGCGCGGAAGATCGCGCCATTCCAGTAGACCGATGCCATCACGTCATTGGCCGCCATCTTTTCCGTCATGCCGTAGTCCATCGACAGCCACTTCGGCTTGGCGGCCACCAGCGCATCGCGGGCCTTCTTCAGCACGGCGGTATCTTCGGTGCAGGGCTCTCCGCCGACATACATGATGGCCAGCGACAGGATGTCGTTCATCTCTGGCGTGACGTTGACCTTGCCCTCAAGCTCGGGCGGCGGGTCGAGGAAGATGGCAGAGGTGTTGATATCGCCGGAATAGGCCTTGTCGTTCACGGCAACGCCGGTCGAGCCCCACTGCCACGGCACGGTGAAGGTACGGCCCGGATCCCAAGGCACATCCTTCCATTCCGGTGCGATGTTGGCGTGATGGGGAAGTTTGGAAAGGTCCAGTTCCTGGATCAGCCCCTTCTCGCGCCAGATCGGCACGTAGTTGGCCGATGGCACCACCAGATCGAACCCGGCGCCGCCAGCTTCCACCTTGGCCAGCGCGGTGTCGTTGCTGTCATAATCGGTGACGGTGACCTTGATCCCCGTTTCGGCCTCGAACTTGGCCAAAAGCTCGGGGTTGGTATAGTCACCCCAGTTGAAAAGCTGCAATTCGCCCTCGGCACTGGCAAGCGTTGTGCCCGCCATCAGCATGGCTACGGCGGAAAGGATCTTTTTCATCGTCTTCTCCTTGTTGGTTTTTTCTTTGTGTGGGCTTCATCCGCGCTTGCGGGTGAGCAGGAAGAACGCGGTCAACAGGACCACGGTG
This sequence comes from Rhodobacterales bacterium, assembly GCA_038251625.1. Lineage (GTDB taxonomy): Bacteria > Pseudomonadota > Alphaproteobacteria > Rhodobacterales > Rhodobacteraceae > JBBQXK01. The sequence continues at coordinate 6,511 of JBBSBE010000023.1, forward strand.
AACACAAGCAACAGGGTAGAGATCGCATTGACCTCGGCCGTGACCGAGCGGCGTATCTGACCAAGCATGTAGGTGGGCAGCGTATCCTGCCCGGCCGATTTCACGAAGAGGGTAATCACCACATCGTCGAGCGATGTGACGAAGGCCAGCATGAAGCCCGCCAGCGCGCCGGGCATCAGAAGCGGCAAGGTGACGTAGCGAAACGCCTGCCAGGGGCTGGCGTAAAGGTCGGCGGCAGCGGTTTCCAGCGTCAGGTCCATCCCCTCCAGCCGCGCACGGATGGGCAGATAGGCGAAGGGCACGCAAAAAGCCGAATGCGCAAGGATCAGATACCCCATCCCCTGATAACCCGTCGCCACCTTGATCGAGGCAAAGAAGATCAAAAGCGCCACGGCGGTCACGATCTCGGGCACCATCAGGGGCTGGTTGATGGCGAGGTAGACGAAGGTCTGCCCTTTTGTCGCGCGCCGCCGCGTGGTGCCAAGGGCGGCCATCACCGCGACGGATGTGGCGATAAGCGCGGCCATCGTCGCAAGGTAAAGCGACCGGATCGTCGCGTCCCGCACCTGTTCATTGTCAAAGGCACGCGGGTACCATTTCAGCGAAAACCCCTCCCAGATCGCGATGCTGTCGCCTGCGTTGAACGAATAGACGACCAGCATGACAATGGGCAGGTAAAGCGCCACGAACACCAGAATGGCCACCGTGCCGAACCCCGGCAGACGTGCGACGGAAAATGCGCGGTCAGCCACTTCTGCCCTCGCGCGTCGACACCCGGACGTAGAACACCAGCGCGACCATGACGATCAGCAACAGCACAACCGAAAGCGAGGCGCCAAGCGGCCAGTTGCGGCCCTGCCCGAACTGCAACTCGATGAAGTTGCCGATCATCATGTTGCGCCCGCCGCCAAGGATGCGCGGCGTGACATAGGCGCCAAGCGCCGGGATGAAGACAAGGATGGAGCCCGCGATGATGCCCGGTTTCACGATGGGCAGGATCACCTGCCGCAGCACCTGAAACCGGGTGGCGTACAGGTCATAGCCCGCTTCCAGCAACCGCATGTCGAAGCGGTCAATAGCTGCGAAAAGCGGCAGCACCATCAGGGGCAGGTAAACGTATGTCATGCCCAGAAACACGGCAAAATCGGTGTAGATGATGACGATGGGCTGGTCGATCAGGCCTATCCCCATGAGCGCCGTGTTCAGAAGGCCTTCGTTGCGGATGATCTGGTTGATCGCGAAAGTGCGGATCAGAAGGTTCGTCCAGAACGGAATGGTGATGAGAAACAGATAGAAGGCCCGCATTCGGGGCGGCCGGGTGGCGATGAACCACGCGGTCGGGAAACCGACGAGGAACGTGAAGAGCGTGGTCATGAGCGCCAGTTTGACCGAGCGCCAGAAGATCGACAGATGCGCGTCGGCCAGATGCCAGGTCCCATCGAAGATGTCCTGTGTCAGGAAGATGCCGGTCCATGCGTCGCTTGAGAATTTCCAGACCACGTTGCCGTACTGGCCGGGGGTCAGGAAGGAATAGACCACCACGATCATCAGGGGACCCGAGGCGCCGACAAGCAGCAGGATCAGCGCAGGGGTCGAGAGAAGCCAGCCTTTGCGCGCGGTATCGGCCTCGGCGGCCTTTTCGGCGGCGCTCATGCTGTCATTCCCCCAGCACCTGTGCTGCCCCCGGCGAAAGCCGCAGGCCGACCTCGGCGCCACGGGCCAGACCTGCCTCGCCGTTCGCGGGGCTTTGCACGCGCGCCACCACCTCTTCACCGTCCGAGAGCGCCAGATGGCAATGCGTATCGGTGCCGAAATAGACCAGATCGGTCAGTCGCGCGGGGATGGCCCCGTCTTCTCCGGCCTCGACCAGCCGGATCTGTTCGGGCCGGATTGCCAGCGTGATCGCACCGCTGGCGCTGCCGGGGTCGATCTCGACCAGCGCGCCGCAGCCCAGGCGGGCCCCCCCGCGCTCGACCGTCGCGGGCAGGAAATTCGTCTCGCCGATGAAGGAGGCGACGAAGCGGTTGGCGGGGCGGGTGTAGATGTCGCGCGGGTTGCCGACCTGCAAAAGTTTGCCGCCGCTCATCACCCCGATCCGGTCGGACATCGTGAGCGCCTCTTCCTGATCGTGCGTGACGAACACGAAGGTAATGCCGGTTTCGGTTTGCAGGCGCTTCAGTTCCGTCTGCATCTCCTTGCGCAGCTTCAGGTCGAGCGCCGAAAGCGGTTCGTCCAGAAGCAGCACCTTGGGCTCTGGCGCCAGGGCGCGCGCCAGCGCCACGCGCTGCTGTTGGCCGCCGGAAAGCTGGCTTGTCTTGCGGTCTGCCATCGCCTCGAGCTTGACAAGCGCCAGCATCGCCGCCGTCCGCGCGGCCACATCGCCGCGGGGGCGTCCCAGCATCTTCAGCCCGAAGCCGATGTTTTCAGCCACCGTCAGATGCGGGAAAAGCGCATAGGACTGAAAGACCGTGTTCACCGGCCTGCGGTTCGGCGGCAGATGCGTGATCTCTTGCCCGTCCAGCAGGATATGGCCCGAGGTGGGCGTCTCGAACCCGGCAATGAGGCGCAGAAGTGTGGTCTTGCCACAGCCCGAAGGCCCGAGCAGCGTGAAGAACTCGCCGTTCTCGATGGTCAGCGACACATCGTCGAGCGCGTGAACAGCGCTGGCGCCCTGTCCGAACGTCTTTACCGCCCTGCGCGCCTCGATGGCCGCCGTTCTTGCCACGCTATGCCCCATATTTCCCACCCGGTCATGCTAGGCGCGCGCGCGCCCGTATTGCAAGCACTTAGCCCGCACGTTTTGCGTGGAGCGGGGGCCGTCTGCCCGCCCACGGGGCAGCTTGCTCCAATTCCGCGCAAAGCGCGATCAGGGTTTCGTCGTCGCCAAAGCGGGCCGCGAGATGGATACCGATGGGCAAACCGTCGGCAGTTTGCCCCAGGGGGATCGACGCCGCAGGCTGGCCGCTGGCATTGAAGACGGCGCAGAAAGGGGAATAGGCGAAAACGCCGCCCGGTCCGATCCGGAAATTGACGTAATCCTCGGTCGTATGGGCGAAACGCCCAACGGCGGCGGGTGGCTCTGCAAGGGTGGCGGACAGGATGATGTCGGGTCCGGTGGCGCCGTCGGGATCGAACACGGCGGCCATCTGCCGCCCGAAATCATGGATGTCACCCACTGCTTCCAGATAGCGGGTGGGGTGCAGCGTTTCGGCGTGGGCCATCGCGCCGCGCGATACACCCTCGGCATCCTCGGGCCCGATGGGCCGCCCCCGCCGGGCCGCCGCATTGCGCAGCGACAGCGCGCTGCCCACAGCCACGATATCCGTCCAGGCCCGCATCATGCCGGTGACATCGGCGTTCGGTTGTCCGGGTTCCACCTGATGGCCAAGGTCTTCCAGAAGGCGCGCTGTGGCCAGAACGGCGGCACGCACCTCCGGATGGATGGCATCGCCGGTGAAGGTGGTATCGCAAAGCATGACGCGCAGGCGCCGGGGCGGACGGCTGATCGCATCGGCGTGGCTGCGCCGCAAAGGCGGCGCCCAATAGGGCGCGCCGGGATCGGCACCCGCGCAGGCATCAAGCATGCTGGCCGTGTCGCGGACAGACCGCGTCAGGAAACCGTCGATCGCCATGCCCGCCCAGCCTTCGCCCGCGTAAGGCCCGTCGGGCAGACGGGCGCGGGTGGGCTTCATCCCGAAAAGCCCGCATGAGGCCGCCGGAATGCGCACCGAACCGCCGCCGTCCGACCCATGGGCCATGGGCACGATTCCCGCGGCGACCGCCGCGCCCGCGCCACCCGACGATCCGCCGGAGGTGCGCGACAGATCCCACGGGTTGCGCGTGGGGCCGCCGTAGACCGCGCTTTCGGTGGCGGGGCCGATCCCCCCCTCGGGGCTGGTGGTGCGCCCGAAGGTGACTACACCCGTGGCGTGCATCCGATCAAAGATCGCCGAGTTCCGCCGGTAGCGCGTGTTGGCGAACGCGCGAGATCCGTTGTGCGAGGGAAAATCGACCGCTTCTGCGCCAAGGTCCTTCAGCAGGAACGGCACGCCCCGGAACGGCCCGCGCGGCAGCCCCTCATCAATGGTGCGGCGCGCGACCGCTTCCTGGATCAGCACCACGGCATTCAGGGCAGGGTTGAGCCGCGCCGTGGCGGCAAGGGCGGCATCGAGCAGTTCGGTGGGCGTCACCTCGCCTGCGGCGACGGCCCGGGCGGTGGCTGTGGCATCGGGAAATAGGGTCATGGATGGGTTCCGGTCAGGTCAGGCAAAAAGACAGGCCCGGTCACATGGCGCGCGTTTGCTTGCGCGGATCGGGCAACGCAGATGCGGTACACTGGCCCGGTGGCTGCGTGGCGTCCAGCGGGGATCGTGCGTGCAGCACGCGGGCAAGTTCGGCGTGCAACAGCTCTGGGCTCAGCGGTTTCGGCAGAAACCCGTCAATTCCGGCGGCCGTCAGGTGCTGCCGCTTGCCCGGTTCGGAATCGGCGGTCAGCGCAATCACCGGCACTGCCCCCGCAGCCCCCGGCAGGGCGCGAAGTGCTGCCAGTGTCGCCAGCCCATCGAGCCCCGGCATGTGCAGGTCCAAAAGCACGGCATCCGCCCCGGACCCCGCCATCTGTGCCAGCGCCGCTTCGCCATCTGCGGCCTCCAGCGGCTCTGCGCCGGCAAGACGCAGATAGCTTGCCGCGACGATCCGGTTGGTGGCCACATCGTCGACCACGAGCACGCGCCGCCCGTCCAATCGGTGCAGCGGAACGGGGACGGCCACGTTTTCGGTGCCCGCGTCCGCCGGATGAAGCGCGATGCAGAGCCGGAACCGCGCCCCGCGTTCGGCGGGATCGAGCGTGGCGTCCCCGCCCATCTGGCGCGCCAAAACGCGGGTGATCGAAAGGCCGAGGCCGTGGCTGCGCCCTCTGCCCTCGGCATCCGGGGAAAGCCGCCCGAACGGCTCAAACGCCTGATCGGCATCCGACGGGGGGATGCCGGGGCCATCATCCTCGACAATGATCTCGAGGATTGGCGTGTCGCCTGGGCCCGACGCGCACCGCGCGCTCAGGCGGATCGGCGCCCCGTTGCCGTGCTTCAGCGCGTTCGACAACAGGTTCGACAGACATTGCCGCAGCCGCTGGGCATCAAAGACCGCCGTTGCGTCAAGGCCGGGGTCGAGCACCAGGCTCAGATTCACCCCGTTTCGCTCGATCGCCGGGGCAAAAAGGCCCGCCGTCCGCGCGATCTCGTCCCGCGGGCAGGCGGCGGTGGGGCGGATCGGCAACCGCCCTTCGCGCGCCGCCGAAAGATCGAGGATATCGTCAAGCAGGGTCGTCAGCCCGTCAGCGCTGGCAACCAGCAGGTCCAACCGCTCGACGGCGCCGGGGTCGGCGGTGTTGCGCCGCTCCGCATGTGCCATGCCGACGATCCCGTTCAGCGGGGTGCGAAGTTCGTGGCTGATCGTGGCCAGAAGTCTGTCTTTGGCCGCGTTTGCCTCCATCGCCGCACGCCGCCCTGCGGCTGTTTCGCGGTGCAGCCGGTTCGTCGACAGCATGGCCTCGACGCAATATCCCAGACCGGCCAGCGCGCAGAGCGTCGTGCCGACGAAACCCTGCCAATTGCCGGTGTTCATCCAGAAGACCGAGTTCGATGTCAGGATCACGATTGCCAGCGCCAGAAACCCTGCCAGGCCCTGCGGCAGATGGATCGACCGCACGGTCGCCACGTGCATCATCGCCCCAGCGGCAAGGCCGACAGCCAGCGCTTTCGAGAATGGATCGTCCACGTGCCAGATCAGCGCGGCGGGCATCGAAAAGCACGCCTCGATCACGAAGGTCGCAACAACGGCCACCTGTCGCCGCCAGCGGTACCGCACCATCGCGCCGATGTCGGTGAACAGACGATGGATGATCGTCTCGCCGATCAGATTGGTCAGCGCGACCGCAATCACGAAGACGGCGGGCAGATAGATCGAGGCCATCACGTAGCCAAAGGCGGTCGCGATCAGGCGGACCGGCATGTCGGCGCGCAAGATGCGGAACTGCCGCTCAAGCTCGTCGCGCAATTGGGTGGGCACGGGCGTGGCCGTCGGCTGGGGGGGCATGACTACCGCGTTGTTGCGTGGGCGCAGTCGAGCGTCGGGGTGGGGCGGCGTCAAGCCTTTTTGCACGATCACGGTGAACCGGTCAGGATTGGCACGCGCTGGCGGAGTCTGCCGTCGGGGGCAAAGATCAGGATGGATGCGGCCCCGGTGGTGTCTGTCGCCACCACGGCCGTCCAGCCCGTGCCGAACGTCACCGCGCCCGGTGTCAGGCCGTCAGGCATTTTCACCGATGCCGGCAACGCCGGCGCCGCCGCGCGCGCCATCACTTGCGGGATGCGGGTGACAAGGACCGCAACCACCGTTATGACGCCGACGATCATGGTCAGCGTCAGCAAAATCACCAGCCATTTGAGAAACCGCAACGACGGCGGCATCGCCTCGGGTTCGGGGGTCTGATCCATGGCGATGCCCCTTTCTGAAGGCGACGACGACGAGGCGCCCGATGTGCTGCGGCTGGTGATCGGTGCCCAACCGCCTGCCCGTCTTGATAAGGCGCTGGCGCGCGACGTGCCAGAGGAATGGGCGCTGTCACGCTCTCGCCTTGCCCGGCTGATCGCGGAAGGGGCGGTCAGCCGCGATGGCGCGGCGGTCACCGATGCCAAGGCACGGGTGGTCGAAGGCGACGCGTTCGAGATCCGCATTGCCGCGCCGCAAGAGGCCGAGGCGCAGCCCGAGGCGATCCCGCTGGTGGTGGTCTATGAGGATGCCGATCTGATCGTGATCGACAAGCCCGCCGGGATGGTCGTGCACCCTGCACCCGGGCAATGGTCGGGCACGCTGGTGAACGCGCTTCTGCATCACTGTGGCGACAGCCTGTCCGGCATCGGTGGGGCGCGGCGGCCCGGCATCGTGCACCGGATCGACAAGGAAACCTCGGGTCTGCTGGTGGTCGCAAAGACCGACCGTACGCATCAGGGACTTGCCGCACAATTCGCGGCCCATACCGTGACGCGGCGCTATCTGGCGATGGTCTATGGCGCCCCCGAGGCCGCCGATCCGCGCCTGCGCGGCCTGCGCGGCGTCAGTTTCGAGGCGCAGGCGGTGCTGCGCATCGCCACGCATATCGACCGCCACCGCAGCGACCGCCAGCGTCAGGCCGTGGCGTGGGACCACGGGCGACACGCCGTCACACGCGCGCGGGTGGTCGAGCGGTTCGGGGGCGCGTCGCTGATCGAATGCTGGCTGGAAACCGGGCGCACGCATCAGATCCGGGTACACATGGCCTATGCGGGCCATGCGCTGATCGGCGATCCGGTCTATGGAGGGCACCGCCGCCTGTCGCCCCAGGCACCGGGGGCCGCCGCCGCGCAGGCCTTCCCCCGGCAGGCGCTTCACGCGGCCAGCCTTGGGTTCGTGCACCCCGTCAGCGGCGAAACCCTGCAATTCGCCGCCCCCCTGCCACCCGATTTCGCCGCCTTGCTTGAAACATTCCGGGCGGCTGGCTGACAGTCGCGTGAGTCGCCCGCATTGGCCATGGCGGCGCGACAGAAGTGGGATCATCATTCGTTCATGTTGATGTGGCAGGCTCGGCTTCTTGCACAAACCGCCACGAAGGCATAAATCAGCCGACCGGGAATTCCGACCCGGCCCGGCAGGAGGACGTTCGTGATGAGCACATATACCAACCTTCCCGCACCAAGCCCCGAACAGGGCCTGAACCGCTACATGCAGGAGATCCGCAAGTTTCCGCTGCTGGAGCCGGAAGAGGAATACATGCTGGCCAAGCGCTGGGTGGACCATCAGGATACTGCCGCCGCGCACCGGATGGTCACCTCTCACCTGCGTCTGGCCGCCAAGATCGCCATGGGTTATCGCGGCTACGGTCTGCCGCAGGCCGAGGTCATTTCCGAGGCGAATGTGGGCCTGATGCAGGCCGTCAAACGCTTTGACCCGGAAAAAGGCTTTCGCTTGGCCACCTATGCGATGTGGTGGATCCGCGCCAGCATTCAGGAATACATCCTGCGGTCGTGGAGCCTGGTGAAACTGGGCACCACCAGCGCGCAGAAAAAGCTGTTCTTCAACCTGCGCAAGGCCAAGGCCAAGGTCGGCGCGCTGGAAGAGGGTGACCTGCGCCCTGAAAACGTGCGCCAGATCGCCCATGACCTGAGCGTGACCGAGGACGAGGTGGTGGACATGAACCGCCGTTTGTCCGGTGGTGATGCCTCGCTGAACGCCATGGTCGGCAACGACGGCGATGGCGGCACGCAATGGCAGGACTGGCTGGAAGACGAAGACAGCGATCAGGCCGGTGCCTATGCCGAGAAGGACGAGCTTGAGGCGCGGCGCGAGTTGCTGATCGCGGCCATGGCCGTGCTGAACGACCGCGAGAAGGATATCCTTGTCCAGCGCCGGCTGTCCGAAACGCCCGTCACGCTGGAGGAACTGTCGGAAAGCTACGGCGTCAGCCGTGAGCGGATTCGTCAGATCGAGGTGCGCGCCTTCGAAAAGCTGCAGGAAAAGATGCGCGAACTGGCGCGCGGCAAAGGCATGGCCATTCCCGCCTGAGGCCCGGAAAGTGGGATACGAGATTGGCAAGCGGGCGCATCCGCTTGCCGTTCCGGCGCTGGCCCCAGCCGGGGTGATGCCCGCCAAATCCGGTTCTGGCAAATGCTGCGCATGATTGGCTTTCCGTTTTTTTGGCCTTTGGGCCCGCCTGCACCTTCACCGACGCCGCGCCCTGACGTAGCCTTGCCCTCGAATGGGCAGGAGGGCGGGCAATGAAAGCAGTCAAATGGGGAATACTCGGCGCGGCGAAATTCGCGCGCGAGCAGATGGCGCCAGCGATCCATGCGGCACACGGGGCAGAGCTTTACGCGCTTGCCACATCCGACCCGGCAAAGGCCGTGGGCTTTCAGGCTTTTGCGCCTGGCATGCGGCTGCACCTCACCTATGACGCGCTGCTTGCCGACCCCGAGGTGGAGGCGGTCTATATCCCGCTGCCGAACCATCTGCATGTGGAATGGACGCTGAAGGCGCTGGCGGCGGGCAAGCATGTGCTGTGCGAAAAGCCCATCGCGATGCAGGCAATCGAGATTGACCGGCTGATTGCGGCGCGGGATGCAAGCGGGCTCTTGGCGGCCGAGGCCTTCATGATCGTTCATCACCCGCAGTGGCGCCGCGCGAAGGCGCTGCTGGAAGACGGGGCGATCGGGCGGCTGGAGAATGTGGACGGCGCCTTCAGCTACGACAACCGCACCGAGCCCGGCAATATCCGCAACCGCCCCGAAACGGGCGGCGGTGGCATTCGCGATATCGGCGTCTACACCTACGGGTCCGCCCGATTCATGACCGGGGCAGAGCCGGTGGAGATCGCGGCGCGGGCGCGGCTTGAAAACGGTGTCGATACTTTCGCGCAGGTGACAGGGCGGTTTGCGGGCAACGGGCACGATTTCACCTACGCCGCGATGACGTCGATGCGGCTCTTTCCGCGGCAAGAGATGGTCTTTCAGGGCGAGCACGGCATGATCCGGCTGACCGCGCCGTTCAATGCTGGCGTCTTCGGCGAGGCACAGGTGGAATTGCACCGTCCCGGCCTTTCAGTGACGGTCGAGCGATTCCCCGGCGTCAGCCATTACCGACTGCAGGTCGAAGCTTTCGGGAAAAGCCTGCGGGAAGGCGTGCCCTATGCCTGCCCACTGGAATTCAGTCGCGGCACGCAAGAGATGATCGACCGGGTTTTTGCAGCCGTTGCGGCGGGTTAGCCGCATGAAACGACCATGCACTGCATGCCGTCGTGCACCGATTTTGCATGAAAGTGTCAACCAGACTAGACACAAAGCACCTGTTTCGGGGGGTGAAATCATCTCTTCTGCAGGGAATGTCAGACTTGAGTGACAGAAAACCTCTGCTAGGATGAAAAAGCGGGCGGCGGGGGAATCATCGGCGGCGGGTATGTCCCGACGCACGGGAGCTTCGCTTTGACCCCACCGGACGCGAAGGCAGGCACGCCATGGATAGCAGCGGAAGACCCCCAGTCATGATTGACGCGCAGGCTTTTGAACGCGCCAAAGGCGTGTTTGGGGCTGCGAAACTGCCCGCCGATGCGGTGCAGGCGTTGGCGACCGAAGTGTTGTCTCGTCTTTCGCAGCGTGTTGTGACGCCGCAATCGCCGGCGGGCGATGCACAAGAGAGTGAAGAATTCGAAACGCGCATTGAGGCGCTGGCGCAAGCGCTGCTCAGCGTCGATGACGACGCAGCGACCAACATCGTGATGGAAGCCCACGCAAGGGGTGCAAGCGTCGAGATGCTCTATCTCGGTTATCTTGCGGAAGCGGCGCGGCGTCTGGGTGTGTGGTGGGATGAAGACCGGGTCAGTTCGGTCGAGGTGGTGATCGGGGCAGGGCGCATCTATGCGATGATGCGCGGACTGCGCCGCCTGTTCGGCCGCGGTCCGTCGCGTGGGCAACGCTATCGTGCGGCTTTCGCCTCGGTTCCCGGTGAGACGCATCTTCTGGGCGTGGCGATGGCCGCCGACCTTCTGACGATGCACGGTTGGGAAATCGATCTGCGCGCCGGGCTTGACCACGATACGCTTGTGCAGGACCTGGGGCACGACAGTTACCCCATCATCGGGCTGTCGGCCTCCAACAGCCGGATGCTGTTCCCGCTTGCGCGCCTGATCGTGGCGTTGCGCGTCTCGAACCCCGGTGCATGGATCCTTGTCTGCGGCGGGATCACGGCGATCGAGCCTGATGTGGCGCATCTGGTGGATGCTGACGCATCCGCCCCCGACCTTGCCAGCGCCGAGGCGGCGATGGATGAATACCTGTCCGTCATGCAGGGTCAGGCGCGCGGCTGATCTGCCACAAAGGCCGCATCAATCGGCGGGCGCACGGCGTTCAGCAGCGCGTTTGTGCGCGCAGCCTGAGAGACGACCCGGAAAAGATCAGCCTGTTCCTCTGCCGTCATGCCTTTTGCGCGCGCCGCCGCCAGATGCGAATGCGTGCAGTAGTCGCAGGCATTTGCAATCGAAACAGCCGCGTAAATCATTTCCTTTACCTTGGGATCCAGCGCTGACGGCGTCGCCATCACCGCCTTGACCCCCGCCCAGGTTTCCGCCAGCAAGGCAGGATCCCAGGCGAGGTAAAGCCAGACGTTGTTGATGAAGTCGCTGCCCCGCGTTGCCCGGATATCGTCATACACCGCCTTCACGCGGGGGTCTGACTCCGGGTTTTCGGGCGGCGCGACAGTCGACATTCAGAGCAACGTGAAGACGCGTGCAGGGCCGCCTGTGCCCTTGGCATGTTTCGGCGCGCCCACGATGATCGTGGCCCCCGTCGCAGGCACATTCTCCAGATTGGCCAGGCATTCGATCCCCCAGCGGCCTGACGGCAACCAGGCGTAATGCGCCGCAAAATCGGGCGAAGGCCCATGATCGAGCGACAGCGTATCCACTGCGATGCCCGCCACATCGGCCTCGGACATAAGCATCTGCGCGGCCTCCACATGGAAGCCGGGGAAGTGCATCTTGCCCTCGCCGTCCACATTGCGGAATTTCGGATCGCGCACCAGCGGCCCCCAGCCCGACAGCATGGCCACGCAGGCGCCAGCCGGAATCGGCCCGTTCGCCGCGATCCAGGCCTTGAGGTCATCCGGCGTTACCTGCGCATCCGCATCCTCGGCCGCCTTGGCCCGGATATCGATAACGGCCAGCGGGCAGAGCAGTTTCTCGGGCGGAATCTCATCGACCGAATTGCCGTCGGCCGAAAAGTGGAAAGGCGAATCAACATGGGTTCCGGTGTGTTCGTTGATCCGCAACTCTTTGAGGTTGAAGCCGTTCTCGGCAAAATTGAACTTTTGCTCTTCAAAGAACTGCTGCTCGCCAAAGAAGGTGGGGAAATCGGTGGTCAGCGTGTGCGTCATGTCCACGATGCCGCCCGTTGTCTGCGCCCGCGCCGGGGCCGGCGCGCCAATGGCCGCCACGGCCCCTGCCGCCGCCGTAGCGGCAAGAAACCCGCGGCGCGACAACATCCGCTCTTTCACGCTTTCGGTCACACAGGCATGGCACATGTCATTTCCTCCGGTCTGGCAGGGCTTACCCCTGCGTCAACCGCCAGAATGCCGCGCGCGCGCCGCCTGTCAACGGCGCTCTTACCCCTCCATCGCCTCCAACTCGTCGATGAAGCCCGCGATCATGCTCAATCCCTTGTCCCAGAAGGCCGGATCCGAGGCATCAAGGCCGAAAGGCGCCAAAAGCACCTTGTGATGCTTCGATCCGCCCGCTTTCAGCATGTCGAAATATTTTGCCTGAAAATCGGGCAGGCCACCTTCGTAGGCGGCGTAAAGCGCGTTCACGAGGCCGTCGCCGAACGCATAGGCATAGACGTAGAAGGGGGAGTGCACGAAATGCGGGATATAGGCCCAGAAGGTTTCATACCCGTCCATGAATTCGAACGCATCACCAAGGGATTGCGCCTGAATGCTCATCCAAAGCGCGTTGATGTCATCCGGTGTCAGCTCGCCCGTCGCGCGTGCCGCGTGCAGCTTGCACTCGAAATCATAAAAGGCGATCTGGCGCACGACTGTGTTGATCATGTCCTCCACCTTGCCCGCCAGCAGGGTCTTGCGCTCGGCGGGCGTTTTGGCGCCCTCCAGAAGCTTGCGGAACGTCAGCATCTCGCCAAAGACGCTGGCGGTTTCGGCCAGCGTGAGTGGGGTTGAGCTGAGCAACTCACCCTGACCCGCCGCCAGAACCTGATGCACGCCGTGGCCCAGTTCATGCGCCAGCGTCATGACATCGCGCGGTTTACCAAGGTAATTCAGCATCACGTAAGGGTGCACCGTGGTGACGGTCGGATGCGCAAAGGCGCCGGGTGCCTTGCCGGGCTTGACGCCCGCATCGATCCAACCTTTGTCGAAGAACGGCTGCGCCAGCGCCGCGAGATCGGGGGAAAAGGCACTGTAGGCATCGGTCACCGTCTTGCGGGCGGTCGGCCAGTCCACCAGCTTTGGCGCCTCAATGGGCAGGGGGGCGTTGCGGTCCCAGACCTGCAGCTTTTCCAGCCCCATCCACTTGGCCTTCAGCCGGTAATAGCGGTGCGACAGGCGGGGGTAGGCGGCGACAACGGCATTGCGCAGCGCCTCGACCACTTCGGGCTCAACATGGTTGGAGAGGTGCCGCCCGTGTTGGGGTGTGGGCATGTGGCGCCAGCGATCGTGGATTTCCTTTTCCTTCGCCAGTGTGTTGTGAACGCGGGCGAAAAGCTTGATATGCTTGTCAAATTCGGTTGCCAGCGCACGGGCCGAAGCCTCGCGCCTGGCGCGGTCGGTATCGGTCAGCAGGTTGAGCGTGGCCTCAAGGTTCAAGGGTTCTTCTTCGCCCGGCACCGTGAAGGTGAGGCCCGCCATCGTTTCATCGAAGAGACGGTTCCAGGCGGCCGCACCGACGGTGGACTGGTCATGCATGAACTTTTCCAACTCGTCCGACAACTGGTGCGGGCGCATGGCGCGCATCCTGTCAAAGACGGGTTTGTAGCGTGCGAGGGCAGCATCGGCAGCCATCAGGCGGGCCAGATGATCCTCTTCCAACCGGTTGAATTCAAGGCTGAAAAATACCAGTGGCGTGGTCGCCACAGTCACCTTGTCCTGCGCATCGGCCATGAACTTGGCGCGCGCGGAATCCATCGTGTTCTGATAATAGCGCAAGCCCGCATAGGACATGAGGCGCCCGGCGGTCACGTCGATGGCTTCATACGCCAGGATGCACCTGTGCATTGCGCCTGCGTCAAGGGACGCGAGCTTTCCCTCGTAAGCCTCTGCGAAATCGGAACAAGCCGATTCCAGCCACGCCATGTCACGCGCGAATTCGGGCGCATCCGGGGCGGGATACAGATCGGTCAGGTCCCATTCGGGCAGGTCGCCGAAGCCTTTTCCGGTGGCGGCGTTCGCGTCGAAGACGGGGCGGGGATGCGTCATGGAAACCTCTTTTCTGTCGGGCATCATCTAGGGCTGCGTGTGGGGCGGCTGCAAGCCTTGCGCCCCGCTTCTTTGTTCAAAAATCCTCGGGGTCCGGGGCTGATTGCCCTTGGGCGGACGGCAGAAGCGACCGAAGGGTTTCCAAAGTATCTATCTCTGCCAAAGGCTTGTCGTGCCGCCAGCGCACCATCCGTGGAAACCGCAGCGCGATGCCCGATTTGTGGCGCGGGCTTTCCTGGATGCCTTCGAACGCCAGTTCAAACACCAGTTCCGGGGGTACGCGGCGGACCGGGCCAAAGCGTTCCAGCGTGTGCTTCTGCACCCAGCGCGTGATTTCGGCAAATTCGGCGTCCGTCAGGCCGGAATAGGCCTTGGCGAAGGGCACAAGATCATTCCCGTGCCAGACGGCGAAGGTGAAATCGGTGAAAAGATTGGCGCGGCGACCATGGCCGGACTGCGCATAAATCATCACGGCATCAACGGTATAGGGGTCGATCTTCCACTTCCACCAATCGCCCCGTCTGCGCCCCGTGTGATAGGCGCTGGTCAGCCGCTTCAGCATCAGCCCTTCCGCCAGCAGGTCACGCGACGTGGCGCGGAGGGTGGCAAGGCTTTGCCAGTCGGTGACGGGGATGAGCGGGGAGGCGGAAAGGGGCAGGCCGGGGGGAAGGGTGGCGAGGAGCGCGTCGAGTTCGGCGCGACGGGTGGCAAAGGGTTGATCGCGCAGGTCTTTCCCTGCAAATTCAAGCAGATCATAGGCCAGAAGATGCGCGGGCGCCTCGGTCAACGCCTTCTTCGTGACCGTCTTTCGGCCAATCCGCGTTTGCAGCGCGGCGAAAGGCAGCGGGCCGTCCGCCCATGCCAGCACCTCGCCATCAAGCACGGTGCCTGCTGGCAAGGCTCTGGAGAGTATGGTAAATTCTGGAAATCGGTCGGTCATCAGCTCTTCGCCCCGCGACCAGAGTGCAATGGCGCCGGGACGGGCGATAAGCTGGCCACGGATGCCATCCCACTTCCATTCTGCGGTCCAGTCGGAGGGGGCGCCCAAGGCCGCCGGATCCCCCTCCAACGGTGAGGCGAGGGCGAAGGGGTAGGGCTGGGCACTACCAGATGTGGTGGTTTCCTCCAGAAGTGCATCCCATGTCGTGGTTTGGGGCGTCCAATCGCCCATCAGGCGGTGCGCGATGGCCGCCTCTGGCAGACCGGTGGCTTGTGCCATGGCGCGGGTCATCAGGCCCCGGCTGACGCCCATGCGAAAGCCGCCCGTCAGAAGCTTGGTAAAGAGAAACCGCTCGGTCCCGCCAAGGGCATTCCAGGCGGCAAGGATTGCCGCGCGGCGCGTGTCCGGGGGCTGACCTGTCAGGGATATAAGGTATTCTATCCAGTTGGTTAGCGTTCTGTCCTCGGTATTTTCAGGGGGTGGCAGAACCGCCGAGATCGTCTCGGCCAGATCGCCTGCGATGGCATAGCTTTCTTCCATCAGCCAATCCGGCAGGCCTGCAGCTTCGCCTGCCCAGGCACGCAGTTCGGTGGCATTGACCGCGCGTTTGGGGCGGCGGCCGGACAAGAGGGCTGCGGTCCAGAGGCGATCCTTTGCCGGTGCCGCGCGGAAATAGGCGGCGAGGGCGGCGGTTTTCGCGCTGGTCGAGGTGGTGGCATCGAGGGCCGTGAAAAGGGCGGAAAAGCGCTTCATCTGCCGTCCCGCCGCCGTCCCGCGCGCGTCGGTTTTGCGTCGGTCATTTGTACCGACACGCAACGGGCGGTCATGTCACGTCGCCTTCGGGTTCGGTGGCGTCGTCGCCGCCATATTCTGTCGCCACGATCCCCGCGTCATAGCCCTGTTCCGCGAGCCAGCGGCGGAAGGGGGTGGTGTAGCCGTGGGTGACGAACACGCGCGCCGCACCGGTGGCACGGATGGCCGCGTTGAGGCCGGGCCAGTCGGCGTGATCGGACATCACGAAGCCCGTGCCAAGGCCCCGGCGGCGGCGGATGCCGCGCAGCGCCATCCAGCCCGACGCGAAAGCCTCGGCCGGGTTGGGGCCGAGGCGGGCGAGCCATGGCGTGCCGAGCGCGGAGGGAGGGGCCACGACAAGGGCGCCGGCGGGCACCCCGCCCGCGCGGGCGGGGATGGTTTCGGGGACCCGGTAGCCTTGGGCGCGCAGGATGGCGGAGGGCGCTTCCACCGCGCCGTGCGTGTAGAGGGGGCCGAGAGGGGGGAGGGCCGCGAGGATGCGCTGCGCCTTGCCCAAGCCATAGGCGCCGATGACAGAGACGCGGCCATCGGCGGCATTGGCTTGCCACCATTTGGCGATGCCTGCGATCACTTCGGCCTGAGGGGCCCAGCGAAACAGCGGAAGGCCGAAGGTGCATTCAGTGATGAACGTGTCACAGGCCACGGGTTCGAAGGGTTCGCTGAGGCCATCCGGTTCCACCTTGTAGTCGCCCGAGACGACCCAGACCTCGCCCTTGTATTCAACCCGCACCTGCGCGGAACCGGGGACGTGGCCTGCGGGGTGGAAGCTGACCGTGACGGGGCCGATCTGACGGGGGTCGCCAAAGGCGATGCCTTCGGCGTTGATGTCGCCCAAGCGGTGGCGGATCACGGGAAGGGCCGCGTCTGTTGCCAGATAGGCGCCCATACCGGGGCGGGCGTGATCGGAGTGGCCGTGGGTGACCAGGGCGCGGGGCACCGGGCGCCAGGGATCGATATGGAAATCGCCGAGCGGGCAGTAGATGCCCTGATCGGTGAAGGTGAGGAGCGGCGCGCGCGACATGCGGCCAAGCATAGCGCGCGGGGCGGGGGCAGAAAGGGGGGCCGTCTGCCCGCCCTTCCACGCCTGCCGCCCGTTCACCCGCCCGGAGGGTATTTCAGCAAGGAAGATGCGGGCAGGGCGGAACATTGCCGCTTTTCCGGGCGTTTGGCCGGTGGCGGTGCCGCAGGGGCGCGAGAGGCGCTTTGCACATTTCAAACAGCCCGGTTATCGTAGGCCCAAGACGCGGGCCTTCGTTCGCGTGAAGGATCCCGGCGTGACGCAGTATTTCAACGAGATGTTCGACAGCGGCAAGGTGCGGGCGCCCTACGCGGGCCTGCAGGGCTGGGTCGACGGGATGGCGGCCGAGCTTCGCCAGATGAAGCAGGCCGAGGCAGAGGCGCTGTTTCGCCGGATCGGGATCACCTTCGCCGTCTATGGCGAGGGCGGCGATCCCGACCGTCTGATCCCGTTCGACATGTTCCCGCGCGTCTTTACCGGGGCGGAATGGGCGCGGCTGGAAAAGGGCATCAAGCAGCGGGCGCGGGCGCTGAACGCGTTTCTGGTGGATGTGTACGGGCGGGGCGAGATCATCCGCGCGGGCCGTATCCCGGCGCGGCTGGTCTATCGCAATGCGGCCTATGAAAAGGCGGTGGTGGGGTTTGTACCCCCGAAGGGCGTTTATTCCCACATCGTTGGCATCGACCTTGTGCGCACCGGGCCGGAAGAGTTTTTCGTGCTGGAAGATAACTGCCGCACGCCGTCGGGCGTGTCCTACATGCTGGAAAACCGCGAAATCATGATGCGGATGTTCCCGGAGCTTTTCCAGCAGAACCGGATCGAGCCTGTGGACCGGTACCCCGAACTCTTGCGCCGGACGCTGGCGAGCGTGGCGCCGCAGAAATGCGAGGGTGAGCCGACCGTGGTGATCCTGACGCCGGGGCATTTCAACAGCGCTTACTATGAGCATTCGTTCCTTGCCGATCTGATGGGTGTGGAGTTGGTCGAGGGGCAGGATCTGTTTGTCGAGGGCGGTTTCGTCTGGATGCGCACGACGGAAGGTCCGCGCCGGGTGGATGTGATCTACCGCCGGATCGACGATGCGTTCATCGACCCGTTGTGTTTCAGGCCGGATTCGATGCTCGGCATTCCGGGGCTGATGGATGTGTACCGCTCGGGCGGCGTGTCGATCTGTTCGGCGCCGGGGGCGGGGGTGGCGGATGACAAGGCCGTCTATACCTTCGCGCCCGAGATGATCCGGTTTTACCTTGGCGAAGAGCCGATCCTGAAGAACGTGCCGACCTGGCAATGCGGCAAGGCGGATGATCTGAAATACGTGCTGGAAAAGCTGGGTGATCTGGTGGTCAAGGAGGTGCACGGCTCGGGCGGTTACGGGATGCTGGTGGGGCCGCGCTGCACCACCGATCAGATCGAGGCGTTTCGGGCGCGGATCGTGGAGAACCCCGGCAATTACATCGCGCAGCCGACGCTTGCGCTGTCGACCACGCCGACCTTCGTGGACGAGGGGATCGCGCCCCGGCATGTGGATTTGCGGCCCTATTGCCTGGTGGGCGAGCGGATCGAACTGGTGCCGGGCGGCTTGACGCGGGTTGCGCTGACCGAAGGCAGCCTTGTGGTGAACTCGTCGCAGGGCGGGGGTGTCAAGGATACCTGGGTGCTGGCGGAGTGATGGAATGCTGAGCCGGACCGCCGACAACCTTTACTGGATCGCCCGCTATATGGAGCGGGCCGAAACCGCCGCCCGGTTTCTGGATGTGGGGGCGCGGATCGCGCTTTTGCCCTCAAGCCAGGGCTTTCGCAGCGAGTGGGACAGTTTGCTGCGCGCCAGCGGCACCGCCATCGGTTTTCAGAAGAAGTATGGCGAGCCGGTGCAGCGCAATATCGAAAGCTATCTCTTTTTCGACCGCGACAACCCCTCGTCCATCGCCAGTTGCATCACGGCGGCGCGCGAGAACGGGCGGATCGTGCGCACCGCGCTGACCACGCAGATGTGGGATGCGCTGAACACCGCTTTCGACGAGTTGAAGGCGATGGAGCGGATGCCGCGCAGCCAGCTTTCGCTGAGCCGGCTGACGGAATGGACGATGCGCCAGACCTCGCTTCTGCGCGGCACGATGGAGGCCACGCACCTGCGCAACGACGGGTACGATTTCCTGAACCTCGGGTATTATCTGGAGCGGGCCGACAGCACCGCGCGCCTATTGGATGTGAAATACTATGTGTTGCTACCAAGCCTTGAGTTCGTGGGGTCGGGCCTTGACAACTATCAGTGGACGACACTTTTGCGCGCGATGAGTGCGCACCGGGCGTTTCACTGGGCCTACGGCGGCGATGTGACGGCGGCCAAGATCGCGCATTTCCTGATCCTGAACCCGCAATGCCCCCGGTCGCTGATCACTTGCGTCGATGGGGCGTATCAGCATCTGGGGCGCATTTCGCGCGGCTATCACAATTCCACCGATGCGCAGGCCAAGGTGCGCAACCTGTTGGCGGGGCTTGCGGAATTGCGGACGGAAGACATCTTCGAGGAAGGCATGCACGAGTTTCTGAGCCGCTTCATCGGTGAGGTTGCCCTGCTGGCGGGATCGGTCAGCGCCACCTATCTGAGCGGGGATGCGCGCTGATGTTGCTGAGCGTGGAGCATGTGACCCATTACACCTATGACGCGCCGGTGCGTGGCGTGGTGCAAAGCCACCGTCTGACGCCCGCCTCGTTCGAGGCGCAGAAGGTGGTGTCGTGGGAGGTGAACGTCAGCGACGGCACCAAGGGCGGCGGGTTCCGCGATGGCGGCGGCGACTGGGTGCAGGGGTGGAGCGTGCTGGGCCCGGTGTCCGAGATCACGGTCACGGTGCGGGGTCTCGTCGAGACGGTCGATCAGGCCGGCGTCGTGCGCGGGCACCGCGAAGGCGTGCCGCCGATGGTTTACCTGGGTGAGACGGCCTCGACCCGGGCCGATGCCGCGCTGATGGCGATCGGGGTGGAGGCAAAGACGGCCGGTGAGGCGCTGGCGATGGCGCATGCGATGAGCGATGCGATTGCCGAGGCGATTGTCTGGACGACCGGATCGACCCGCGCCCACACGACCGCCGCCGAGGCTTTGGCGCTGGGCGAGGGGGTCTGCCAGGACCATGCCCATGCGCTGATCGCGGTGGCGCGGTCGGCGGGGATCCCGGCGCGTTATGTCTCGGGCTATCTTCTGACCGAGCATGAGGGCGCGCAGGAGGCGGCACATGCCTGGGCGGAATTGCACGTGCAGGGCCTGGGTTGGGTGGGGTTCGACCCGTCCAACAAATGCTGCCCCGATGCGCGATACATTCGGCTTGGGTCCGGGTTTGACGCGCAGGATGCCGCGCCGATTCGCGGCATGGCGCGGGGTGGTGGGGTGGAAAGCCTGGATGTGTCGGTGCGGGTGGCGCAGGGGCAGATGCAGGCGCAGCAGTAGCGGCGCGGCGCGTATTCCCCCCTCGGCGGGGAAGGGCCACCGGCTTTCATGGGCAGGGATGTGCGTATTGCCGCTCAACGCCGCCTGCAAAGGGCAGCCCCCCAAGCCCCCGCATATGGAGCGGGAGGGTGGGCACCCGGTCGAGGGTGGTTCAGTTTCCCTGGCTGTCGGGCGGCAGCGCGCGCCAGCCGATATCGCGGCGGCAAAACCCCTCTGGCCAGTCCACCGCACTGACCAGCGCGTAGGCACGCGTGCGCGCCTCGGCCAGCGTGGCGCCACGGGCTGTCGCGTTCAGCACGCGGCCACCATTGGCGAGGATCGCGCCGTCGTGCAGGGTGGTGCCTGCGTGGAACATCATCTGAAAGCTGGTTTCGGGCAATCCGTCCAGCCCCTTGACCTCGCTCCCCTTCAGCGGGGTTCCGGGGTAGCCTTTCGCAGCCAGCACCACTGTCAGCGCGTGATCGGGCGCGAAACTGGCCTGCGCGCCGTCAAGCCGACCCTCGGCGCAGGCGAGCAGCAGGTCGAGCGCCTGCGCGCCAAGGCGCATCATCAGGACCTGACATTCGGGGTCGCCGAAGCGGGCGTTGTATTCCACAAGGCGCGCGGCACCGTTTTCGATCATCAGGCCCGCGTAAAGGACGCCCTGATAGGGCGTGCCGCGACGGGCCATTTCCTGCAGGGTCGGATGGATGATCTGGGCCATCACCTGCGCTTGCAAGGCTTCGGTCAGCATCGGTGCGGGGGAATAGGCGCCCATGCCGCCCGTATTGGGGCCGGTATCGCCGTCACCCACACGCTTGTGATCCTGCGCGGTACCGATGGGCAGGGCGTGGGTGCCATCGGTCAGGATGAAGAAGCTGGCCTCTTCGCCGGCCATGAAATCCTCGATCACCACTTCGGCGCCGGGTTCTGCGAAAAGGGCATCGAGGGCAGCCATCGCCTCGGGAACGCCCGTCGCGACGGTGACGCCCTTGCCAGCGGCAAGGCCGTCCGCCTTGACCACGATGGGGGCGCCCTTGGCCGTGACATAGGCGGTGGCGGCGGGCAGGTCGGTGAACCGCGCCCAAGCGGCGGTTGGGGCGCCGCAGGCATCGCAGATATCCTTGGTGAAGGCTTTGGACGCTTCGAGTTGCGCCGCCGCGGCGGAGGGGCCGAAGGTCAGAAGTCCTGCGGCGCGTGTGGCATCGGCCACGCCTGCGGCGAGCGGCGCCTCGGGGCCGACGATCACGAAATCGACCGCATTTTCCTCGCAGAACACCACCACGGCGGCGCCGTCGAGGATGTTCAGGTCGGCGCATTCGGCCAGTTGCGCGATGCCCGCATTGCCCGGGGCCACGATCAGCCGGTCGCATTTCGGGTTTTGCTTCACCGCCCAGGCCAGCGCGTGTTCGCGCCCGCCACCGCCGAGGATCAGAATGTTCATGGCTGCCCCCCGCTTGGCCTTTGGTTCCCCGCGTCTTAAGGTCGGTGGGCGGATGGTACAAGGTGGGCGATGGACCTGATCGAAGACGAGGCACCCGGCGGGAACCGGCCTGAATACACCGTGTCCGAGCTTTCGGGGGCGGTGAAGCGGGTGATCGAGGGCGAGTTCGGCCTTGTGCGGGTGCGGGGCGAGGTGGGGCGGGTCAGCCGCCCGGCCTCGGGGCATTTCTATTTCGACCTCAAGGACGACCGCGCGGTGATCGCTGCGATCTCCTGGAAGGGGCAGGTGGCCAAGATGCAGGTGCGCCCCGAGGAGGGGATGGAGGTGGTGGCCACGGGGCGGATGACCACGTTTCCGGGGCAGTCGAAGTATCAGTTGATCGTCGAGGATGTGGCGCCTGCGGGCGCCGGTGCGCTGATGGCGATGCTGGAGCGGCGGCGTGTGGCGCTGGCGGCGGAGGGGCTGTTCGATGCGGGGCGGAAGCGGGCGATACCCTATCTGCCGCGTGTGATCGGTGTGGTCACGTCGCCGTCCGGGGCCGTGATCCGCGATATCCTGCACCGGTTGCGTGACCGGTTTCCGCGCCATGTGCTGATCTGGCCGGTGGCCGTTCAGGGCGAGAAATGCGCACCCGAGGTGGCGGCGGCGATCCGTGGGTTCAACGCGATTGCGCCCGGTGGGGCGATCCCGCGCCCCGACGTGATTATCGTGGCGCGGGGCGGGGGATCGCTGGAAGACCTTTGGGGGTTCAACGAAGAGGCGGTGGTGCGAGCGGCTGCCGCGAGTGACATTCCCCTGATTTCCGCCGTGGGGCACGAGACGGACACCACGCTGATCGACTTCGCCGCCGACCTGCGCGCGCCCACGCCCACGGCGGCGGCAGAGCTGGCCGTGCCGGTGCGGATGGACCTGATCGCGGCGGTGGACGGCTATGCCGCGCGGCTGAGCCGTGCGGTGGCGCAAGGGATGGGTTTGCGCGGGCAGCGGCTGCGCGATCTGGCGCGCGCCTTGCCCCGGCTGGAGGCGCTGACCGGGAGCGCGGGTCAGCGGCTGGACCTTTGGGGCGGGCGGCTTGGCGGGGCGCTGGGGGTGATGGCGGCGCGCAAGCGCACGGTTTACGAGCGTCTGGCGGGCCGGATGCAGGTGGAGGCGCTGGCCGCATTGCTGGACCGGCGCGGCGAGCGGTTGGGCGAGCGGGGGCTTGCGCTCGAGGCCCGGATGGTGCGGCTGGCCGAGCGGCGCGGCGACCGGTTCGCGCAAGCTGCGACGCGGCTTGATGGCGCGCTGCTGCGGGTGCGGGCAGATGCGCTGCGGCGGGTGGCCGAGGGGCGCGTGCGGCTGGCGGGTCTGGCCGAACGGCTGGACGCGGCGCCGGGTGTGCGGATCGGGCGGGCGCAGGATCGGCTGGCGGATCTTGACCGCATGCGGCTGACGCTGGGCCACGTGGAAACGCTGAAGCGCGGCTATGCGGTGGTGCGGGGCGATGGCGCGGTGGTGACATCCAAGGCGGCGGCAGAGGCGGCGGCGGCGCTGGAGATCGAGTTTCACGACGGCAGGCTGGCCGTGGGTGCCCCGCGCAGCCCGCGCCGTGGCAAGGGCGGCGGGCCGGAGGGGCAGGGCACCCTGTTCTGATTGTGGAATGTTCGATCAGTGCAGATTTTCAGGATGTTTTGGTGTTTTGCCCCATGTAGAAAGCGGTCAAATGTTCGAATATTGCGAGCGTTTCGCGGTCGTGACGCCGCTGCAGCCTTGATTGCGAGGCGACGGCACCGGGGCTATTGAGCCTGACCGTCGCCGGTCAGACGCCCACATCCGGGCCGGTGCAGGACAAGGGCTCGGGCGTCTGTGCCACCTCGCTCAGTTCCGATCCGGGGGCGTCGCCTGCAAAGCGCGCGGCGATCCCGTCGCCCTTGCGGTGGAATGTCCAGCATTGCGGCGTGGAATCCTGCTCATAGACAAAGCAGATCTCCTTGCCCTCTTCGTACCAGGTGCCACGGCGGCATTCGTCGCCCGCAAAGGCCCAGAGGACGCGGCGGCCGGGCAGGTATTGCTCGATCCCGTAGACCTGCCCGCCCAAGGCATAGGTCAGCGTGCGCCCGGTGGCATAAGCCTCGAACTCTTCTGCGGTCAGTTGGTCTTCCGCGAAGGCGGGGGCGGCGATGACGGCAAGGGCAATGGCGAGGCGCATGAAGAGGCTCCGGTGGTTTGTGTCAGAGTGCCAAAGCACGAAGGGCTTGGCCAGTCACGCCTTGGTGGGCAAGCGCCAGGGCGCCAGATGCGGCGCCATTGTTCGCCGCCAGAGCGGGGGTACCAGCGCCAGCGTGCAAGCGAGGGGCAGCGGCACGGGCAGGTGCGGTGCCGCGTCCGGTGGTGGCAGCCGCAGGCCGGGATAGGGGCGTGCGGGGTGGGCATGATGGTCGGAATGGCGCGGTGCGTTGAGCATGAGGCGCGACGAGGCCCAGTGCGGCGCGTTCCACGAATGACGGGGGCCGACGGGTTCGAGCCTGCCATCGGGCTGGCGCGCACGGGTCAGGCCATAGTGCTGCACGTAGTCCGACAGCAGAAGCTGGCTTTGCGCATGGGCGCCAAGTCCGGCCCAGACAAGAACGCCCCACGGCCCCGCGATGGCATAGCCGCAGGCAAGCGCCACAGCCGCCCCGGCCAGATACCCGGCATAGGGCGTCAGCCCACCTGGCCTGCGCGCCCGTTCCGCAGCAAGCCCCGCGCGGAAGCTGCCACCCCAGGCACGCAGGGCGAAGCGGTAGAAGCCTTCGCCCGACCGGGCGGTGTTGGGATCATCCCGGCTGGCCGCGTGCCGGTGATGGACAAGGCGATGGGCCGACGCGTGGTGGCCGAACAGAAGCGACGTGTAGAGCGCGGCGCCAAGGCGGAAAAGCCAGCGATCGCCGCGGTGGATCAGTTCATGCGCGGCAGGGTTCGTGACCTGCCCGAACCAGAGGCCGAAGCCGAGGAAGGCCAGGCCCCGCTCCCACCCCGTGAGGCCGGAAGGCCCCGCAATCGCCCAGACGGCCAGCGGCAGCGCCAGAAGATGCGCGGCGCCAAGGACCACAAGCAGGGCATCGGTGCCCGGAAATTCGGTGCCCTCGGGCAGATCGGGCGCGAGGGCGGCCAGCCACTGATCGAGCAGTGCCGTCAGCGCGGTGATCCACAGAAGGCCCGCCAGCAAAAGCGGCAGGCCGGAAAACACCCCCGCCGTCAGCAACACCAGCGGTGCGGCGGTGGCGGCGGCGAAAGCCGCCATCGAAAGAGGGGGCGAGATCTGCATCGCCCGCAAAGATAGCACGCGCGCCTGCGCCCGGTTAGTCCCGCTGCGCGAAAGGGCGGGGCCTTCCATCGGCGGGACGGATCGCCTAGGTGGAAGGCGGGCCACCAAGGGGGCGGGCATGTCCTTCTTCAAGAAACTGCGCGAAAAGATGTTCCGCTCGTCCGACAAGATCGGCGAGGGGATCGAGGCGCTGGTCGAGCCCGAAGCCCCGAAGCCCGGGATGATCGCGCGCATTGCAGGCGCGGACGAGCCGCGCCGGGTGCTGGACGATGCGATGCTGGAAAGCCTGGAAGAGGTGCTGATCGCCGCCGACATGGGGGTGGATACCGCGCTGCGCGTCACCGCCAACATCGCCGAGGGGCGGATGGGGCGGCGGGTATCTTCAACGGAATTGCGCCACGCGCTGGCGGCGGAAGTGGCGCGGATCATGGAGCCCGTGGCGCGGCCGATGCCGATCTACCCCAAGCGCCCGCAGGTGGTGCTGGTGGTGGGGGTCAACGGATCGGGCAAGACCACGACGATCGGCAAGCTGGCCAGTCAGTTCCGCGCCGCCGGAAAATCGGTGGTGATCGCTGCGGGCGACACGTTCCGGGCGGCGGCGGTGGAGCAGTTGCAGGTCTGGGGAACGCGCGCGGGCGTGCCGGTGCTGACGGCGCCCGAGGGATCGGACCCCGCGAGTCTTGCGTTCGAGGCGATGGGAAAGGCGCAGGACAGCGGCGCCGACCTTCTGCTGATCGACACGGCGGGGCGGTTGCAGAACCGCGCCGACCTGATGGAGGAGCTGTCCAAGATCGTGCGCGTGATCCGCAAGAAAGACCCCGAGGCACCGCACAACACGCTTTTGGTGCTGGATGCGACCACCGGGCAGAACGCATTGAACCAGGTCGAGATTTTCCGCAAGCTTGCCGATGTGACGGGCCTTGTGATGACCAAGCTTGACGGCACCGCCAAGGGCGGCGTTCTGGTGGCGCTGGCGGATCGCTTTGGCCTGCCCATCCATGCCATCGGCGTGGGCGAACAGATCGACGACCTCGCCCCCTTCGACCCCGAGGATTTTGCCCGCGCGCTGGTGGGCATCAACGCGTGACGCGCCCGGCTTCTTCTCTGTTCAAATATCCCCGGGGGGGCCGCGGCGCAGCCGTGGCGGGGGGCTGCCCCCCCTGCATCCCATGACGGAATGGCTGCACGCCATCGAGGGCACGCCCGAAGGTGCGCGCGTGGCGATGATGCTGGCGCTGACATCGGCCTTTGCGCATGCCTGTTTTGGCGCGTTGCAGAAGGGGCAGCACGATCCTTGGGTCACGCGCGGGTCGATTGACGCGTTCATCTGCCTTTTCTCGGCGCCGATAGCGCTTTTCGTCGTGCCGTGGCCGGAAGGTGCGGAATGGCTGATCCTTGCGGGCGCCTTCGTCATTCACTTCATCTACAAGGTGACGATGGCGCTGGCCTATGAGCGGGCGGCGTTCACCGTTGTCTATCCGGTGGTGCGGGGATCGGGGCCGCTGATCACGCTGGCCTTTGCCGCGCTGTTCCTTGGCGAGCATTACGGGGCGGTGCAGTGGTTCGGCGTGGCGCTTCTGTCGGGCGCGATCCTTGGCATTGCGGCGGTGAACCTGCGCGGGCGGCCCGTGGATGCCGATGCGCTGCGCCGGGGGTTGGCCTGGGCGTTCGCGGGCGGGCTGATGGTGGCGATCTACACCAATTACGACGCTTGGGGGATCCGGTACACTCCCGATCCTTTTACCTTCCTTGCGTGGTTCTTCTTCCTCACGGCCATCGACTTTCCGGTGCTGGTGGGCATAAGGCTGGCGCGCGGAATCACCCGGGCTCCGCCTTCGCCGGGGCGGCTGATGCTGCGGGGGGCTGCAGGGGCGCTGATTGCCTTTGTCAGTTTCGGCGGCGTGATGCTGGGCACGCGGCTTGGCAAGGTGGGCGAGGTTGCGGCCCTGCGCGAGACATCGACGCTGTTTGCCGCCTTGATCGGCTGGGCGGTGCTGGGCGAAAAGGTGGGGCCGGTGCGGGCCGGGCTGATGGTGCTGATTGCGGTGGGTGCGGTGCTGGTGCAGGCGCATTGAGGGAATGATGGCAGAGAAAAAGATCAATGCGGGGCTGAAGCTGGCGCTGGAACTGGGGCCGGTCGCGGCCTTCTTCATCGGCTATGCCCGGTTGAAGGATCAGGTCTTCACCATCGGCGGTACCGATTACGCGGGCTTCATCGTGGTGACGGCGGCGTTCATTCCGCTGATGATCCTGTCGACGGGGATCCTGTGGTGGCTGACGGGCAAGCTGTCGAAGATGCAGATCGTGACGCTGGTGCTGGTGATGATCTTCGGGGGCCTGTCCGTCTGGCTGAACGACGAGCGGTTCTTCAAGATGAAGCCCACGATGATCTATCTGCTGTTTGCGGGGGCTTTGGGTTTCGGGCTGATGCGCGGGCAATCCTATCTGTCCAATCTGATGGGCGAGGTGATGCCGATGGAGCCTGAGGGCTGGATGATCCTGACCAAGCGGCTGGTGCTGTTCTTCCTGTTCCTTGCGATTGCGAACGAGGTGATCTGGCGCACGATGTCCACCGACGCTTGGGTGAACTTCAAGACCTTCGGGCTGACGCTGGCGATGTTCGGCTTCTTCATGACCCAGGGGGGTTTGCTGAAGAAGTACGGGACCGAGGACGAGAAATAGGCCGCGACCCCGTTGCGGCGGGGCGGCCCCTGACCCCCATCCGACGCGAGGAAGGGGAGGCGCGTCCGGCCCGGTACGGCTGTGGTGCTAACGACGGAAAAGCACGTTGTGCGATTGCTTGCGGTCGGCGATGTTCTGGCGCTTTTCGGCCGCGACGGCGCGGCCCGCCCTGAAGCCCGGGCGGTCTGAAAGCTCGGCCAGCCAGCGCGCCATCGCGGGCTTGTCGGAAAGCGTCTGCTCCTGACCTTCCCACAGCGAGGCCCAGCCCCAGATCGCCATATCGGCGATGGAGAGAAAATCACCCGCGACGTAAGGGTGCTTTGCCAGTTGGCGGTCGAGCACGCCGTAAAGCCGCTCCACCTCTTTGCGGTAACGGCCCTTGGCGTAGGGCAGGTCGTTCGGAGGGTCCATCGCGGGGGCGTATTTCAGGAAGTGATGCGCTTGCCCCGCCATGGGCCCCACGCCGCCCATCTGCCACATCAGCCATTCTTCCACCGCGATCCGATCCCGTTCCGAGCGGCCGTAGAAAAGGCCGGTCTTGCGCGCGAGATAAAGCAGGATCGCACCCGACTCGAAGACCGACACAGGCTCGCCCCCCGGCCCTTCGGGGTCGAGGATGGCGGGCATGCGGTTGTTGGGGCTGATGGCGAGGAACTCTGGTTTGAACTGGTCGCCTGCGCCGATGTCCACAAGCGTCACGCGGTAGGGCAGGGCCATTTCCTCAAGGGCGATGGTGATTTTCCAGCCGTTGGGGGTGGGCCAGAAGAAAAGGTCGATGGGCGCGGGCATGGGCAGGCTCCTGCTTCAGGGGTCGCCTATCAATGCGCCAGTGCGGGCCCCTCGGGCAAGGGCCGCGCAAGAAGTCGTGACCAGCGCGGCGCGGGCGCGGCGAGGGCCGCGCGCAGGGGGGCCAGGGGCAGCGCCTCGGGGCGGTGCAGGAAGGCGCGGTAAAGCGGGAAGAGGCCGGGGCGGGTATAGCCCGACCAGTGGCAGACAAGGCGCGCGGGCGGGGCGAGGGGAAAGCCCATCGCCCGCAGGGTTTCGCGGTGCGCCGCATTGTCGATCTGCAGGTTCGCCACGTTCGGCGCGTCGATCCCTTCCCCCGCCGCAGCGCCCATCCGGGCGAGGGGGCCGCCGATCAGCCGCTCGAACAGAAAGTCGAAAAGATCGTTCTCGCGGCTGGTGACGTTCAGGATATCTGCCGCGCGGCCCGCCGGGGTGGCCAGCATCGCGACGGCGGTGGACTGAAACTCTGCCGCAGACACGAGGATCGCGCGCTGGATATCGCCGGGCGACAGGTGGGGCAGGGCGGCCAGCGCGACGCGGGCGCCAAGGCTGTGGGCGAAGATGTGAACCGGGCCGCGATGGTGCTGGCGCAGGTCGGTGACGAGATGCGCAAGCGCAGCCCCGGCGCGCGCGGCCTCGGCATGCGCGGCCCAGATCGAGCCCGCCGCCTGCCAGCCAAAACCGATCGCCAGCCCTTTGGTGCCGCGCGTGTATCCCAGCCGGCGCGGCCAGGACAGCACGCGGTCGGACCGCCCCTGCGGCGCTTCGGCGTAGATGCCGTGCCGGGCATCGGCCTTGCCGTGATCGGGGCGGTAGCGAAAGCCGTGGATCAGGATCGTGACCGGGGCGCCATCGGGCAGGGCGGCCAGGGCCGGGCCAAGTGGCGCCAGCGCCTTGGAAAGGCCGTTCGTGGCAGTGACGGCAACGATCCCCATCTTCCCCGCCCTTTCAGCGCCGGTCGACGTATCCAAGTTGCCCCCAGATTTAATCAAACCCTGCGAAACAGGCGTGAAGATGACGTAACGGCTGCGTAACGGTGGTTGACTCGTGGCAAGATTCTGCACATTTCGAACATCGCTTTCCGGGGGCTTGACCTGCCTGAAGTGCGGGGCTACCCATGCTGCCGTGGCGCTTTGTGACCGGATTGCGGGCCACGTTAAATAAACCGCTAAAGAGGTGACGGGCATTGCCCCGGCGCCTTTGGGTTTGCCGGGGCTTTTTCTTATGCGGAGGTCCGCCATGCCCAAGTCTTGGAAAACACGTACGAAACTTGTGCATGAAGGCAGCCGCCGCAGCCAGTATGGCGAGATGGCAGAGGCGATTTTCCTGACCCAGGGCTTCGTTTATCCCGATGCCGAGGCGGCTGAGGCGCGGTTTCTGAAAGCGGGCGAGGATGAGTTCATCTACGCACGCTACGGCAACCCCACCGTGCGGATGTTCGAGGAACGGATCGCGGCGCTGGAGGGCACGCAAGACGCCTTTGCCACGGCAAGCGGGATGGCGGCGGTGTCGGGCGCGCTGATGGCGGGCTTGCGGGCGGGGGATCATGTGGTCTCGGCCCGGGCGCTCTTCGGGTCCTGCCTTTATGTGCTGGAGGAGATCCTGCCGCGCTTCGGGGTGAAGGTGACCTTTGTGGATGGCGCCGACCTTGCCGCGTGGAAGGCGGCCGTGGTGCCGGGCACGAAGCTGGTGTTCTTCGAGACGATGTCGAACCCCACGCTGGAACTGGTGGATATCCAGGGTGTTGCCGATATCGCCCATGCCGTGGGCGCCACCGTCATCGCCGACAACGTGTTCGCCACGCCGATCTTTTCCCGTGCGGTGGAACAGGGGGCGGATGTGGTGGTCTATTCGGCGACCAAGCACATCGACGGGCAGGGCCGGGCGCTGGGCGGCGTGGTTTGCGGCACGGAAGGCTGGGTGCGCAAGGTGCTGGAACCTTACATGAAGCACACAGGCGGCAGCCTTAGCCCGTTCAACGCCTGGGTGATGCTGAACGGGATGGCCACGCTCGATCTGCGTTGCCGGGCCATGGCGGACGCGGCGCTGACGATTGCGCAGGC
>JBBSBE010000024.1:0-36592 GCA_038251625.1 Rhodobacterales bacterium
CAGTTCGTCCATCCCGAGGATGGCGATGATGTCCTGCAAGCTCTTGTAGCGCTGCAGGATCCCCTGCACGTCGCGCGCCACCTGGTAATGCTCTTCCCCCAGAACCTGCGGGTCCATCAGGCGCGAGGTGCTGTCCAGCGGATCCACGGCGGGATAGATCCCGAGTTCGGAGATCGCCCGGCTGAGCGTCGTGGTCGCGTCGAGGTGCGCAAACGAGGTCGCGGGCGCGGGGTCGGTCAGGTCGTCCGCAGGCACATAGATCGCCTGCACCGAGGTGATGGATCCTGCCTTGGTCGAGGTGATGCGCTCCTGCAATTGGCCCATGTCGGTGGCCAGCGTCGGCTGATAGCCCACGGCCGACGGGATACGGCCCAGAAGTGCCGAAACCTCGGAACCCGCCTGCGTGAAGCGGAAGATGTTGTCGACGAAGAACAGAACGTCCGTACCGGACTGGTCGCGGAACTGCTCGGCCAGCGTCAGGCCCGTCAGCGCCACACGGGCACGCGCCCCCGGGGGTTCGTTCATCTGGCCATAGACCAGCGCCACCTTGGATTTCGTCAGGTCGTCGATGTTGATGACGCCCGATTCGATGAACTCGTGATAAAGGTCGTTCCCTTCACGGGTCCGCTCGCCCACGCCGGCAAACACCGAATAGCCCGAGTGCACCTTGGCGATGTTGTTGATCAGCTCCTGGATCAAAACCGTCTTGCCGACGCCCGCGCCGCCGAAAAGGCCGATCTTGCCGCCCTTGGAATAGGGCGCCAGAAGGTCGATCACCTTGATGCCGGTCACAAGGATCGAAGACGACGTCGCCTGATCCGCGAAAGAAGGCGCGGGCTGGTGGATCGCGCGGCGCTCGGTCGCCTCGATCGGGCCCTTCTCGTCAATCGCTTCGCCGATCACGTTGATGATCCGGCCCAGCGTGCCGTCGCCCACGGGCACAGAGATAGGCGCACCCGTGTCGGTCACCGGCGCTCCGCGCACAAGGCCCTCGGTCGCGTCCATTGCGATGGCGCGCACCGAGCTTTCGCCCAGATGCTGTGCCACTTCCAGCACCAACCGCTTGCCGTTGTTCAGCGTCTCGATCGCGTTCAGGATCGCGGGCAGATCGCCGTCGAACTGCACGTCCACCACGGCGCCGATAACTTGCGTGACTTTGCCTGTCGCTTTGGCCTTTGCCATGTCGTTTCTCCGGTTCCGTCAGAGCGCCTCGGCGCCCGAGATGATTTCGATGAGTTCTTTGGTGATGGAGGCCTGACGCGAGCGGTTGTACTGGATCGTCAGCCGGTTGATCATGTCGCCCGCATTGCGCGTGGCATTGTCCATGGCACTCATCCGGGCGCCCTGTTCGCTGGCACCATTTTCCAGAAGTGCGGTGAAGACTTGCGTCGCCACCCCACGCGGCAGAAGGTCGGTCAGGATCGCCTCTTCCGAGGGTTCATAGTCGTAAAGCGGGCTCTCACCTTCCGTCTCGAAATGGACGGGGATCACCTGCTGCGCGGTGGGGATCTGGCTGATCACCGACTGGAAGCGGTTGAAGAAGATCGTGGCCACGTCAAACTCGCCCGCGTCATAGCGCGACAGGATATCCTTGGCCACCTTCTGCGCTTCGCCATAGCCTACGCGCTTGATGTCGCTGAAATCCACGTGCCCCACGAAATGCGCCGAAAGATCGCGCTTCAACTGCTCGCGGCCCTTCTTGCCCACGGTCAGGATCTTCACGGTCTTGCCCTTTGCCAGCAATTCCTGCGCACGCAGCCGCGCCAGACGCGCGATGGTGGAGTTGAAGCCGCCGCAAAGCCCGCGCTCTGCCGTCATCACCACCAGCAGGTGCACCTTGTCCTCGCCCGTGCCGGCCAAAAGCCGGGGGGCAGAGGCGCTGGTACCGACAGACGCGGAAAGCCCTGCGATCACGGCCTCCATGCGTTCGGCATAGGGGCGCGCGGCTTCCGCAGCCTCTTGCGCGCGGCGCAGTTTGGCAGCGGCCACCATCTGCATGGCCTTGGTGATCTTGCGCGTGTTCTTGACGCTCGCGATCCGGTTTTTCAGGTCCTTAAGGCTGGGCATCTATGCCTCCCGGGCCGCTCAGGCGAAGTCTTTGGCGAAGGCATCAAGCGACGCGCGGATGGCCTTTTCCAGATCGCCCGCAACCTTGCGGTCGTTCTTGGTGATGTCTTCCAGCAGCGCCGCATCCTTGCCGCGCAGGTGCTTCAGAAGCCCGGCCTCGAACCGCCCGACTGACTTCACAGGAACCTTGTCCAGATAGCCACTGGTGCCGGCATAAATGATGACGACGATCTCGGCGTTGGTCAGCGGGGAATACTGCGCCTGTTTCATCAACTCGGTCAGACGTGCGCCCCGGTTCAGCAACTGCTGGGTCGAGGCATCAAGGTCCGAACCGAACTGCGCGAACGCCGCCATCTCGCGGTACTGCGCCAGCTCCAGCTTCACCTTGCCCGCAACCGACTTCATCGCCGAGGTCTGCGCCGACGATCCGACGCGGCTCACCGACAGACCGGTGTTCACAGCCGGACGGACGCCCTGATAGAAAAGCTCCGTCTCAAGAAAGATCTGCCCGTCGGTGATCGAGATCACGTTCGTCGGGATATAGGCCGACACGTCGCCTGCCTGCGTCTCGATGATCGGCAGAGCGGTCAACGAGCCCGAACCATTGTCCTCGTTCAGCTTGGCCGAACGCTCCAGCAGGCGGGAGTGCAGATAGAACACGTCGCCGGGATAGGCCTCGCGCCCCGGCGGACGGCGCAAAAGAAGCGACATCTGGCGGTAAGCCACGGCCTGCTTGGAGAGGTCATCATAGATGATCAGCGCGTGGCGCCCGTTGTCGCGGAAGTATTCCGCCATCGCGGTCGCCGAATAGGGCGCCAGGAACTGCATCGGTGCGGGGTCGGATGCGGTGGCGGCGACGACGATCGTGTAGTCGATAGCCCCCGTTTCCTCCAGCTTCTTCACCAGTTGCGCCACGGTAGAGCGCTTCTGCCCGATGGCCACATAGATGCAGTAAAGCTTTTTCGATTCGTCCGAACCGGCGGCGTCATTGTAGGCCTTCTGGTTCAGGATCGTGTCCAGCGCCACGGCGGTCTTGCCGGTCTGGCGGTCGCCGATGATCAACTCGCGCTGGCCACGGCCAACCGGGATCATCGCGTCGATGGCCTTCAGGCCGGTCGCCATCGGCTCGTGCACCGACTTGCGCGGGATGATCCCCGGCGCCTTCACGTCCGCCACGCGGCGCTCGGTCGCGGCAATCGCGCCCTTGCCGTCGATGGGGTTGCCAAGGCCGTCCACGACCCGGCCCAGAAGCGCGTCGCCCGCAGGTACGTCCACGATCGACTTCGTGCGCTTGACGACATCGCCTTCCTTGATGGACCGGTCATCGCCGAAGATCACGATGCCGACGTTATCCACTTCAAGGTTCAGCGCCATGCCCCGGATATTGCCGGGAAATTCGACCATCTCGCCGGCCTGCACGTTATCAAGGCCGTGCACGCGCGCGATCCCGTCACCGACGCTCAGCACGCGGCCGATCTCGGCCACTTCGGCATCCTTGCCGAAATTCTTGATCTGCTCTTTCAGGATCGCAGAGATTTCAGCCGCTTGGATACCCATTATCCGACCTCTTTCATGGCATTCTGGAGGGAGGCGAGCTTCGCACGGATCGACGTGTCGATCATCAGCGAGCCGACCTTGACGACAAGACCACCGATGAGGCTTTCATCGACAGTCGCTTTCAGTTTCACATCCTTGCCCACCTGGGCCTTGATCGTAGCGGCCAGCGCCTTGGCCTGCGCCTGCGTCAGCGCCACGGCAGAGGCAACATCGGCGGTCACCTCGCCCTTCTCGGTGGCAATCTTTGCGCGCAGCCCCTGCACCAGTTGCGGCAGCACGAACAGCCGCCGCTTCTGCGCCATCAGCGCCAGCGTGTTCGACATCAGCGCCGACAGGCCCATGGCCTTGGCCACGCCACCGATTGCGGCGGCCTGATCTTCACGGCTGTAAATCGGCGAGGCGATCACGTCGCGCAGGTCGGCAGACGCGTCAAGGGCCGCGTCCAGCGCATCGGTGTCGGTCTCGAGGGCGGCAAGCGCCTTTTCGTCCTTGGCCAACTCGAACAATGCCGTGGCATAACGGGCGGCAATTCCGGAAGAGATCGAGGCAGATTCCGACACGTCAATCCTTCCGCGTTGCGGGCCCTGCCGTCCCTCTGGGAACGGCACAAGGGCATTGAGCGGTGCCTCCGGCTCTTCCGGGGCACCCTGACTTGGGGTGGCGTGTAGCAGAGCCTAAACGGCCTCGCAACCGGGAAGGTCACGCCTCCGTGCGCATCTCAGGCACTGAAAAACAGGGTTGCGGCGCTTTCGCGCGCCACGCCGTGCCGCGCTGCGGCAAAGTGACCAGAATCACTTGCTACCGACCCGGCAGCCGTGCGGGCTGCGGGGCGGGCTGGCCCACGCCCTCCAACACCTTCAGTGGCTTTCGCACCGCCGCACCAAGCCCCCCGCGCGTCGGCGCGCGCACCTGCTTGGTGGCCTCCACCATGATCACGCCGCCCGCCAGTGCCATCCCGAACCGCCGCCCCAGCCGTTCCCAGAAGTCGGCCGTCCGTAGCCAGAACCGCCCGGCTGCGGGCGGCGTGAAGAGCGCCGTCATGCTGCGCTCGGGCACAAAGGCATGGCGCTTCAACTGCGCTTCCAGTTGCGCCATCGTGTAGGGACGGCCAAATCCGAAGGGCGTGCCGTCGCGCCGCGCCCAAAGGCCCGCGCGCGCGGGCACGATGAACAGAACCCGCCCCCCCGGCGCCAGCACCCGCGCCGCCTCGTCCAGCACCGCGCCGGGATGGTCCGACGTCTCCAACCCGTGCATCATCACCAGCTTTTCAACGCTGCCAGTGGCCAGGGGCCACTGCGTCTCTTCGCTCAGGACCGACACGTTCTCCATCCCGGCGGGCCAGGGCATCACCCCCTGCGGCGCGGGCATCAGCGCCACCAGCCGCCGGGCATCGGCAAGGAACGGGCGCATCAGCGGTACGGCAAAGCCAAAACCCGCCACCGTCTCGCCCTTGTGGTCGGGCCAGAGCGCCACAACCTGATCACGGATCGCGCGCTGCGCCACACGGCCAAGCGGCGTGCGGTAGTAGAAGCTGCGAAGATCAAGCACGTCGAGATGCATTGCAGGACGGCGGCTCCCGGGCGAAGGTTCGCCCCAACATAGGAAATACGAGGCCCGAACGCCATGCCGCTTGAAATCGTTACCGTGCCCTGCCGGACCGACAACTACGCCTATCTCGTGCATGACACCGCCAGCGGCAAGACAGCCGTGGTCGACGTGCCGGATGCCGCACCCATCCTTGCCGCCCTTCAGGTCCGCGGCTGGACGCTTGACGATATCTGGATCACGCACCACCACGGCGACCATACCGAAGGCGTGCCTGCCCTGAAGGCCGCGACGGGGGCGATGGTCGTGGGCTGTGCCGAAGATGCCGGCCGCCTGCCGCCGCTCGACCTTGCGCTTTCTCCCGGCCAGACACTGACGATCGGTGCAGACACGGTGCATGTGATCGACGTCTCTGGCCACACTGTCGGCCATGTCGCGTTCTACATCCCCTCGGCCCACGCCGTGTTCACCGCCGACAGCCTGATGGCCTGCGGCTGCGGACGGATGTTCGAGGGAACGGCGCCCATGTTCTGGGCCAGCCTCTCGCGCCTTGCAGCACTGCCACCGGAAACGTGGGTCTATTCGGGCCACGAATACACCACATCGAACATCCGCTTCGCGCTGTCTCTTGAACCGGCAAATCCCGCGCTTATTTCTCGTTCATCCGAGGTTGATGCCCTGCGCCGCGAAGGTCGGGCGACGGTTCCATCCCGGCTCGCGCAGGAGTTGCAGACCAACCCCTTTCTGCGCGCGGGCCTACCCGAAATGAAGGCCGTGCTGGGAATGCCCGATGCGGTTGACGTAGATGCCTTCGGCGCGATCCGCGCGCGGAAGGACAAATTCTAAGCCGCTTTGCGACGCCACGATCACATTTTGCGGCCCGCACCACCGAAACTTCCGCATGACCCAAATAAAGACTTGAAGCTGCCTCCGGAAACCCGATGTTTAACTCTATGAGGCCATGATCGGGCAAGCGCCCCTTGGGCGCTTCCGGTCAAAAGGACAGGAGCACCAAAGTGCCATCATTCTCCACGACGCTCGAGCAGGCCATCCACGGCGCACTTGCCCTTGCCAATGCGCGCCGCCATGAACTTGCAACGCTAGAACACCTTCTGCTCGCGCTCATCGACGAACCCGATGCCGCGCGGGTGATGAAGGCCTGTTCGGTCAACCTTGACGACCTGCGCAAGACGCTGGTCGATTTCATCGACGATGACCTCTCGACCCTCGTCACCGATGTCGAAGGGTCAGAGGCGGTGCCGACAGCGGCCTTCCAGCGCGTCATCCAGCGCGCGGCGATCCATGTGCAATCGTCGGGCCGCACGGAAGTGACCGGCGCAAATGTGCTGGTCGCCATCTTCGCCGAACGCGAATCGAACGCGGCCTACTTCCTGCAAGAGCAGGACATGACGCGCTATGACGCGGTCAACTTCATCGCCCACGGGGTGGCCAAGGATCCCTCCTACGGCGAAAGCCGCCCCGTGACGGGCGCAGAAGAGCCGCAGGAAACCCCCAAGGCGGAGGCTGGCGAAGTGAAGGAATCCGCGCTGTCGAAATACTGCGTGGACCTCAACACCAAGGCCCGCAAAGGCGATGTCGATCCCCTCATCGGCCGCGAGATGGAGGTGGAGCGGTGCATTCAGGTGCTCTGCCGCCGCCGCAAGAACAACCCGTTGCTGGTGGGCGATCCCGGTGTTGGCAAGACCGCCATCGCCGAGGGCCTCGCATGGAAGATCGTCAAGGGCGAAACGCCCGAGATTCTGGCCAACGCCACCATCTTCTCGCTCGATATGGGCGCGCTTCTTGCGGGGACCCGCTATCGCGGTGACTTCGAGGAACGCCTGAAAGCCGTGGTGAAAGAGATGGAGGATCACCCCGACGCGATCCTCTTCATCGACGAGATCCACACCGTCATCGGTGCTGGTGCCACCAGCGGAGGTGCGATGGACGCCTCGAACCTGCTGAAGCCCGCGCTTCAGGGCGGCAAGCTGCGCTGCATGGGCTCCACCACGTACAAGGAGTTCCGCCAGCACTTCGAAAAGGACCGCGCCCTCTCCCGCCGGTTCCAGAAGATCGACGTGAACGAACCCTCGGTCGAGGATTCGATCAAGATCCTCATGGGCCTCAAGCCCTATTTCGAGGCGCACCACGATCTGCGCTACACCGCCGACGCCATCAAGACGGCGGTGGAACTGGCCGCGCGCTACATCCATGACCGCAAGCTGCCCGACAAGGCTATCGACGTGATCGACGAGGCCGGGGCCGCGCAGCATCTGGTCAGCGAAAGCAAACGGCGCAAGACCATCGGCACAAAGGAGATCGAGGCCGTGGTGGCCAAGATCGCCCGCATCCCGCCGAAAACCGTGTCGAAGGACGATGCCGAAACCCTGCGCGATCTGGAAAAGACGCTGAAGCGCGTGGTCTTCGGTCAGGACAAGGCGGTGGACGCGCTGTGCTCGGCCATCAAACTGGCGCGTGCAGGCCTGCGCGAGCCTGAAAAGCCCATCGGCAATTACCTCTTTGCCGGGCCAACAGGCGTGGGCAAGACCGAGGTCGCAAAGCAGCTTGCCTCCAGCCTCGGGGTCGAACTCATCCGCTTCGACATGTCGGAGTATATGGAGAAACACGCCGTTTCCCGACTCATCGGCGCCCCTCCGGGCTACGTGGGCTTCGATCAGGGCGGGATGCTGACGGACGGCGTGGACCAGCACCCGCATTGCGTGCTGCTTCTGGACGAGATGGAAAAGGCGCACCCGGATGTCTACAACATCCTTCT
Organism: Rhodobacterales bacterium; assembly: GCA_038251625.1. Classification (GTDB taxonomy): domain Bacteria; phylum Pseudomonadota; class Alphaproteobacteria; order Rhodobacterales; family Rhodobacteraceae; genus JBBQXK01. The sequence goes on from JBBSBE010000024.1 coordinate 7,946, forward strand.
GCAGGTGATGGACCACGGGAAACTGACCGACCACAACGGACGGCAGGTCGATTTCCGCAACGTGATCCTGATCATGACGTCGAATGCCGGCGCGTCGGAAATGTCCAAATCCGCGATCGGCTTTGGCCGCGAGCGGCGCACGGGCGAGGATACGGCGGCGATCGAGCGGATCTTCACGCCCGAATTCCGCAACCGTCTGGATGCCGTGATCTCCTTCGCCCCCTTGGGCAAGGAAATCATCCTGCAGGTGGTCGAAAAGTTCGTGCTGCAGCTTGAGGCGCAGCTGATGGACCGCAACGTCCACATCGAACTGACGCCGGAAGCTGCCGCATGGCTGGGTGACAAGGGCTATGATGACAAGATGGGCGCGCGTCCCTTGGGCCGCGTGATCCAGGAAAACATCAAGAAGCCGCTGGCCGAGGAGCTGCTCTTCGGCAAGCTCATCAAGGGCGGGATCGTCAAGGTGGGCGTGCGCGACGATGCCATCGTTCTGGACATCGAAGAGCCGCAGAAACCCCGGCTGACGGGGCAAAAGCCGCCCCTTCTGACGGCCGAGTAAATCGAAAGGCCCCCGCGAAACCGGGGGCCTTTTCGTATGAAGCACAGCGGGACGATCTGACCCTCCACGGTCGTGCCGCCTGTGCTGGCCGCTTTCGGAATCGATCCCGGCGTCCCCTCCCTGTTGCAACGAACACTGGACGGTCCGGCTGCCCCCGGTCTAGATTGTGCCTTGCACAAGAAAATACCGGGGCTTTCCTTGGCCGATCACCTGCCCCTGAATGCCCTGCGCGCCTTCGAGGTGGCCGCCCGCACCGGCAGTTTCGTCAGCGCCGGGGCGGAACTCGGCGTCACCGCCGCCGCCGTCAGCCAGCAGGTAAAATCGTTGGAATCGACGCTCGGAAAAACGCTTTTCCTGCGGCAGGGCAACCGTATCACCCTGACCGAGGCGGGCCGCGCGCTCTACCCCGAACTTGAAGCCGTCTTTTCCAAACTCGTCGGCATGACCCGCGAACTGCGCGCCGGGCCGCAGCGCGCGCGCCTTGTGGTATCGGCCCTGCCGTCACTGGCCGAGCTTTGGCTGGTACCCGCGCTCGCCACTTACCCCGACCGGCAAGAGATCGACCTCAGGATCGAGCCTGATCCCGTCCATTTCGCCCGTGCCGGCGTTGATCTGCGGGTCACCTATGGCGCGCTTTACTACCCCGACCATCACGCGCAGGTCCTGTTTCGCGATCACTACATCGCCGTCGCCAGCCCCGCGCTGGCACGGCATGCTGGCGCGGATCCTGCCTCGCTTGCCGATGAACAGTTGATCCACACCCAGTGGGGCCCCGACTATGTGAACCAGCCCGACTGGTCGCAATGGTTTGCCGCCCTCGGGCATTCGCGGCGGCCAGAGCCCGGCACGGGCCTTCGCACCAACCAGACCAGCGCGTCAGTCATGGCCGCGCGCGGCGGGATCGGCGTGGCGCTGGTGCCATCCCGGCTTGCCGCCTTTGAAATTGCGCAAGGTACCTTGGCGCGCGTCGGTCATGCCGAGGTGCGCCTCACGTGGGATTACGTGCTTGTCCACCCCGAGGCTTTTGTCCGTCGCGCCCGACTGACCCGGCTGACCGCGCATCTGATGCGGTCTGCGCAGGCGGGGGAATGACCACCGCGCCGCTCCCCGTCACGCGCTGGTCGGCACCTCTGCCACGGCCTTGGCCAACGCCTCGACGCGCGCCACATCTTCGGGCAGGGTCAGGGCCGCCCGCGCGCGGTCCAGCGCCAGCGCGGAATGCCGCGCCGCCTCGCGCGGAAATTCTGAACCCGGCAGATGGGCCAGCGATATCAGCGCCTTTTGCAGCCGCACCCCCACCTCAACCGTGCCCGCACCATCCCGCGCGGTCGAGGTAAAGGCATCGTCAAACAGCGACGCCAGCGCCAGGTCCGGCACCACAACCCGGTCAAACCGAACCTTCGGCGCATCCGCTGTCTCGGCCCAAGCCGCGAACAGCCGCACGAACCGGCCAAGGATCGCAATGGCCGTGCCGGGGTCGTTCACGCCCGGCGACAGTGCCCGCCCCGCAATCTCGGCCAGCACGATCAGGCCAAACCGGGGATCGGTCTCGAACGTCCGCTCGGCGCCGATCACAAAGGCCGCACGTATGGCCTCGGCCCCCACCTCCCCGCCGACGACGATGGCCAGCGCCTTTCCCGGCGCGACGAACGCGCCCGGCTGGGCTTCAAGGTAAATCCGCCCATCCCCCGCTTCCGCCGCCGCCTGCAACGCGGCCATGTCCACGCGCTGCACATAGCCGTAGTCCGCGCCCGCAACCGCCTCGCCCGCCGCAGCCTCACCGGGCAGGCGCAGCACACCGCCCATCGCGGGATCATCGCGCCGCGCGATCAGGCAGGCGCGCGCCGCTGCCTCTACCCGGTCGATCGTGTTGTTCATCTGGCCCAGTCGCGCGATCTGGTCCACCCAGGCGAGGAAGGTCAGGATCACCCAAGCCAGGATCAGAAGCGTCAGCACGAAAAGCGCAAGCCGACCCAATGGCCCGTAAAGCCCCGTGCGCAGTGCCACAATCCCGACGATGGAAAAGATGAACGCCCCCACGAACCGCGACAGCGCCGCCTGCGAGGTGTCGTCCGCCAGCACCAGTTGGAAGGCGCGCGGCGTGGCCGACCGGCTGGCCAGCGCATAGGCGCTGACCATCGAGCCCAGCGCAAACGTCGCCACCGCCAGCATGGTGGACGAGATCACACCCAGAAGCGCCAGAACCGTCTCGCGCGTCACCTCTGGCACCGGGCCTGCCCAGCCCAGACCATCGGCCGCCTGTGCCAACAGCGCCGCGATCACAGCCCCAAGGCAATAGGCCAACGGGCGCACCCAAAGCCGCCCGCGCAGCCGTATCAGCCAAAGCGTCAATCGTTTGCGCATCAGCGCTCCGTCAGTTTCATCTCGATCCGCCGGTTCTGCGCGCGCGCATCGGCGCTGTCACCCACCGCGACCGGCTGCCATTCGCCAAAGCCGGTTGCGGCCATCCGGTTCGGCGGGAAGCGCAGCACATCCTGCATGTAGCGCACCACCGAAAGCGCCCGCGCCTGGCTTAGCTGCCAGTTGTCGGCGAACGCGCCCGCCCCGGACAGCGGCACATTGTCGGTATGCCCGTCCACCCGGATGATCCAGTCAATGCCCGGGGGTATCTGCGCCGCAACATCGTCAAGGATCTGCACCACGCTGCGGATCTGCGCCTGCCCCTCGGGGGCAAGATCGGCGGACCCGGGGTTGAACAGCACCTCGGAAGAGAACACGAACCGGTCGCCCACCACCCGCACGCCCTCGCGCCCCGCCAGAAGCTGGCTCAACTGCCCGAAGAATTCCGACCGGAACTTTTCCAGATTCGCCTTCTCGGCCTCCAGCCGCTTTCGCTCGGCCTCCTCCAGCGCAAGGCGGCGGCTCGATTCGGATGCCACCTGCGCCAGCGCGGCGTTCAACTGGCTGCCCAGCGTATCCAGTTGCACCTTGGCCTCGGCATCCCGCGCGCTCGAGGCGTCCAGAAGCGCCTGAAGCGACCCAAGCTGATTGCGCAGCGCCTTGATCTGCTCGTTCAGCAGCGCCACCCGGCGACGTTCCTCCAGGATCGCCCGGTCCTTGTCGGTCAGCACCTTGCGGGCGGCATCCAGAAGCCCCGCGTTCAGCGCCGCCGATTTGGTCGCATCCGTCTGCGCCGTCTCTGCCGCCGCCAACAGGGTCAGCGTGTCTTCGGCGCGCTTGCGGCTTTCCTCCAGCGCCAGCGTCATGGCGGTCAACTCGTTGTCCGCGTCCGCCAGTTTTCTGCGCAGCGCCTCGGCTGCCGCCAGATCGGCAAGCCGCGTCCGCTCGGCCTCCGACAGTGCGCCCTTGCTGGCTGCGAGTTCCCGGCGCAGCGCCTCGGCGGCGGCAGCCTCTGCCAGCCGGGCGCGTTCGGCCTCGTCCCTTGCTGTGCCCAGGGCCGCCGCGTCCTCGGCCAACCGGTCACGCTCGGCCGTCACCCGGGCGCGCAAGCCATCGCTGGCCTGCAACCGCGCCAGCGCGTCCGACAGGTTCACTTCGGCCTCCGCCGCCTGTCGCCGCAGGTCCGCCGTCAGCGCCTCCAGCGCCTCGCGCCGCGCCGCGGCCAGCCGTGCAGCTTCGGTCTGGGCGTCGATCTCGCTTCGCGCCGCCGCCAAAGCGGCGTTCAACGCATCCTGCTCGCCGCGCAGCGTCTCGGTCGCCGCCTGCAGCGCGACCACGTCGCTGCGCGCGGCATCCCGCTCGGACAGAAGCGCCGCCACCTGCGCCTCGAAATCGGTGATCTTCGCGTTTGCGGCACCCAGCGCCGCCGCGCGCTCGGCCAGTTGCCCGTTCAGCGCCAGAATGGCTGCAGCCTGCGCCTGACCCTCGGCCTCGGCTGCCGTCAACGCCGATCCAAGCCGCCCCACCTCTTCGCGCAAACCATCCGCACGGCTGCGCTCCAGCCCCAGCGCATCGGCCAGTTCCGCCACCTGCGCATTCAGCGCATCCAACTCGCTGCCTTGCGTATCGATGGTCTCGCGCAGCACCGACTGCACCATCATGAAGATCGTCAGCACGAACAGCAGCACCAGCAGAAGCGACGTCATCGCATCCACGAAGCCGGGCCAGATCGGTGCCTCGCCCCGCGTGCTGCCCCGCCGCGACAGCGCCACCGGCCTAGCTCCGCGCCGCGGGTTGCCCGCGCGAAAGCTGCCGTATCGCCGTGGTCAGCCCGGCAAGGTCAGACCGCAGATCCGCCAGGCTTTCCTGCCGCCCCGCGCTCAGTTCTTCCAGAATGCGCAAAAGCTGCACATCGATGGACCGCAGGCGCATGCGATTTTCCGCTTCCGTATGCAGCCCGCCCTCGGGGCCCGCAAGCGTGGTGCGCAGGTCCTGCTGGCCCTGCACCATCCGCGTCAGCAGAACCGTCTGCGCCTCGGCCTCGCCCGCCTGCACCGCACCCCGCGCGGCCAGCGCCTGCACCGCGTCGGTCAGCGCCGAAATGCGCGCCTCCAGCGCCACGCGCCCCGCATCCGCCGATTTCAGCGCCGCAATATTGGCCGCCGATTGCGCCTGCAACTCGGTCGCCAACTGGTCCAGCACCCCCGCAAGCGCGCCCGTGTCACCGCCCGAACCACCACCCTCGCTCTCGGTTGCGCTAAAGCCGAAACGGGTGATCGTGGCCGTCCATTCCTCAAGCTCGCGGTAGAACCGGTTTTGCCCGTGGCCCGCAAACAGCTCCAGAAGCCCGATCACCAGCGATCCGGCAAGGCCCAGCAGCGAGGATGAAAACGCCGTGCCAATCCCGCCAAGCTGCGATTCGAGGCCCCGCATCAGCTTGCCGAACATCTCGATCCCCGTCTCGCCCTCCTGCGGGGTCAGGTTGCGGATCGTCTCCACCATCGCGGGTACGGTGGTGGCAAGGCCCCAGAACGTGCCCAGAAGCCCCAGAAACACCAGAAGGTTCGTCAGATACCGCGTGATATCCCGCGCCTCGTCGATCCGTGTGCCCACCGAATCAAGGATCGACCGCTGCGATGTGGCCGAGATCTGCATCTGCGCCCCGCGCGATCGCAGAAGCGCCGCAAGCGGGGCAAGAAGGCTCGGCGGGTCGGCCAGTTCGCCCCCCGGTCCCTGCCGCGACATCCAGCGGATCCAGTTGACCGAAATGGCAAGCTGCACGACCTGCCAGAAACAGGCCAGCACCCCAAGCGTGAAGACCCCAAGGATAAAGCCGTTCAGATACACGTTGGCGCGGAACACGCTTTGCACCACGGGGGCCGCGACGAACGCGCCGCTGATCACCAGCGCGAGCACCCCCAGCATCAGCACGATCTGCCGCACCGGCTGGGTAAAGGACGGCCCTGCCGTGGCCACACTGCGGTTCATGCCTGCCGGTGCCCCTCTTTCCGCGCCCACCGGCACAATAGGGCGGGGCCATGCGCCTGCCAACCGCCAAAGCGGCGCGCGGGTGTCACAGGTGACTGATTTCCTTCACCCGCCCAGCCAGCCATTCAAGATCGGGATCGGCGATGCCAAGCGATGCCAGATGCTCGGCCGTGGCGTAAAGATAATCGCGGTTCGGCCCTCGCCCCCCGGTTGCGCGCGCGATGATCTGTGCCTGTTCTTCCAGCGGCAGCCCGCCGCAATACTGCACGTGGTCGCGCTCGATCACATAGGTCAGCGCCTCCAGCCTTTCGGCCTGCACCGTCACCGCCAGCCGGTGCTCGACATAGGCAGACGAGATCAGTTCCCGCGCACGCAGCGCCGCCAGCGTGGCTTCCTCGGCGCCCGGCGCCACGCGAAACGCCACCCCGTCGCAGATCGCCCCCTCCGCCCGGTCCAGCGCCAGCACAAGGCCCGGCTCCGCCTCGCTGCCCCGGTGGTGGATCGAGCGCATGCAGAAACTGCGGTGCCATCCCTCCAGCCGCGCAAGCCGCTGCTCGGCCACCGGAAACTCCGGGTTCCAGATCAGCGACCCGTAGCCGAAAACCCACAATTGCGTCATCGCGCCCGACTGGCCCTTTTCCATCGCGCGACATAAGACCATGGCGCGGGCAAGGGAAAGGGGCGGCGATGCGGGCAATGATCTGGGTGGTGTCCATCGTGGCCCTTCTCTGGGGTGGCGTTTGGGTCGTGGCCTCGCGCGCCATCCTCAAGGGCACCGAAGGCTGGCTTGCCGCACAACCCGCCGATGGCCCGCGCGTTCAGGCTTCCGATGTCGCGGTGCAGGGCTTTCCCAACCGGCTCGACTTGCGCGTGGCAGACCCGCGCTTTGGCGATCCCGTCACCGGGATCACCTGGCAAGCCCCCTTCGCCGAGGTGGATACGCTGATCTACAAACCCTGGCACGTGATCGCCTCGCTGCCCCCCGGCCAGCGGATCAATACACCGCAAGGCAGCGCCACGCTCGACAGCACGCGCTTTCAGGCCAGCCTGCGCGTCACCCCATCAAGCGCCCTGCCGCTGGCACAGATCGGGCTGACCGCCGATGCCCTGTCCCTGCGCACGGATGACGGTGGAACCACCGGCCTTGCCAGCATGCGCCTCGCCTTCGCGACAGAGGGGGATGACGCCAACATCTACAGCCTTGGGATCGAGGCGCTGGGCCTTGCTCCCGATCCGGGCTTCCTCGCCGCCCTGCCTGCCCGCACCACCCTGCCGCATATGGCCGAGGCGCTGCGCCTGCGCGCGCGCCTCACCTTCACCGCCCCGCTTGACCGCTTTGCCGGCGAGACGCGCCCCGCCCTGTCTGGCCTCGACATCGCAGAGGCGGCCCTCACGTGGGGCCCTATCAGGGCCAGTGCCACGGGCAACCTCGCCGCCGATGCCGAAGGCTATGCCGAAGGCCGCCTCGCGCTGTCGCTGACCGGCTGGCAGGCCGCGCTCGATCTGGCCGCCGCCGCCGGGCTTCTGTCCCCCGACCAGCTTTCCACGGCAAGCGAGCTTGCGTCCCGTGCCGCCACCGCCGCCGGAACGCCCGACCGCATCGACCTTCCCCTGACCTTCGCCAATGGCCGGATCAGCTTTGGCCTCTTCCCCCTCGGCCCGGCCCCGCGCCTCGTCCCCTGACGGCACGCGATCCTACGGCTTCTTCCGTGCAAAACGATCCTCGGGGGTAAGGCCGCAGGCCAAGCAGGCCGACAGCCCGCTCTCCTATCGCCGCCACTCGCCGCGCGCCCGGATCGCCGAGGACGACAGATCCCGCATCGGCAGGTCCACATGGCACCAGGCCGGGGCATCCATGCGTGCCAAAGCGCGCGCCGCATCGACCCGCGCGCCGCCAAAGGCCCGTGCGGCGGGCGACAGCCCCGCCCGCACCCGCGCGCCCGGTCGCGCCAGCACACCCACCGGCACGGTTTGCATGATCTCGGCCCAGCGGTCCCAGCGGTGGAACTGCACCAGATTGTCGGCCCCCATCAGCCAGACGAAGCGCACCCCCGGATAATGCGCCTGCAAAAGGCCAAGCGTTTCAGCGGTGTAGCGCGTGCCAAGCTGCGCCTCGATATCCGTCACCACCACGCGGGGATGCTGCATGATGCCCCGCGCCCGCGCCATCCGGTCGGCCAGCGGCGCAGGCCCGTGCGCCTTAAGCGGATTGCCGGGGCTGACAAGCCACCACACCCGGTCCAGCCCGAACCGCTTCAGCGCCTCGCGGGTGATGTGCACGTGGCCCGCATGGGCCGGATCGAACGACCCGCCCAACAGGCCCACCACCATCCCGCGCGTGGCCTTGGGCCAACCCTGTCGCATCTGCCGCTCCTACCGAACGCCCCGTTCTGCCGACGCGCCCCCCGGCTGTCAACGCACCCGCTTGCAGCCGGTCAGCACCGCTTCTAGCCTCGCCTCCATGACCGCCATCACCATTGCCACCGCCGATCCGCTCGACCCGCAGGCCCGTGCCTGCCTTTCCGCCTATTACGCCGTGCTGAACGACCGCTTCCCCGAAGGCTTCGATGTGGCCGCAGCCCCCGATCCCGACCCCGGCGCCATGCGCCCCCCGCGCGGCACGTTCCTGCTGGCCTGGCGCGGGGATGCGGCCGTCGGATGCGTCGCCCTCTCCGGCGCCGGCAGCGGCACGGCCGAGGTGAAGCGCCTCTACGTCAGCCCCGAGGCGCGCGGCCAGGGCCTTGCCACCCGCCTGATGGCCGAGATCGAGGCCGCGGCCCGAACGCTCGGCTATACCCGCCTTCAGCTTGATACCAACCGCGTGCTGCACGAGGCGATCGGCTTCTACCGCCGCCACGGCTGGGCCGATATCGCGCGCTACAACGACAATCCCTATGCCCACCACTGGTTCGGCAAGTCCCTTGCCGGCCCCGCATAGACACCCAAGCCACCATCCCATACCGTCGCGCACAGAACACCTTGGGGAATCATGACGACATGACCGAAGCCCGCGTCCAGCGCCGCCTCGCCGCGATCCTGGCCGCCGATGTCGTGGGCTTTTCCCGCATGATGCAGGAAAACGAAGCGGGCACCCTTGCCGCACTCAAGGCGCGCCGCAGCGATATCCTTGCCCCCACCGTCGCCCGTCACAAGGGCCGCGTGGTCAAGCTGATGGGCGACGGTGTGCTGGTGGAATTCGCCAGCGCCGTCGATGCCGTCCAGTGCGGCCTGGCCCTCCAGCGGGGCTTTGCCGCTGCCAATGACGGCCCGCCCTCCCGCCACATCACCCTGCGCATCGGCATCAACCTTGGCGATGTCATCGTCGAGGGCAGCGATCTTTACGGCGACGGCGTGAACCTTGCCGCCCGGCTGGAGGGCATCGCCGATCCCGGCGGCCTTTGCGTCTCGGCCAAGGTCATGGCCGAGGTTGCGGGCAAGATCGACGCCGCGTTCGAGGATATGGGCGAGCGCAGCCTCAAGAACATCGCCCTGCCCCAGCGCGTCTACCGCGTTTCGGGAACCGCCGCCCCCCGCGCCGAGCCCCTTGCCCTGCCCAGCAAACCTTCCGTCGCCGTCCTGCCCTTCGCCAATCTCAGCGGCGACCCCGAGCAGGAATACCTCACCGACGGGCTGACCGAAGACCTCATCACTGGCCTCTCGCGCGTGCGCGATATCTTCGTCATCGCCCGAAATTCCGCCTTCGCCTACAAGGGCCGCACCGTCCCGGTCAAGGATGTGGCGCGCGATCTCGGTGTCCGCTACGTCCTTGAAGGCAGCATCCGCAAATCGGGCCCCCGCGTCCGCATCTCGGCCCAGCTTGTCGACGCCACCACCGGCCACCCGATCTGGGCCGACAAATACGACCGCGACCTGATCGAGATCTTCGATCTGCAGGACGAGATCACGCGCAACGTCGTCGCCACCACGCAAACCCAGATCCGGCTTGCCGAAGGCACGCTTTACCAGGCCACCAACCGCCCCGAGATCGGCACCTGGGGCCTCGTCACCCGCGCGATGTTCTGCATCTACGCGCTCACGCCGGACTCGCTGGCCGAGGCCAAGCGGATCGCCGAACAGGCCATCGCCCTTGATGAAACCTACGGCCCCGCCTGGCGCTGCAAGGCCATCGCCGTCTACCACTTCGCCCATATGCGCATCGCTCCCGATTACGATGCCACGCTGGACGAGGCGCTGGCGCTGGCCGAACGCGCCGTGCGGCTCGACCCCGGCGACGAATACGCCCACTGGGCGCTCGGCCTTTCCCTCGCGGCCCGGCACCAGCACGAACGGGCCATCGCCGAGCTTGAACGGGTGACAGAGATCGCACCCAATTACTCCACCGGCCGTGGCAGCCTCGGAACGGTGCTCTGCTATGTCGGCCGGGCGGCCGAAGGGATCGCCTGCAACGAAGACGCCATACGCTCGGACCCGCTGAACCCCAGCATCTTCTTTCGCTATTCGGGCCTCGCCCTCGGCCTTTACCTCACCGGCGACTACACGGGTGCGGCGGCCACCGCGATGAAATCGATCCGGTTGAACCGCAACTGGTACCTCGGCCACCTCTACCGCATCGCGGCGCTGGGGCAGCTTGACCGCTCCGACGATACACGCGCGGCCCTGCAGGATTACCGCGCCGTTTTCCCCGCTGCATCAGTGCAAGACGCGGACCGGCTGCCCTTCCGTGGCACGGCAGACCTCGATCACCTGCGCGACGGCCTGCGCAAGGCAGGCCTCCCCGACGCCCCACCCGCCTGACCGCCGCACCTGCAAAAGGGGTGCCTCCCCATCGTGCTGAGGGGTCAGCGGGATAGGCGCCGCCCGACGGTCGCCCGCGCATTGTCCCCCTTGACGCCCCGCCCCCTCCCCGCCACGCTCCCCGCGAAGGGAGGCCTGCCATGCCCCACGATCACCCCGACCACGCCACTGCCGCCGATCTCCACCGGCATCTGCAAAGCCACATGCCCTCCGACCCCGCCCTGCGCGTCAAGGCGCTGGAAAGCCTCGTGGTCGAGCGTGGCCTTGTGGCACGCGAAACGCTGGACGCCTGGATCGAGCTTTACTCCGAAAAGGTCGGGCCGATGCGGGGCGCCCGTGTCGTCGCGCGTTCCTGGCTCGACGAAGGGTTTCGCGCGCGTCTCTTTGCCAATGCCGCCGAGGTGGTGGAAGAGATGGGCTTTCACGGCCACGGCACCGGCCATCTGCAGGCGGTGGCGAACACAGCCGACACGCACAACCTGATCGTCTGCACGCTCTGCTCGTGCTATCCCTTCGGGCTTCTCGGGATGTCGCCGATCTGGTACCGCTCCACCGCCTACCGTGCCCGGGCCGTCTGCGAACCCCGCGCCGTTCTGGCCGAATTCGGCGTGACCCTCGGCCCCGATGTGGCCGTCCGCGTCTGGGACAGCACGGCCGAACTGCGCTACCTCGTCGTACCCGAACGCCCCCCCGGCACCGAAGGCTTCAGCGAAGATCAGCTTGCCGCCCTCGTCACCCGCAACGCGATGATCGGCACCGACCGCGACCTGAAGGTGGCATGATGGATGGCCCGCACGATCTTGGCGGCAAGGAAGGTTTCGGCCCGATCGATGTAGAGGCCCCCGGCTTCCGCCACGATTGGGAACGGCGCCAGTGGGCGCTTTCCAAAACCATCGATATCCCCGGCGTGATGATCGACAACTGGCGCGCAACGATGGAAACGATGCCGCCCGCCGCCTATCTCGCCCTGCCCTACTTCGCGAAATGGAACTTCAACGACCTCGTGCAACTGATCGCCCGCGGCGTCTTCACGGCGGATGAGGCTGTCGCGGGCCATGTGGAACGGCCCGCCCCCGCCGCGCCCCCCCGCGATCTCGACGCCATGCTGGCCCGCCTCCGCACCACCTGCCGCAGTTTCGCGCGCCCTGCGACCAGCCCCGCGCGTTTTGCAGTGGGCGATACGGTCCGGACGCTGCGCCATCCCGTACCCGGCCACACCCGCCTGCCCGCCTATGCCCGCAGCCGCAGCGGGACCGTCATCGCCCACCACGGCGCGCACATCTTTGCCGACAAGGGCGCAGAGGGCGCAGAGGTGCCCGAACACCTCTACACCGTCTCCTTCACCGCGCCCGAGCTTTGGGGCAGCGGCGACCCGCGCGATACCGTCACCCTCGATCTGTGGGAACCCTACCTTGCAGCCCCCTGACGATCCCCTCACCCCCGTGGCACCTGTCTTTCCCGAACAATGGATGGCCGAAACGCTGGCCCTTGCCGATGCCATGATCCGCGCGGGCCACTTCACCGCGCCCGCGTGGGCACAAGCCCTCGGCGCCGCCCTCGCCGCCGCCGAAGCCGCGGGCGAACCCGATACCGAAGCCACCTACTACACCGCCGCCCTCGCGGCCCTAGAATCCCTCACACCCCTCCCGGCGCCAGACCTCGCCACCCGCAAGTCCGCCTGGGAAGATGCCTACAGGGCCACACCCCACGGCCAGCCCGTCACCCTTCGATAGGCGTTGCCCGCCCCCCCGATGCCCGGTAGAACACCCCCGTCCACCAACCCCGGAGCATTGCCATGGCCGCCTATCAGTACGTCTATCACATGGAAGGCGTGTCCAAGACCTATCCGGGCGGCAAGAAGTGCTTTGAAAACATCCACCTGAACTTCCTGCCCGGCGTCAAGATCGGCGTCGTCGGCGTCAACGGCTCTGGCAAGTCCACCCTCCTGCGCATCATGGCGGGCCAGGATACCGACTTCAAAGGCGAGGCCTGGGCCGCCAAGGGCGCCAAGGTCGGCTATCTCGCGCAGGAACCCCAGCTTGACCCCACGCTCGACGTGAAGGGCAACGTGATGCTGGGCGTGGCCAAGCAGACCGCGATCCTCGAACGCTACAACGACCTCGCCATGAACTACTCGGACGAGACGGCGGACGAGATGGCCGCCCTGCAGGACCAGATAGACGCCCAGAACCTGTGGGAGCTTGAGGCCACCGTCGGCGTCGCCATGGATGCCCTGCGCTGCCCCGCCGATGATGCCAACGTCGATACCCTCTCGGGGGGCGAGCGTCGCCGCGTGGCGCTCTGCCGCCTCCTCCTCGAGAAGCCCGACATGCTGCTTCTGGACGAACCCACCAACCACCTGGATGCCGAAAGCATCGCCTGGCTGCAAAAGCACCTGATCGACTACCGGGGCACCATCCTTTGCGTCACCCACGACCGCTACTTCCTCGACGACATCACCGGCTGGATCCTGGAACTCGACCGTGGCCGCGGCATCCCCTACGAGGGCAACTATTCCGCATGGCTCGACCAGAAGGCCAAGCGGATGCAGCAGGAAGCGCGCGAGGACAAATCCAAGCAGAAGGCGCTGGAAAAGGAACTCGAATGGATCCGCTCGGGCGCCAAGGCCCGTCAGGCCAAGGGCAAGGCCCGGATCGAGCGCTACAACCAGATGGCCGGCCAGACCGTCCGCGAACGCGCCGCCGTCAGCCAGATCATCATCCCCAACGGCGAACGCCTCGGCAACAAGGTGATCGAGGTTGTGGGCCTCAAGAAACACATGGGCGACAAGCTTCTGATCGAAGACCTTACCTTTACCGTCCCGCCCGGTGCCATCGTCGGCGTCATCGGCCCCAACGGCGCGGGCAAATCCACCCTTTTCCGCATGATCACCGGCGACGAAAAACCCGATGAGGGCACCATCGTCTTGGGCGACACCGTGCAACTGGCCTATGTCGACCAGAGCCGCGACGCGCTGGACCCGGCCAAGACCGCGTGGGAGGAAATCTCCGGCGGCGCCGAGATCATCCACTTGGGCGATTTCGAAATGAACTCCCGCGTCTATGCCGGGGCCTTCAACTTCAAGGGCACCGACCAGCAGAAAAAGGTGGGCCTTCTGTCAGGCGGCGAACGCAACCGCGTCCACATGGCCAAACTCCTGCGCTCGGGCGGCAACGTGCTTTTGCTCGACGAACCGACCAACGACCTCGACGTGGAAACCCTGCAGGCGCTCGAAGCCGCCATCGAAGATTTCGCCGGCTGCGCCATCATAATCAGCCACGACCGGTTTTTCCTCGACCGGCTCTGCACGCATATCCTCGCGTTCGAGGGGGATGCCCATGTGGAATGGTTCGAAGGGAACTTCGAGGCCTATGAGCAGGACAAGGTGAGGCGGTTGGGGCCTGACGCGCTGGAGCCGAAGCGGGTGAAGTACAAGCGGTTTTCGAGGTGAGAGGGCAATCACTGACGGCTGTTCCGTGCCGGATGGCGTAGGGAGGTGCACCCCGCTACTTGTCGCAAATGGTGGGCTGCACCCGCCCCGCTCGCGGGCACAGCATTCGCTATTTACAGGTGAACCTTGTTTCGATGTCGATGACATTGGCGGTCATGCGTGTGGAGGAGTTAAAATATGCGTAAGAGCTTGTTTTTTCAACCTTTAGGATCTTGTAACCATCCGGACAGGCAAGCCGAAACCAGCGAACATTTTTCTCCGCTGCTTTGTCTATGTGAATTTGATAGTTGATGACCCTGTCGTTTCTCGTCGCATAGACGGGCTTTCCCTGGTCATACGATACGAGGAGCCGGGCCCGGATATCCTCTGTCGAAGGTTCACTTGACACGCACGAAAGGAGAAACACTGGAAACAGCAAAAATCCGGCAGACCGCAGCATAGGGGAAATCTCCAGAGCGAGAAAAGGTTCCATTGACCCACATTGATTGCATTTCTTTGAGAGCTGGCGACTCGTCAATCACTTTATTCCCCGAAGAAAATGCGTAAGCAAAAGTAGGGTGCGCTTCAGCGCACCATTTTCCGGCCGTCGCATACGCCAATGGTGCGCTGAAGCGCACCCTACTCCCCGAACAAGCCGTCCGGCACGGCGTCGGCCCACTGTGCATCGACACGCCCGAGCCTGATGTCTCGATGAATAGACGAATGGGGCCAATCCAACGGGCGGGCGGTCAAGCCATGCTTGACGGGGTTCGCCCAGCAATACCGGATATGCGCCGACAGATCGGCGGCATCCCTGATGTGATGCTCCCAGAAGCGGCGTTGCCAGATGCCCTTTTCTCGGCGGATTTCGTGACTTGCGCGGAGACGGCCGCCCTGCAAGTCACGCGAGAACCTCGCCTTGATCGCGGCCCATCGGGTCGCATAATCGCCATCGCCTTCCGGCGGCGTCCACACCGCATGCAAGTGATCCGGCAGAACGACGAAGGCATCGATCGCAAATGGCCTATCCGCCCGGACCGCCGCCACCGCCTCGCGCAACCGCCCGATTTCGGCCACCAGTAGCTCCGTTCCTCGGTCGGCCAGAAGCACCGTGAAGAACACGGTTGCTCCAGGCACGCGAGGGCGGCGATACTCCGACATGCGCCTTGCGTCGCCGATCTTCGTTAACGGAGCGTTACCAGCACCACCCCGACCGTAGGGTGCGCTTCAGCGCACCATGGGCAAGAGCACACCAATGAACCCCCTCCTCCTCCGCTTCACCCAGAACCCCCACCGCCACCCCACCCTCACCTGGGCCGACGTCGAGCCTCGCCTCACCGACACCGCCCTCCGCGCCCTGACGGAAATGGAGCGAACCGGGGGGGAGCCGGACGTCACCGGCGTCACCCCTGACGGTCGCATCATCTTCACCGATTGCTCCGCCGAAAGCCCAGCCGGCCGCCGGTCCCTCTGCTACGACGACACCGCGCTGAACGCCCGCAAGGAGAACAGGCCGAAGGGCAGCGCCATGGCGCTTGCCTCCGCCATGGGGATCGAGATGCTGACCGAAGCCGAATACCGCCACCTCCAGACCCTCGGCCCCTTCGACCGCAAGACCTCCAGCTGGATCGCCACCCCCACCCCGATCCGCGCCCTCGGCGGTGCGCTCTTCTGCGACCGGCGGTACGATACCGTTTTCACCTATCACAACGGGGCGGATAGCTATTACGCTGCGCGCGGGTTTCGCGGGCAACTGCTCGTCTGAGGGGGAACGATGGCCTGGATGATCACTGCCGAAGACGCGCCCGATGCCGCCCGCCTGCGGGCCGACAAGGGCCTGATGGCCGCCCACTGGGCCTATGAGCTCTCCATCAAGGACCGCATCCTTGCCGCGGGCAGCCTGCGGACGGATGACGGCCTCACCCCCATCGGCAGCCTTCTGATCGTCGAGGCCCCCACCCGCGCCGCCGCCCGCGCCCTGATCGACGCGGACCCCGCAACGACGGCAGGCCTGCGTGGCACCATCACCATCCGCTACTGGAACCCCGCCATCCTGAACCACCTCGAACAGGACGGTTGATCCACATCAACGCCCCCCACCCCGGCCCGTGGCACCCTCCCCCGGTACCCATCCCGGAAGGAGCCTGCCCATGTCCGCGCCCCATGAACTCGCCGCCGATTTCCCGGCCGAGGCTGACCGCATCCACGCCTTGCGCGAAACCGACGCGCATTTCCGCACCCTGACCGACCGCTACCACGCCATCAACCGCGCCGTTCACCGCGCCGAGGACCGGTCAGAGCCTGTGTCCGAAGCGGAAGAGACGCGTCTCAGACGCGAACGCGCGCATCTGAAGGACGAGATCACGCGCCATCTGCGGTAGGAAGAGGGGGGTTAGGAAATCCTTTCTGCGCAACCTTAAGCTGCTGTTTCAAAGTGGCATTCCGACCCTAACACATGTGCTGTACCAGCCGGGGGGAACCGTTCTGCCCCGGCCCGCGTTCCCTTGCCAGACTGCGCCAAACCCGGCGCCGTACCGCAAAAGGGCCAGCGCATGACCATCGGCACAATCCTCGTCATCCTCCTTATTCTCGCACTTGTCGGCGCCCTGCCGACCTGGGGCCATTCGCGCGCCTGGGGCTACGGCCCGACGGGCGGTGTTGGCCTCGTGCTCGTCATCGTCCTCATTCTCGTCCTCATGGGTCGCATCTGACCCCTCCCAATCAAGGATATTGCCATGAAAGGTCTCATCGCCTGGTTTCTCGGCGTCCCCGTCGTCGTGATCGTTCTTCTCTACGTCTCGGGTATTTTCTGACCCTTGCCCACCCCCGCATCCCGGCTTACGCCTGAGGGATGCTGTCCTACCAACACCAGTTCCACGCCGGAAACCTTGCCGATGTCCACAAGCACGCCGTTCTGGCGGCCGTGCTTGCCTACCTCACGCAAAAGGACAAACCGGTCAGCTATATCGAAACCCACGCGGGCCGCGCGCTCTATGATCTCGCGGCCCCCGAGGCATTGAAGACGGGCGAGGCTGCGGGCGGCGTCCGCCGGGTGGAAAGCCATCTTTCCCCCGCGCACCCCTACCGCCAGCGCCTGTCCGAAGCCCGCGCGCAAGCCGGGGCCGATGCCTACCCCGGCTCGCCCATGATCGCGGCGCTTTCCCTGCGCGATACCGACACCCTCCACCTGTGCGAACTTCACCCGCAGGAGGCGACGGCCCTCGCGCATGCGATGCTGCCTTGGGGCGCGCATATCCACCGGGCAGATGGCCCGTCGCAAGCGCTGGCGCTCACCCCGCCGACCCCCCGGCGCGGGCTGATGCTGATCGATCCGTCGTGGGAGGTGAAGGACGATTACACCACAATCCCAAAACTGATGGCAGCCCTTCACCGCAAATGGAATGTGGGGATCCTCATGCTCTGGTATCCCCTTCTTGCCGCGCGGACCCACACATCCATGCTGGCGGCACTGGAGGCCGCATTTCCGGATGCCCACCGGCACGAGGTCCGCTTCCCCCCCATCCGCCCCGGCCACCGGATGGAAGGATCGGGCCTTTTCACCGTCAACGCGCCCTTCGGTTTTGATCGCATCACCGCCGAAGTGGCTGCCGCCATCAGGGCCGCCACATGCTGACCTTCCACACGCTCGACGTCTTTACCGACCGGCCCTATACCGGCAACCCGCTGGCGGTGGTCTTGGGGGCCGACGGCCTGACCACGCGCCAGATGCAGACGATGGCGCGCGAATTCAACCTGTCCGAGACGATCTTCGTCATGGCCCCCCGCGACCCCGCACATACGGCCCGCGTCCGCATCTTCTTTCCCACCGCCGAGATTCCCTTTGCCGGGCACCCGACGCTGGGCTGCGCGGTCCTGCTGGCCGGGCTTGCGCATGGCGATGGCGATTGGCAGGCCGAAATCACGCTTGAGGAAGAGGCAGGCATTGTCCCCGTCCACCTGACCCGTGCGCACGGGCTGACGCATGGCACCTTCACCGCCCCGGTCATCCCCCATGCCGCGCCGGGCCGGGCCGATGGCACCGAAATCGCCGCCGCCCTTGGCCTTCGCACGGGCCAGATCGGCTTTGGCACGCATCGCCCCGGCGTCTGGCAGGGTGGCCCCCGGTTTCTCTACGCCCCGGTGGCGGATGGCGCGGCCCTGGCTGCCGCGCGCCCGCAGGAACCGGCATGGTCAACGCTGATGGCGGGTGCCGGGGTGGACAGCGCCTACCTCTACACCCAAGGCACGGACACCGACGTTGCCGCCCGCCTGTTCTCGCCCACTGCCGGTATCCCCGAAGACCCCGCCACAGGCTCGGCCACCGCCATCCTGTCGGCGAACCTGCTGGCGGCAGGTGCTCTTGGCGAGGGGGAAAACCACTTCACCCTGTCGCAGGGCGTCGAGATGGGACGCCCGAGCCGCCTTGCCCTGACCGTCACGGTCGCGCAGGGTGCCCTTGTCGCCGTTCGCATCGGCGGTAACGCGGTGCCGGTCTCGCACGGCCGGATCGCCCCACCAAAGAAGGACTGACATGCCAAAAGGATACTGGATCGCCCATGGCACCGTGACCGACGCCGAGGCGTACAAGGCCTATCAGGCCGCCAATGCCGAACCGTTGGCCCGCCATGGCGCGCGGTTCGTGGTGCGCGGCGGCGCGGCCGAGGTGGTCGAAGGGTCGGCCCGCCCGCGCACCGTGGTGATCGAGTTTCCCAGCATCGAGGCGGCACGGGCCTGCTATGCCGATCCCGCCTATCAAGCGGCAAAGGCCCTGCGCGACCCCGTCTCGCAGGCCGACATCGTGATCGTCGAAGGGTACGCCGGGTAGCATCCCCCTCCCCCCTTCGTGGGGGATGGATAGGGAAAGGGCGCTGTGGAAGCGTCGGCCCCTGTCGCACCGGTTGCCCCACCCCCGGCCACTCCCCGCAGAGGGGGAGGGGAGGCGCCCGATCCTCAGCCTCAGCGCGGCGCAAGCCGCCAGAACCGCCCCATCAGCAGCGCCGCTGCCACCGTCAACCCGATCACAAGGCCAAGCCACAGCCCCGGCCCGCCAAGCCCCATCGGGAACGCGAGGATATAGCTCGCCGGAATGCCGATCAGCCAGTAGCTGATCGTGGCCAGCCACATCGGCACCCGCGTATCCTGCACCCCCGCCAGCAGCCCCAGCGCCATCACCTGCATCGCATCAGCCATCTGGAACAGGCCAGAAACGAACAGCAACACGCTGCCATAGGCGATGATCGCCACCGCCTGCGGATTGGCAAGATCGAGGAAGAGCCCGATGATCGGCTCCGGCATGGTCACGAATACCGCAACCGTGACCAGTGCGAACGCCACCGACATGGCAATCGCCACCAGCGCCCCAAGGCGCAAACTCGCCGCATCGCCCGCCCCGAAGGCGCGGCCCGTGCGCACTGTCGTGGCGTTCGACAGGCCCGCGTGGATCATGAACGTCACCGCCGTCACCTCCAGCGCGATCCCGTGCGCGGCAAGCTCTACCGTGCCGATCCAGCCCATCATCAGGGCCGTCGCCTGAAACAGGCTGCCCTCCGCCAGACCCGTCAGGCCCATGGGCCAGCCAAGCCGAAACACCTCGCGCATGGCATGCCAGTCGGGCCGCCAGAACCGCACGAACATCTGGAACCGCCGCAGCGATGGCAGCAGCGCGGCATAGGCCACAAGCACGAGGATGGTGAAAATCTGCACCGAAACCGTGGCCACCGCAGACCCCGCCACGCCCCATTCCGGCGCGCCCCAGTTGCCGAAGATCAGCGCCCAGTTCAGGCAGGCGTTCAGCCCTACCGCCGCCAGCGTGACCCAAAGCTGCACCTGCGTGCGCCCCAGCGCGGCCAGATAGCTTTTCAGCGTCATCACAAGCAGCGCGGGGATCATGCCGAAGCCCGCAATCTGCATGTAACGCCCCGCCAGTGCGGCCACATCCGGCGCCTGCCCCAGAAGCAAGAGCAGGCTCTCGCCCCACCAGAAGACCGGGTAGATCGCGATGCCGAACAGGATCGACAGCCACAGCCCCATCCGCGTGACGCGGCGCACCTGCACCTCGTCGCCCTTTCCCATGGCCGAGGCCACAAGCGGCATCACGGCCTTGGCGAAGCCCGCGCCAAGGATGAAGAGGATAAAGAACGTGGTGGCCCCCAGCACGCCCGCCGCCAGCGGCAGCACACCGTACCAGCCCAGCATGATCGTATCGGTGACGTGCAGGCCGATCTGCGCCAGGTGGCTGCCGATCAGCGGCAGCCCCAGCGCCAGCGTCGCGCGGGCATGGCCTGCCGCCGGAAGCGGGGCCGTCTGGATCATCACCTGTGCCATGGCGTGGGCCTTACCCGCGCCACGCGGTTAAGGCAAGGGGATCAAACCATCCCGCGCCACAGGCTGATCGACACGGCGGCAATCACCAGCCCCACGGCCAGTTCCAGCACCGGCAGCGCCCGCGCGACCCAGCCATCGCTGAGCGCAGCCAGCGCACCCTCGCGCGCCCAGACCGACAGGCCTGCCACCGCAACGGTGACAAAAGCGGTGCCAAGGCCCATGGCAAACGCGCCCGCGATCCCGGCGGCCCCGATCCCCATCTGCCAGGTCAGCACCAGCAGGAACAGCGCCCCCGTGCAGGGCCGCGCCGCCACCCCGGCGATCAGCGCCAATGCGGCACGCGGGCTTGTCACCCGCGCCACATCCTCGGCGCTCGGGCCATGGGCGTGACCACAGTGTTCGTCATGGTGGTGAGGGTGGTGGCGGTCGCGGGCCTGCGCCGCCAGCCGCCGCCATCCGCGCCACGCGAGCCACAGCCCGATCGCCGCCACCGCCAGATGGCTTGCCGCCAGCATCGCGCCTTCCGCCATGCCCACCATCCGCTCGCGCGTCCAGTCGAAGATCAGCACACCCGCATAGACCAGTGCCACCGCCACAGCCGCCTGCGCCAGCGATGAGGCCAGCGCCAGCGCCGCAAGCGGCAAAAGCCGCACGCGCCGCGCCATCCCGTAACCGCCGATCAGCACCTTGCCGTGCCCCGGCCCCACCGCATGAAACACGCCATAGGCAAAGGCCAGCCCCATAAGGGCCAGCAATGCCCCCGCCTCGCCCGTCCGCAAGGCGCGGATCGCGCGCGCCAGTGCGTTCTGCGCCTCGCGCTGCCCCTCGGCCGCCCAGTGCGCAAGGCCCGTCAGGCTGCCCGTCGCCCACAGCACCAGCACCGGCAGCGCCGCCACCAATCCCGCCAGCATCAGCCCCCGCGTCAGGCGCCCGGGCATGTCACCCGCACCTCATCGGCAAAAGAGGCGCCCACCGCCGGGAAATCCTGCTCCAGCGACTGGTCGGCGGTGTATTCCGCCACCGCCGCCTGCAAGGCCTCGCTCGCGGCATCAAGATCGGGCTCGAACACCTCGGCAAGGCACCCCTCGGGCGCCCCGGTCAGCAGCGGCACACCGTCGATCCGGTAGGCCGAATAATAGCCCGGATCATAGACCTGGATCACCACCGGCGCGCCCCGCGCCACAGCCACATCGAATGCCCGCACGTGGGTCGAGATGATGCGGCCACCCTCGACCCGCGCCGTCCAGTCCGATGGCCGCCCCAGATGCACGGGCACCTGATCCGCGCCCACCAGCACGAAAAGATCGCCCTCGTAATCGGCATCCCAGCCCATGTCGAACCCCGACAGCGCCGCCTCTTCCGCCGGGGTCAGCACCCCGTCGTGATCGGCGTCAAGCTTGCGGTCCTCGATCATCACCATCGAATAGAAATCGTCATAGGCCCAGGTCACGCGCACCTTCGCCGCCCGCCCCTCGGCGTCGAAAATCACCTCGATGCCGGTGTCGATGAAGATATGGGGATGCGCCCCGGCAGGGGTGGCAAGGGTGGCCAAGGCAAGTGCAATCATGCGTCTCATGCGTCTGATCCTAGCCCGCCGCCACCGCCTCGGAAACCCCCGGCCAGCGCAGGATCACATCGACCAGCATGGACCGGCCTACATGGCGCGCGCCTTCGGCCAGAACCGCCTCATAGTCGCGGGCCATCGCCACATCCCACCCCGGAAAATCGGCCACAACCTCCGCTTGCCCCGCCAGCATCCCGGGGTCTTTCGGCCCGCCCGTCCCCAACGCGATCTGCCCCGGCGCATAGGCGTGAAAGAGGAACAGCCCACCCGGCGCCAGCCCCCGCGCCAATGCCGCGGCCACCCGCGCCCGTTCTCCGGCACGAAAGTGGATGAACACGGCCACCACGGCATCCCACGGGCTATCCGCCCCGTCCCATGCCATCACGTCGGCGACCCGCAGATCGACCGTCACACCCCGCGCCGCCGCCAACCGTGCCGCCTTGGCCAGCCCAACGGCGGACATGTCAATCCCCGTCACCAGGTGCCCCTGCCCCGCCAGGAACACCGCGTTGCGCCCCTCACCTTCGGCCAGGCACAGAACGCGCGCCCCACGGGGCAGCATCGGTTCGGCCCTTCGCACAAAATCTGCAGGCTCGGTGCCGAAGATATAGTCCTCGGCGGCGTAGCGTTCATCCCACATGTCCAGCCCTCCAGATAAACCGATCCTAGGGCACATGCAGAACAGCGCAAGCCGCCCCGGCCCCGCAAACGGGGGCCGGGGCCTTCCGGTCAGGCCCGCTTGCCGCGACGGCGCATTGCGCCGATGCCAGCCAGCGCGGCGACCAGCATCAGGCCTGTCGCTGGCAGCGGCACCGCCGCAACCGGATCAGCCGTCACGCGGATTCCGAAATCGCGCGCCGGGTTGGTCCCGAAGTTGAAAGATCCCGTTGGGCCAAAGGCCTCTGTCCCGGCCGTATCTACGCCCGCATACACGCCGGGCGCGGTTACGTTCACCGGACCACCCGCCAAAGTGCCGGTGCCGGAGAATACAACGGTGTACGTCCCGGCCAAAAGCTCGCCGATCGCAGAGAAATCGAACGTCACCAGCGTATTGGCGCGCCCCATGATACCCGTCAGCGAAACCGGCGTGGCGGTCCCGATAGTGGCGCCGCCGATCCCCGCACCCGAAACGATGCGCGCGGATACATCGGCCGTGCTGCCGAAGCTTGAGACAAGCGCCGAGACAGACAGGTTTTCATATGCGCCATCCAGCGCAAAGCTCTGGCCCAGCGGGCCGCTGAACGCGATGTTGAAATTGCGCGTGCCGCCCTGATTTGTAGTGAAATCGAACGGGTCGGTATTGGTGGAAAGCGAATCCACGATGGTGGCGGCTTGGGCAGCCATCGCAGACGCAGCAAGCGCCAAGGCGACCAGCAAGGGTTTGACGAACATCGGATATCCTTCTTTTTGTGTCAGGCCGCCTCTATCCCTTCCAAACGACGAAGGCCGCGCGACACGTGCGTGAAAGTTTTCCGACACCCTTTCACGCCTGCGTGCACGACGATTTCCCCTTCCCGCCACGCGTCCGGCGCCATACCGTTTCCGCCAGATATCGGCCCTTGCGGAGAACCCCATGCTGACCATCTACGGTGTCGCCCGTTCGCGCGCCACGCGCCCGATCTGGCTTCTGCACGAAATCGGAATGGCATTCACCCTTGTCCCGGTGATCCAGTCCTACCGCCTGCCTGACCCCGCGGCGGCGGATGCGCCGCTCAACACCGCCTCACCCGCGTTCCTCAAGGTCAATCCACAAGGCCAGGTCCCCGCGATGGAGGATGATGGCCTCGTGCTGACCGAAAGCCTCGCCATCTGCCAGCATATCGCGCGCAAATATGGCGGCGCTCTCGGGCCGCAATCGCTGACCGAGGCTGCACTGACCGACCAATGGGCGCTTTACGGCGCGTCTGCGTTGGAAGGGCCGGGGATCGACATCCTTTATACCTATGGCGACGGCCTTGCCGAAACGCCGGATGGGGCCGCCAAGATCGCCGCCGCCGCCGCCACGCTTGCCCGCCCCCTTGGGCGCCTCGAACGCCACCTCGCGGGCCGCGACTGGTTGATTGCGGACAGGTTTACCGTGGCCGACGTCATGCTGGCCGAATGCCTGCGCTACGCTGCGGCGCACAAGCCCCTGATGGCGGCCCATCCCGCAACATCCGCGTGGCTCGCCCGCTGTCAGGCCCGCCCCGCGTTTCAGAAAATGTGGGCGGCCCGCAACGCCGAACCCGCGTGACACGTTCGCGAATGTGCGATGGGATGTATATTGTATCGCACATTCAATCGCAGTAGCCCGCCATGACCCGCCTCGCTACCCGCAACATCTGCACCATGACCGAACTCCGCGAGCCCCAAAAGGTGCTCGACCGCGCGAACGGCGAACCCGTGGCGATCCTGAAAAACTCACAGCTTGTGGGCTATCTCATCCCGGCCGAGGCGATGCCCGAGATCTCGACGCGGGAAGCGACTAAGGAAGAGGTCATGGACAGCCTCGCGCGTTCGCGTGCCCGCGTTCAACCTGTTCTCGGCTATTTGCGCGACAAATAGAAACATGACTTTCGTCACGCTGACCCCCGAAATGGTCGTGGCCATTCATGACAAGATTCTGAACCCCGGCGAACTTCCCGGCCGCGCCCTCGGCAAATCCCCCGAGGGCGCCTTGGCGCGCGTGGAAAACCGGCTTGCTTACGGCATGATCGAAGATGCTTTCGACCTTTCCGCCACCTATTGCGTGGCCAACGCACAAGGCCATTGCGTCAACGACGGCAACGAGCGCACCGCCTTTCGGACGATGCAGACGATCCTGAACCTGCACGGCATCATGGAGCCGCGTGGGACCGGGGAGATGGGCCAGATCATCATCCGCGCCGCCCAGCGTCAGCTTGACGAGGGCGAACGCGCGCAATGGCTGCGCCGCCGCGCCTGACCCCCAACATCTTGCGCCCCACCACCCCGGATGCCACACTCTGCTGGCACCCAAAAGGATCCTCCCCATGCCCAATGACCTGCTCTCCGGCGGTGACGCCTACGACGCCTCCTCAATCGAGGTGCTCGAAGGGCTGGAGCCTGTGCGCAAACGCCCCGGCATGTATATCGGCGGCACCGACGAACGCGCGCTCCACCACCTTGTGGCCGAGGTGCTGGACAACGCGATGGATGAGGCCGTGGCGGGCCACGCCACCCGCATCGAGGTCGAGATGCACGCCGACAATTCCGTCACCATCCGCGACAACGGCCGCGGCATCCCCGTCGATCCGCACCCCAAATTCCCGGGCAAATCCGCGCTCGAGGTCATCCTCTGCACCCTCCATTCGGGCGGCAAGTTCTCGGGCGATGCCTACTCCACCTCGGGCGGCCTCCACGGCGTCGGCGCCTCGGTCGTCAACGCGCTCTCCGATCACATGCGCGTCGAAGTTGCCCGCAACCGCGAACTCTTCGCCCAGGAATTCTCGCGCGGCATCCCCCAAGGCCCGCTGCAAAAGATCGGCCCCGCCCCGAACCGCCGTGGCACCAGCGTTACCTTCCACCCCGACGCCGAAATCTTCGGCTCGCAAACCCTGAAACCCCACCGGCTGCTGAAGATGGCCCGCTCCAAGGCCTACCTCTTTTCCGGCGTCGAAATCCGCTGGAAATCCGCTCTCCCGGACGGCGATACCCCGCAGGAGGCGGTCTTCCACTTCCCCGGCGGCCTCTCCGACTACCTCTCTGACCAACTGGAAAAATCCTCGACCTACGCCGACCGCCCCTTCGCGGGCCGCGTCTCCTTTCCGGAGAAGTACAACCTGCCCGGCTCCGTCGAATGGGCGATCAACTGGACGCCCGCGCGCGACGGCTTCATCCAGTCCTACTGCAACACCGTCCCCACGCCCGAGGGCGGCACGCATGAGGCGGGCTTCTGGGCAGCCGTGCTCAAGGGCATCCGCGCCTATGGCGAGCTTGTGAAAAACCGCAAGGCCGCCGAGATCACCCGCGACGACCTGCTCACCGGGGGCTGCGCGCTTCTCTCCATCTTCATCCGCGAGCCGCAGTTCGTGGGCCAGACCAAGGACCGCCTCGCCACCGAGGAAGCCGCCCGCCTTGTCGAAGGCGCGGTGCGCGACCACTTCGACAACTGGCTTGCCGCCGACACCAAATCGGCGGGCGCCATCCTCGATTTTCTCGTCCTGCGGGCCGAGGAACGCCTGCGCCGCCGCCAGGAAAAGGAAACCGCGCGCAAATCGGCCACGAAAAAGCTGCGCCTGCCCGGCAAACTCACCGACTGCACCGCCAAATCGCGCGAAGGCACCGAACTTTTCATCGTCGAGGGCGACTCTGCCGGCGGCTCTGCCAAGGGCGCGCGCATCCGCGAAACGCAAGCGCTCCTGCCGCTCAAGGGCAAGATCCTCAACGTCCTCGGTGCCGCCTCATCCAAACTGCACGACAATTCCGAAATCCGCGACATCTGCGAGGCTTTGGGCGTCCAGATGGGCACCAAGTTCCGCGTCGATGACCTGCGCTACGACAAGATCATCATCATGACCGACGCCGACGTGGACGGCGCCCATATCGCCAGCCTGTTGATGACGTTCTTCTTCACCCAGATGCGCCCCCTCATCGACAAGGGCCACCTCTACCTCGCCTGCCCGCCGCTCTACCGCCTCACCCAAGGCGCGCGCCGCATGTACGTCGCCGACGACGCCGAAAAAGAGATCTGGCTGGCCAAGGGGCTAGGCGGCAAGGGCAAGATCGACGTCCAGCGCTTCAAGGGCTTGGGCGAGATGGACGCCAAGGACCTCAAGGACACCACGATGAACCCTTTGACCCGCAAACTCATCCGCGTCAGCATCGACGAAGACGAACCGGGCGAGACGGGCGATCTGGTGGAGCGTCTGATGGGGAAGAAGCCCGAGTTGCGGTTTCAGTATATTTCCGAGAATGCCCGGTTTGTGGAGGAGTTGGATGTATAAGCCATTGACGCATACGTCATTGGCGCATATCTGCTACAACCGTGGTCGAACTGCCCGATTTCGTCCGGCGCGCCAAGGCGCTGATGACGGATGCCGAACGCAGCGACCTCGTGGCCTTCCTCGCCGCCAACCCGGAGGCCGGGGTTCCCTTGGGCGGTGGCCTCCGAAAGCTGCGCGTCGCCCGCGAGGGCGGCGGCAAAAGCGGCGGGTTTCGCTCCGTCCATTACTACATTCCGGGGCACGGGCTACCGGTGTTCCTGATGACGGTCTTTGCCAAGAACGCGAAGGCCAACCTGACCCCGGATGAAGAGGCGGCACTGGCAACCATCGGCATCCGGATCGCAGCAACCTACGGAGGCAAGTTATGACCGAGGCATACGACCGCATCCTGAAGGGCCTGCAAGAGGTCGAGGCCTACCTGCAAGGCAACACCACCGGCGCCATCGTCCATCAGATCGAGGTGCCGGTCCCCGACGTCCGCGCCATCCGCGCCCGCACCGGCCTCAGCCAGGCCGACTTCGCCCGTTCCATCGGCGTGAAGAAGGCGACCCTGCTGAATTGGGAACAGAACCGGCGAACGCCAGACGGCCCCGCGCGGGTGCTTCTGGCGCTGATCGAGCGGGAACCGGGGATTGTGGGGCGGGTATTGGGCTGAGGGGGGGGGCGAATGAAAGCGCGTTTAAGTGAAAAGAAGTGCGCAGGAAGATCACGATATTCCCTAAGGAGCAAACATGTTTGGCGGACCCAGCTATTCAACTGGGTTGGCTTGGCTCTCATTTTTATTGGACTATCCACAGGTCAATGCGCTGCAAGATCGTTGGAAGAATGCGTTTCGAATATGCTTATCGAAGTCGGCTCTTATTCTTCCCTACTTGATAGTGAAGTTGAAAATTTGAATCTCATTCAACGACACCAAGACAAAATGTTGCCGAATCTTAGGACTGTTGCGGAGAGTACGTTTGATATATCCAGCGAGGGAAAAATTCTTTCTGTGAAGCGCTATCGAAGAGATGAACTTTTCTATTCTATAGTTTATGTTTGCCTCAATTATCCGACGTTGTAGCGCATCGAAAACGTAGGGTGCGCATTCATTGCGCACCTTTCCGGCGACACATCCCCCATCCCAAGCCTACGAAAACGCTCCAGCGGAGCGTTTTCTGCGCTCATCCGACCAAGCCCCCGCTGTCCCCCACCACCTATGAAGCCAAACAGCAGCTTGCCTCAGCGGGCGCATCAGTGCCTGCCGGGAGGTGCTGAGCGATCAGAAGACGTCCAGTGGACGTTTTGAGCAAAGGACGCCCGGCCCATGGCTGGGCAAAGTGGCAGGCGCTCCTCCGATCACGGCCCGTGCACACCACCCGCCCCATCGCTCCCCCCCCGTTGCAGCCCCCGTTGCATCCCTCCGCCCACCGAACGGTCTGTCGGTACAGAAAACCGACGCGGAACCGACGCGCGCGGGACGGAAAACCGACGCGTCTTTTCCCGGATCGCCGCCTTCCGCTCGCCATGTCGCCGGGTCGTGCTATCTCTCCGGGTATGCGCATGGTGCTCGTCTTCCTTCTCCTTCTCGCATCCCCCCTTCGGGCGGCGGAAGTGGATGTGGAACTTGTGCTTCTGGCCGATGTGACAGGCTCGATCGACGTTGAAGAGGCCCGCTTCCAGCGGCAGGGATACGCCGAGGCGCTGACCGATCCGCGCGTGCTCGACGCGATCCGCAACACCC
>JBBSBE010000025.1:0-36426 GCA_038251625.1 Rhodobacterales bacterium
CCGCTGGACAGCACCTCGCGCCTGATGGACCCGCAGGTTCTGGGGGAAGAGCATTACCAGGTGGCGCGCGACGTGCAGGGGATCCTGCAGCGCTACAAGAGCTTGCAGGACATCATCGCCATCCTCGGGATGGACGAACTGAGCGAAGAGGACAAGCTGACGGTGGCGCGGGCCCGCAAGATCCAGCGCTTCCTCAGCCAGCCCTTCGACGTGGCGCAGGTGTTTACGGGTTCGCCCGGCGTGCAGGTGCCGCTGGAGAAGACGATTGCGTCGTTCAAGGCGGTGGTTGCGGGCGAGTATGACCATCTGCCCGAAGCGGCCTTCTACATGGTGGGCGACATCGAGGACGTGAAAGCCAAGGCGCAGCGACTGGCTGCGGCGGCGGCATAAGGGGAAGCGCATGCAGTTCGATCTGGTCAGCCCGGAACGGCGCCTCGCCTCGCTTAAGGCGACCGAGGTGCAGATCCCCGGGGCGGATGGCGACATGACGGCGATGGACGGGCACGCCTCGACCATCACCACGCTGCGCCCCGGCGTCTTGCGCGTCGTATCGGCCACGGGCGCGCAATCCTATGCGGTGACGGGTGGGTTTGCCGAGATTACCGGTGAAGGCGTATCGGTTCTGGCCGAGCAGGCCGTGCCGATCGAAGAAGCGTCGGCGCCCCTGCTGGATGCGTTGGTGGAAGAGGCGCGGTCGCTGGCCGCAGCGGCATTGCCTGAAGACCGGGACGCGGCTGAAAAGATGGTGCAGGATACACTGGCGCTGAAGGCGGCGGCGGGGCACTGAAGCCAGGAAGCGGCGGCGCAGTCAGAAGGCCTCGCACCTGCGGGGCCTTTTTCGTATATGCATTAACCCAAAATTTGCCGTCTTTGACTGAGATGGAGCAAATCCATGGATAAAGACAGGGCCGCACGGCGCATGAGACGGATCACCACATCTTCCATCGGTGTCGCGCAGGGAAGCCGGGTGCTGTTCTCCGACTTCGCAGATGGTGGTGTGATGTGGACGGGGCAGGGCGCGCGGGAAAGCCGCTTCGTGGTCACGTTCAAGGAACCGTTCGTTGACGTGCCCGCCGTGACGGTGGGAATCTCGATGTGGGATCTTGACCAGAAGACGAACTCGCGCGCCGATATCTCGGCCGAAGCCGTGACGGCAACCGGATTTCACATCGTCTTCCGGACCTGGGGCGATACGCGTGTGGCGCGGATCCGGGCAGACTGGATGGCCATCGGCGCGGTGCGCGACGAGGATGACTGGGACGTGGTGTGAATGCTGGGGGGTAGGGTGGGTGCACCCACCCTACTTGTGCGGAACCGTCCGGGTGGACAAATCCTCCACCTGCCCGCCCTCGCGCCGGAAATCGTGCCAGACCCAGACCATGCGATCCAGAAACCACGTCTTTGCCCCGCTGATCAGCAGCATGCCCGCCAGAACCCATCCAGCATCGAGCGTCCAGAGGCCCAGCGCGAAGGGGATCACGCCCGAAGCGGACAGCGCGGTCAGCACGAGCGAGGGGCGGATGTGATGCCGGGCCACCCGCCCGCGATGGCGCAGGAACACACGCTCGCCCAGCACGCCTTCGGCGCCCCAGCTATCCAGCGTCGCGGGCGGCGGGAAGAGCCGGGGGTTCAGCCAGACCCAAGCCAGCGCAAAGGCCACCGGGATCACTGCCCATCCCCCGATCCAGACCCGTGACCAGACGGCCAGCGCGAAAAGTGGTAGGGGTGTCAGAATGCGCGTCCAGACAGACCAAGGGCTGGCATGCCGCGCCCATGCCGCATCATCCATCGCCATCAGGCGTTCAGCTGCACGAAAAAGTTCAGCCATCCGTCAGGACCTGACGTAGAGCCCTTCGTAGATGGGCACCAGCGTCTCGGTTTCAAAGAGCGACGAGACGGACGTACCGTTCCAGATGTTCAGGATCGCTTGCGCAAGGATCGGCGCGGTGGGCACGATGCGGATGTTGGGGGCGGCGCGCGTTGCCTCGGACGGCTCGATGCTGTCGGTGATGACCAGCGATTTCATCACCGATTTGGTGATCCGTGCAACCGCCGGACCAGACAGCACGCCGTGGGTGATGTAGCTGTGCACTTCGGTGGCACCGTTTTCGATCAGCACTTCGGCCGCCTTGCAGAGCGTTCCGGCGGTATCGCAGATATCGTCCACGATGATGCAGGTCTTCCCGCGCACATCGCCGATCACCGTCATCTCGGCCACTTCGCCCGCTTTCTCGCGCCGTTTGTCCACGATGGCGAGCGGGGCCTTGATGCGGGTAGCCAGTTCCCGCGCCCGCGCCACACCGCCCACGTCCGGCGAGACGACCATCAGGCTGTCCATCTGGCCGCGGAACTGGTGTTCGATGTCGAGCGCGAAAACGGGGGCCGCGTAGAGGTTGTCCACCGGGATGTCGAAGAAGCCCTGAATCTGGGCTGCGTGCAGATCGAGCGTCAGAACCCGGTCGACGCCCGCCTGGGTGATGAGGTTGGCCACCAGCTTTGCGCTGATCGGCGTGCGGGCCTTGGCGCGGCGGTCTTGCCGGGCATAGCCGAAATAGGGAATCACGGCAGTAATGCGGTTGGCGGAGGATCGACGCAGCGCGTCGCAGATGATCAGCAATTCCATCAGGTTGTCGTTGGCGGGGTTCGATGTGGACTGGATCACATACATGTCCTCGCCCCGCACATTTTCGAACACTTCGACGAAAATCTCCTGATCGTTGAAGCGTTCGACCCGGGCATCGACCAGCCCGACCGACATGCCCCGGTGCATCGACATCCGCCGCGCGATGGCGCGGGCGAGGGGCATGTTGGCATTGCCGGAGATGAGCTTCGGCTCGACGATGGCGGGCATGCGGGGGGGATCCTTCCAGCAGCGTCGGGTGACGGATTCGTGACGTTGACACCGCTTAGCACCCGGCTAGGGTCTTGGGCAAACCAAAGGGAGCGGGCGATGGCGCTGATCGACTATTTCTTCTCGACGGTGTCGCCCTACACCTATCTGGCCGGGAAGCGGTTGGAGGAGATGGCCGCGCGCCACGGTGCCGAGATCGCCTACAAGCCGCTGGATGTGCTGGCGCTGTTTGACCGGACCGGTGGCATCCGGCCCGCCGAGCGGCACGAGAGCCGCAAGGTGTACCGGTTGCAGGAAATGCGGAGACAGGCGGCAAAGGCGGGGTTGGCGATGAACCTGAAGCCCGCGCATTGGCCGACGAACCCGGCGCCTTCATCCTATGCGATCATTTCGGCGATCCGGGCGGGCGGGGATGTGGGGGCACTGGCCCACGCCTTTTGCCGGGCCTGCTGGGCCGAAGAGCGCAACATTGCCGAGGATGAGGTGGTGCGCGATGTGCTGGCGGCGAACGGTTTTGATCCGGGGCTCGCCGACACGGGGATGATGGCGGCGGCGGACACATATGCCGGCAATCTGAACGATGCGGTGGAGCGGGGGGCCTTTGGCGCGCCCTTCTACATTGTGGGGGACGAGCGGTTCTGGGGGCAGGACCGGCTGGATGATCTGGATCTGCACCTCGGCGGCAAGCTTTGATGCATCTGCGGCGGCTGGGGGCGGGCCCGCGTGTGGCGCTGGCGCTGCACTGCTCGCTGGCGCATGGCGGTGCGTGGGCCGGGTTGGCAGCGGCGCTGCCGGGTGCGACGTTGGTGGCGCCGGACATGCCGGGGCATGGGGCGAGCGCGGATTGGGACGGGCGAACGGACTATGCCACCCTTTGCACCCGAGAGGGGCTGGCGGTCGCGGCGGACCTTGGGCAATGCGACCTGATCGGGCACAGCTTCGGCGCCATTGTGGCGTTGCAGATGGCGCTGGAAGAGCCGGACGCGTTTCGGTCGCTGACGCTGATCGAGCCTGTGCTTTTCGCTGCGGCACGGTCGGCGGGGTCGCCGCAGTACGCGGACCATCTGGCCCGGCAAGCCCCGTTTGAGGCGGCATGGCGCGCGGGTGACAGGCAAGCCGCCGCAAAGGCCTTTACCGCAATCTGGGGCACGGGCGTGGATTGGGCCGCGATGCCGGAACGGCAGCGCACCGAAGCGGCACGGCGTATCCACCTTGTTCCCGCAACATTATCCGCCGTGAACGAAGATAGTGGCGGGATTCTGATCTACGGTCGTCTGGAGGCTTTGGGCGTGCCGGTCCTGCTGGTCGAGGGCACGCTGTCGCCACCGGTGATCGGGGCGGTGCATGACGAACTGGCGCGTCGTCTGCCGCAGGTGCGGCGCCTTGTCGTGCCGGGCGCGGGGCATATGGTGCCGATCACGCATCCGGGCGATGTGGCGGTGGCGATGGGCTGGGCCTAGCCTGCGAGAACCGCAAGAAAGCGGTCCACATCGGCCTCGGTTGTGCTCCATGATGTGACGAGGCGGGCGGCTTCGCGGCCCGGGGCTGGGGCATCCCATTCGTAATAGGCGGCGCCTGCGGCCTTCAGGCGGGCATGGGCACCGGCCGGCCAATGGGGGAAAAGGATGTTGGCATCAACAGGATGCGCAAGCGCCACGCCGGGGATCGCGCGGAGGCCCGTGGCCATGCGGGCGGCCATCGCATTGGCCTGCGCAGCCAGATCGCGCCACATGCCATCTGCCAGCCAGCCATCGAACTGCGCCGCGATGTAGCGCATCTTGGAGGCCAGATGCCCCGCCCGCTTGCGCCGCAGGTCCAGCTCCCACGCCTTTGCGGGATCAAAGATCACCACCGCCTCGGCCCCCATCAGGCCGTTCTTGGTGCCGCCCAGCGAAAGCACGTCAACGCCCGCTTTCCATGTCATTTCGGCCGGG
The DNA here is from genome assembly GCA_038251625.1 of Rhodobacterales bacterium. Classification (GTDB taxonomy): domain Bacteria; phylum Pseudomonadota; class Alphaproteobacteria; order Rhodobacterales; family Rhodobacteraceae; genus JBBQXK01. The sequence continues at coordinate 4,786 of JBBSBE010000025.1, forward strand.
GTGGCTTGGGTTGCCACCAGCGCATTGGCAAAGCGCGCGCCGTCAAGGTGAACGGGCAGGCCGTGGGCATGGGCCAGAGCCGTCAATGCCGCAATCTCGGCCGGTGTATAAACCGTACCGGCTTCGGTGACATTCGTCAGCGTCAGGCAGCCGCGCTGAACGCCGTGAACGCCACTTGTGCCAATCCTGCCAAGGGCCTGTGTCAGCCCATCGGGCGTGATCCGTCCGCTTTCGCCGGGGATGCCCACCAGTTTCGCGCCGCCTGTAAAGAATTCCGGTGCACCGCATTCATCGCGGTTGGCATGCGCGTCGTCATGGCAAAAGACGGCGGCCCAGGGCGGGCACAGAAGCGAGAGGGCCAACGAATTGGCGGCGGTGCCGGTCGAGACGAGGCGCACGGCGGCTTCTGGCGCTTCCAGAAGATCGCGGATGCGGGCCTCGACGGCCGCGGTCAGGGGGTCATTGCCGTAGCCCATCGCGTAGCCTTCGTTCGCGCGGGCGAGCGCTGCGAGGATCTGCGGCGGGACAGGGGCAGTATTGTCGGAGGCAAAAAACATCAGGGGCGTTCCCGTATCACGTAATCTTCCCAATCGTCTTCAGGCACCTCGGTTTCCGGGATCGTCCAGCCACGCACGGAAGCGTGGGCACGGTGGACGCTTTCAGGATCGCCGGAGATGAGGGGATGCCAGGGGCGCAAGGTCTTGCCTTCGTGCAAAAGGCGGTAGGCGCAGGTTTTCGGCAGCCAATAGGCGACGCTGGGCAGCTTTTCAGGCGTCAGTTGCACGCAGTCGGGCACATAGTCGCGCCGTGTCTCGTAGTGGGTGCATTGGCAGGTGTCACTGTCGAGCAGGCGGCAGGCGATGCGGGTAAAATCGACCTCGCCGCTATCCTCATATTCCAGCTTGTTGAGGCAGCATTTGCCGCAACCATCACAGAGCGCCTCCCATTCAGGGGCGGTCATGTCGTGCAGGGGGACGATTTCCCAGAAGCGGGGGCGAAGGTCGGCCATGTCGTCAGACAAGCACGGCGCGGGCTTGGGCGCAATCGCCCTCCATCTGCGCGATGAGGGCGGGCAGGCCGTCAAATTTCAGCTCGGGCCGCAGATATTGCACAAGGGCGACGGAAAGGTGCTGGCCGTAAAGATCGCCTGTGAAATCAAGCAGGTAGGTTTCAAGATTGGGCATGTTCTCGCCAAACATGGGCCGCACGCCAAGACTGGCGGCACCCTTGTAGGTGCCGGTATGCGGGCCGGTCAGCACATCCACCCAGACGGCATAGACGCCGAGGCGCGGCAGGTGCAGGCCCGTCAGATCCATGTTGGCGGTGGGGTAGCCAAGCTCGCGGCCCCGCTTTTCACCGTGGATCACCTCACCCTCGATGCGGTGGCGGTGGCCAAGCATTGCCGCGGCAATCTGGGGGTGGCCGTCCGACAGGGCCTGGCGGATCGCGGTGGAGGAGATGTGGGTGGTGCCGTCGGCAAGCAAGGGGGCGATGGTGGAGCCGAAGCCATGCAGCGCGCCCAGTCGTTGCAGGTCGGCGGCGGTGCCCGTGCGGCCCTTGCCGAAGCAGAAATCGGCGCCGACGGTCACATGGGCCACGCCCAACCCGGCAACCAGCACCTGCGCCACGAAAGCATCGGCAGTGAGGCCGGACAGGGCGGGGGTGAAGGGCAGCTCATACAGGCGCTCGACGCCCAGTTTCGCCAGCCGGTTTGCGCGGGCGCCTGCGTTCATCAGCCGGAAGGGGGCGGCATCCGGGGCAAAGACCTGGCGCGGATGTGGCTCGAAAGTCAGAATGCCGAGGGGGCCGTGGGGGCGCGCCATGTCGATGACCGAGGCATGCCCGAGATGCACGCCGTCAAAGTTGCCCATGGCGACAGAGGCGCCCTTCGCGCCGGGGTCAAGCCCTTCCCAGTGCCGGAAAATCTGCATGCGCCCCCGGGCGGGCGGCCCTGCGCCCTAGTCGAATTTGCGGCTGGGCGCGAGCACCGTCGCCTCGCCCTTCAGGACCATCCTATCGCCCACGGCGCAGTAGGTTTCAAGGGTGACACGGCGCCGGGAATGATCGATGCCCGTCACGGTGACGACCGCGACCACGTCATCGCCGGGGCGGACCGGGGCCAGGAACTTCAGGCTTTGACCAAGATAGACGGTGCCGTGGCCTGGCAGTTGTTCACCGATGACGGCGGAGATCAGGCTCGCGGTCAGCATGCCATGCGCGATGCGGCCCGCAAAGATCGTGTCCTGCGCATAGGCATCATCGAGGTGGACAGGGTTTCTGTCGGTCGAAACCTCGGCGAAAAGCGAGATGTCGCGGTCGGTTACGATCTTGCGCAAAGAGCGGGACATGCCGATTTCCAGGTCTTCGATGACGATGGTTCCGCGAGGGGCATTGTCGAGCATCGGGCGATTCTCCGGTCCGGGCATGGACGGGACACTAGCCGATGCTGCCCTGCGGCGCAATATGGCTAAGTAATTATCGTGCGTCGTATCGGTACAGACGGCAACAATGTTGTGCGGGTGTCAGCGCAGATGGCCGATGGCATGGGTTGGGTGCAAGCCCTGCACATCAAGCCACGCCGCCAGACGCTGTGCGTCGGGATTGGCGAAATCATCGCCAAACTCGGCCGCGGCAAGGCCGCCGGTGATGAAGAGCGTATCGAGGCCCTCTGCCACGCCGCCCCTTACATCGGTCCCGATGCCATCGCCGACACAGAGGATATCTGCGTCGCCAAGCCCGCCATCCAACGCCGCAAGACGGCGGCGGGCCAGATCGTAGATGGGGGGATGGGGTTTGCCAAAATAAAGGCTGGTCCCGCCCATCTGATCGTAAAGCTGCGCCAGCGCGCCCGCGCAATAAAGCCGCTTGTCGCCCAGATCGACCACCAGATCGGGGTTGGCGCACAGAAGCTTCAGCCCCATCGTCTTGGCCAGCAGAAAGCGCGCGCGATAATCTTCGGGCACGTCAACCGCATCGTCGAAGGGTCCGGTGCAGACGATCCCTTGCGCTTCGGCCAGTGCCACGCGCTGGATCGGCGGTTCGCTGGCCGCGATGGCGCGCAGGTCGTCGGCGATCTCGGTGAAGAAGGCCACATCCTTTTCCGGCCCGATGTGAAAGACGCGGCGGCCCACCGCGCCCGTCAGCAGCGCATGCTGGGCCGCATCGCCCGAGGTGGCGATATCGTCCCAGGCATCAGCGGGCACGCCGAGGCGTTCGAGTTGCCGGGCGACGCTGGGCTTGGGGCGCGGGGCGTTGGTCACAAGGATGACCCGCCCGCCGCCCTTCCGGAACCCTTGCAGCGCCGCGACGGCCGCCGGAAAAGCGGCAATCCCGTTGTGCAGGCACCCCCAGAGATCACAGAAAAGCGCCCCGTAGCGGGGTGAGATATCGGCAAGGTCGGGGATGATGGGGGTCATCGTCAAAGCTTCAGGGCAGGGATGATCTGCTTCTTGCGGCTCATGATGCCGGGCAGAACCACCGTGTCGCCCGTGACGGTGCAGGGGAACGAGGCTTCGGCGATCGCCTTCACCATGTCGTTCGGCACCAGAAGCGTGGCCTCTTCGTTCAGGATATCGACGATGAAAAGCAGCACCTGTTCGGCCCCATCCTCGGTGGCGACGGCGGGCATCGCGGCCATCAGCGCATGCTTGCGGTCCAGCAGCACCTTGGGCGCTGTGGTTTCAAGGACCGAGACGCGCAAGGGGTGGCCTGCAACCTCGTATTCCTTGCTGTCCATCCGCAGGAGGGCCGCGTCGGAGAAAGCCGACACGTCGGACTTTGCCTCAAACAGTTGGGCCGCAAGAACCGGGATATCCACGCCCAGATCGGCTGCCAGCGCCTCGGCCACCGCGCGGTCATGCGGGGTGGTGGTGGGCGAGCGGAATTCCAGCGTGTCGGACAGGATGCAGGACAACATCGCACCCTTGATCGCCTTTGGCGCCTTCGCCGCATCGGCGCCCATCAGATCATGCAGGATGGTGGCGGTGCAGGCCAGCGGGCGGATGGTGATGTCGATGGGGGCCGAGGTCTTGATGCCACCGGCCAGAAGGTGATGGTCGATGATCCCGACGACTTTCGCTGCATTGATCGAGGGCGGCAGTTCGGCGGGGTTGTTGGTATCCAGGATCACGCAGGTATCGTCGGCGGTCACATCGGCGATGATCTCGGGCTTTGGCAGCTCCCAGTGGCGCAGGACGAAAGCGGCTTCGGTATTGGGCTCGCCCAGAAGGACGGCCTTGGCCGGGGTGCCCTTGATGCTTGTCAGATACCACGCCCAGGCGATGGGTGAGCCGGTGGAATCGGTATCGGGGGATTTGTGGCCGAAGACGAGGATGGTCATGGCAGGGCGCTTTCCGAAACAGGGTTTTCGCCGGGCTTATAGGCATGCAGGCGCAGGATGTCACGCCGTCGCGTCCACTGCCCGAAGGGCCGGTGCGCGGAGCCGCGCAGCTTAGGCCACAAGGGGGGACGGCGCCTTTGGCAGCGTTAGCCACTGGGCCGGATCGTGGCCGTAGATGAGGCGCGCGCCCGTCTTGGCCTGCAACGCCATCAGGCGGGCGGCAGAGGTGGCGGCGGTGTCTGGGTCCATCGCGTCGGGGAAGCCTTCGGCGGGTTCGCTGTCGCGGTTGATCGCGTCGGCGGCAAGGATCAGGGGCCGCTGGTCGGGTGGGGCCACGAGCAGCGACAGGTGGCCGGGCGTATGGCCTGGGGTGGGGATCAGGGTCAGGCCGTCACAGAGTTCGGTCTCTGCCTCGATCAGGTGGCAGGGCAGATCGGGCCAGGCAATGGGGCGCGCGGCGCCATGCCAGAGCGGTCGCGGCTCTGCCCGTTCGCGGGCGGTCAGGATGATCGGGCAGGCCAGCAGCGGCAGGGCGCCCGCATGGTCGATATGGCTGTGGGTGAGGACCAAGGCGTCGATATCGGCGACGCCGAGGCCAAGGATCGCCAGCGCACCGGGCAGGGTTTGCGCTTGGGTATATCCAATCGGGCGGCCAAAGGCCGAAAGTCCATCCCTTGCATCTGCCGCAAGGGGATCGGTGGCATAGTCGGGCGGCAGGCCGGTATCGACCAGCACCCGCGCGCCTTGGTCGGTTTCGATCAGATAGCCGGGGATGCCGATGGTGCGGCGGCCAGACACGTCAAAAAGCCCAAGGTCAAGAAGGGTCACGCGCCGAACGCTGTGGCCCGCAAGCGACGGGATCATGGCGCGTCGATGGGGGTAAGTGTCCAGCCGTCCAGTTGGAGCAGGCGAAGGATGCCCGTTTCGCCCGACAGGTGCAGCGCGCCGAACGCGGCGACGATGGGGCCCTTGGCGGCGGCATCCTCGATCACGGGCACCCAGGTGTGGTTTCTCCGGGTGATCAGGATCTCTTCCGTCATGGCGAAATCCGCCGCAACCTTTTCGGGTGTCATGCCCGGCAGGCCTTCGGAGATATGGCGCGTCCATTCCCAGATGATCCGGCTGTCGCCCGCGAAATAGGCCTCGGCCAATGTCACGAGCTGGTCGTCGCCGGTTTCGGCCAACGCGAGGGCTGCGCGGATCTGATCTTCCTGCACCTCGGCATCGAGTGCCGTGAAAATCCCGAGCGCCGTGTCGAAGGGTTCCATGGCCATCACCGGCACACCCTTTTCCCGGGCCGCCGCGATCAGGCGCTTGTCGAGCCCGTTGGGATTGGCCGCCGCCGCCATGGCGCAGGGCGGCAAGGCCAACAGCACCGACACGTAAGACGGGCGGAAGCGGGCGCCGATGAAGGCGGGAATACCGCGTGCCTTAAGCTCGGCCGACAGCGCCTTCCATTCCTCTGGTGGCAGGGTTTCGGCCAGCGATTCGCCCTCTGGCGCAAGGATGACGGACGGATCACGCGCGAGGCTTTCCTGAAGCGCTGCCTCCTCTTCGGGGCCGGCCTCAACCAGAAGGGCCGTTGCGGTGTCGAGAAGGGGCCCGAAGGCCGCCATCGTTGCTTCGTGGCGTGGATCGTCGAGGTGATAGGTGCCGATCAGGGTGACCGTCTGCCCGTCGCGGCTTGCCCGCCAGAAGTTGCCGCGCGGGAAGGGCACCGCATCGGCGCGGGCGCGAAGAATGGCGCGCGTCTCGTCCGGAAGGGCGTCGATGAGGTTCACGCCGGTGCATTGGGCGGCGGCGGGACCGCCGAGCAGCAGGCAAAAGGCGAGGATGTAACGGATCACGGGCAAGGTTCCTCGGTCAGACTGCGGGAAGGGTGGCACGGGACGGGGGCGTGGTCAAAGCCGGGTTCGACGCGACCATGATCGATTGCCTAACATCGCCGCGTGAAGGTGAGGCGAAAAAACTTTCGCGCAAGATCATTCACGGACTTTTCAGCAAAGAGCCAATGGTTTCAGATGCCGCCGGTGTGGGCTCAATCTGGATTTTATGATGGCAACCAAGGAAGATAAGTACAAGGTCACCTATCGCGGCAAGGACTATGAAGTTACTGCGAAGGAACTGGAAAAGCTGAAGGATCAGATTTTCGGGCGGCTGGATGGATATATCAAGGCGCTTATTTCCAGCAACAAGCAGAACCAGAAGACGGTTCTCGAATATCAGGAAAGCGCAGAAATCCGGAACGGCTTTTTCGCGGCCGTGACGCAGGCGGTGGTCGTGCGGGCGGGGCGGGTGAAGTATCCGAACCCGGCTCTGGCCTCGACGTCCAACAAGGCTTGCGAGAATTTGGCCCGTGCGGTCGGATCGCGCAATCTGGCGCAGTTGAGCACGGCATTGCCGCTGGCGGAACGGGCGGTGAATGCCTTCACTGCGGATGTCATGCGGTTCCTGAACGAATTCATCGGATCTGCGGGGACCACGGCCACTGTTTTGCAGGTCACCTCGGCCACCTGTTTTGCGGTGGTGGGCGCATTGGCGGCGCCGATCCTGATCACCGGGGGCATGTCTGCCGGGGCGGCGGCAGCGGCGACCGGCGGGGGCGTGTCGGTGTTGTCGAGCGCGGCGAACGAACTTGGTTCGGCTGCGGCTGGGCAGAACGTGTCGCTGTGGGACTCGGTCAAGAACATCGGCATCGATGGCACGATCGGGGCGGCGACTGCAGGGATCGCGTCGAAGATTCCGCTTGGATTTGTGGAGAAGATGGCCAAGGGGCTTGCCGGTCGGCTGGCCTCGAAAGTTCCCGGTTTTTCGGCTTCGCAATTGCAGCCGATCATCGTGAAGTACCTGACGACGACCGGCGAGGAAGTCATCAAATCCGCCATTGGAGAGGCCATCAACATCGTCGGCAAGATCGCCAAGACTGGCAAAGCCCCGACCGAGAAGGATTTCGAAGAAGCGGCGATGAAGGTGCTGGTCACCGCGCTGACGGCCGGTCTGCTGAAGAGCCTGTCTTTCTATCAGAAGAAATGGGCGGTTCAGAGCCGCGCGACGCTGGAGGGGCAGCTTTTGCCCGATGCGCTGGCAAAGCTGATGAAGGGCAAGAACCAGTTGCCGCCGATCATCAAGGCCAAGGTCTGGGCCGAGGTGATGGGCAAGGTCAGCGAGCAGGCGCTGCAGGCAGGCACGGCGCAGGTGCTCGATTCGGCCAAGGCGGGCTTTGACGAGGCCAAGATGACGTCAGAGGCAGACAGGGCCATCCGCAACGATGCGCGACTTCGCAAGCTGATCGAGGAAGAGATGAAGAAGGCGCTGAAGAAGCAGAAGATCGAGGTGAAGTAGCCCCCATCCCTGCGGTCCGTGGTGTTGACAGCCGGCCCAATGCTTCCTAGATGACAGGTGTTGGCACTCGCATGACGTGAGTGCCAACAGACATTCAACCTGGAACCTAGGGAGTGTTCTCAGATGGCATTCAAACCTCTGCATGATCGTGTACTCGTCCGCCGCATCGAAGGCGACGAAAAGACCAAGGGTGGACTGATCATCCCCGATACCGCCAAGGAAAAGCCCGCAGAAGGCGAGATCGTTTCCGTGGGCGAAGGCGCCCGCAAGGACTCGGGCGAGCTGATCGCGCCCTCCGTCAAGGCTGGCGACCGCATCCTGTTCGGCAAATGGTCGGGCACGGAAGTGACGCTGGATGGCAAGGAACTGCTGATCATGAAGGAAAGCGACATTCTCGGCATCATCGCCTGAGGATAAGCCGGGGTGAATCCCGGCTTGCGCTTTTCCCTGACCCCAACCCCTTCAAGGAGCTATCAACATGGCTGCCAAAGACGTCAAATTCGACACCGATGCCCGCGACCGCATGCTGCGCGGCGTCAACATCCTCGCCGACGCGGTGAAAGTCACCCTCGGCCCCAAAGGTCGCAACGTGGTGATCGAGAAATCGTTCGGCGCCCCGCGCATCACCAAGGACGGCGTGACCGTCGCCAAGGAAATCGAGCTTGCCGACAAGTTCGAGAACATGGGCGCGCAGATGGTGAAGGAAGTCGCTTCCCGCACCAATGATGAGGCCGGCGACGGCACCACCACAGCGACCGTGCTGGCGCAGGCGATCATCAAGGAAGGCCTGAAGTCGGTTGCAGCAGGCATGAACCCGATGGACCTCAAGCGCGGGATCGACATGGCGGTTGCCAAGGTCGTGGAAGCGATCAAGGCGGCCTCGCGCCCGGTGAACGACAGCGCCGAAGTGGCGCAGGTCGGCACCATTTCGGCCAACGGTGAAGCCGAGATCGGCCGCCAGATCGCCGACGCGATGCAGAAGGTCGGCAACGAGGGTGTGATCACCGTCGAAGAGAACAAGGGCCTTGAGACCGAGACCGAAGTGGTTGAGGGCATGCAGTTCGACCGTGGCTACCTCAGCCCCTATTTCGTGACCAACGCGGACAAGATGATCGCCGATCTGGACGATTGCCTGATCCTGTTGCACGAAAAGAAGCTGTCTTCGCTTCAGCCGATGGTCCCGCTGCTGGAAGCCGTGATCCAGTCGCAAAAGCCGCTCCTCATCATCGCCGAGGATGTCGAGGGCGAAGCCCTTGCCACGCTCGTCGTCAACAAGCTGCGCGGGGGCCTCAAGATCGCCGCCGTCAAGGCGCCGGGCTTTGGCGACCGCCGGAAGGCCATGCTGCAGGACATCGCGATCCTGACCGGTGGCCAGGTGATCTCGGACGATCTGGGCATGAAGCTCGAGAATGTCGGGATCGACATGCTCGGCAAGGCCAAGAAGGTGTCGATCAACAAGGACACCACCACCATCGTTGACGGCTCGGGCGACAAGGCCGAGATCCAGGCGCGTGTCAGCCAGATCCGCACGCAGATCGAGGAAACGACCAGCGACTACGACAAGGAAAAGCTGCAGGAGCGTGTGGCCAAGCTCGCCGGTGGCGTGGCTGTCATCCGCGTCGGCGGCATGACCGAAGTGGAAGTGAAAGAGCGCAAGGACCGCGTGGACGACGCGCTGAACGCGACGCGGGCTGCGGTGCAAGAGGGCATCGTTGTCGGCGGCGGCGTGGCGCTCGTGCAGGCGGGCAAGGCGCTGGCCGACCTGACCGGCGCGAACTCCGACCAGAACGCGGGCATCGCGATCGTGCGCAAGGCGCTGGAAGCGCCGCTGCGCCAGATCGCCGAGAACGCGGGCGTGGATGGGTCGGTGGTTGCGGGCAAGATCCGCGAATCCTCGGACCTCAAGTTCGGGTTCAACGCGCAGAGCGAAGAATATGGCGACATGTTCAAGTTCGGCGTGATCGACCCGGCAAAGGTCGTGCGCACCTCGCTGGAATATGCAGCTTCGGTCGCCTCGCTTCTCATCACTACCGAAGCGATGATCGCGGATCGTCCGGCCAAGGAATCGGCTGGCGGCGGCGGCATGGGCGGAATGGGCGGCATGGACGGGATGATGTGATCATCCGTCCCTGACAGGACCAAGGGAAAGGGCGCCTTCGGGCGCCCTTTTTCTTTTTGTGAGGGAGAAGGTCGAGGCTTGCCAGACGTCGCATGACCGAACTTCGGAGCAGCGTGTGGGGGCCGGGATGCTGCCAGAAAGTGTTCGTCTGGTTGTGGCGACGGCGGAGGATGACGACCGACTTGCCGACATGCGCGTCGAAACCATGCGCCCGACCCTTGAAGATGTCGGTCGATTTGATCCTCTGCGCGCAAGGGTCGGCTTCTTGGAGACATTTTTTCCCGCAGATATCAGGATCATCCTGTTGCATGAGGCCATTGCGGGCTTTTTTGGCGTGCTGACGCGGGCGGACCACCTGTACCTTGACCACCTTTATATCCTTTGAATCCTTGGCCCCTTTCAGGGGCGGGGCCTTGGGCGATGGGTAGTCAACGACCTGAAGGCGGATGCGCAGGTCGCGGGACTTCCGGTTCGGCTGACGGTGATGAACGGCAGCCCCGCAAACGCGTTCTACCGGTCCTGCGGGTTTGCATTCATGTCATCCGATGGGCTGGACACGCTCTATGCCTGTGTTCCTTGACACTCTTGCTTGCCGCGCAATGCTCGATTGCCCAAGCCGTGTGCGTTCGTCATCCTTGCCCGTGGATGACGGAGGCGCGGATGATCGAGAACGTGGCGTTGATCGGGCTTGGGCGGATGGGCCGGGCAATGGCAGAGCGGTTGGCGCGCGAGGGCGTACCAGTCATCGGATGGACGCGGAGCGGGGCACTGTCGGATGCGTTCCCGGTGGCGGCGACGCTGGAGGCGGCAGTGGCGGGCGCGGATGTTGTGATCCTGTCGCTCTTCGATGATGCTGCGGTGCGGGAGGTTCTGGGACGGATTGCTGTCTGCGATCTGGCTGGAAAGCTGGTGGTGGAGACGAGCACTGTGTCACCCTCGGTGGTGCGCGAGATGGCGCCGGGGATCGAGGCGGCGGGGGGGCGGATCGTCGATGCGCCGGTATCGGGCGGTCCCGAGATGGTGACGGCGGGGACGGTGGGATTGTACGTTGGCGGGGCGGCGGGTGACGTGGCGCGGTTTGAGCCGCTGGCCGCGCGGCTTTCCAACCGTGTGGTTCCCGTGGGGCCGCTTGGCAGCGGGGCGGCGGCCAAGATCGTGAACAACGTGGCACTGGCGGGGGCGTTCCACGCGATTGTCGATGCGATCAAGCTTGGCGGGGCGATGGGGATGTCGCTGGAGGCGATGCTGGGGTTCCTGCAGGACAGCCCCGCCACGAATCCGATGTTCCGCGCGCGCATTCCGAAAATGACGGGCGAGGACAAGACGGTGGGCTTTGCCATCGACGCGGTGATGAAGGACAACATCCTGTTTCTGGCGGTGGCCGAGCGGTTCGGTGTCGATCTGCCGGAACTGCGCCACGCGAGAGAGCGGTTGACCGAGGCCATTGCGGCGGGCCTTGGCGGGGAGGATCCGGCGGCGATGGTGCCCTTTGAACTGGGGAAGGCCTGAGCGTCAGAGGTCCTTTCCGTAGCGGTGGACGCGGTGGCCCGTCTCGGCGTCATCGCGGGCGATGCCGGTGGGGCGGAAGCCGTGGCGCATCCAGAACGCGCGGCCGCGGGGGTTTTCCTCAAGCAAAGCGAGGTAGAGGCGGGGCGCTTGGGCCGTGCGGGCCAGCGCCTCGACATGGGCAAGGAAGGCCGCGCCCTGACCTTGGCTGCGCGCCTCGGGGGCTAGCAGCATGAGGCCAAGGTAGGCATCTTGCGGTTCGGGAAAACCGAACGAAAGCTCGGCCACGCCTGCAAGTTTGCCATGGGAAAACAGGCCAAGCCGGTGTGCGCGCGCGGGGTCAGCCCCCGGTGGGCCATCGGTGAAGAAGGCCATGGCCTTTGCCATGTCAGAGGGGCGGCGGTCGGCCAGCAGCCAGTAATCGGCGGCCCGGGCATAAAGGGCCGCGACGCGGGCAAGATCGGCCTTTGGGTCAAGCGGTCGGATATCGGGCATGGGCGGTCTGGTACGGCGGGGATGGGACTGCGGTGAAAACCGGACCCGTCAGCGCCCCCCGACCTGGACCGCATAATCGGCGGCGTCGTACCAGCCGCGCGACGATTTCACGGTAAGGTCCTCTGTCATCTCCCATTCCTCGCAGCCGTGGATTTTCAGCGGGCGTTTGGTGCCGGAGTGGTGGCCGGTGAAGGTCCAGACATAGACGGCATGGGTGCCTGCAAGGCGAATGTCATCGCAGGCAAGCGTCAGGTCCGGAACGTCGGCATAAAAGCCCGCCGCCATGGCCGCGATGCCGTCGCGGCCTGTCCAGGGCGTGCCATTGTTGATGATGATCTGGCCATCGGGGGCGTAATGCGCGGCGACGGCGGCGGGGTCGAGCGTGTTCCATGCATCCGTGTAGGACCTGGCCATGGCGGCGAGCGCGGGGGCGGTGACGGGCATTCGAGGCTCCTCTTGACGGGGACCGTCTGTCGGGACGTCACTAGATCACGCGGCGGGCGACGCTGGCAACCGTGCCATGCCACACGGGGGCGCACGCGTTTTCCGTTGTCTGGCCGCCTGAGGTGCGACATCCTGAAGGACGAACGGCCAAGAGGTTTGATCCGGCATGTGCGAAACCCGAATGACGGTGCGGAACAGTCGGAAATCGGCGCATTTGGTGCGGGCGCAGGATCCCTTGGCGGAGGCGCAATTTTGCTGCAGGGCAACGGGATGACATTTTCCCACGCTCGCCTTTGCCCATCGCCCGAACCTGACCGTCGCGGCCTTTCGTGACAGACGCTGGCCCGGGCAACACCGTGCTGCGCCCCGCGCGGGCTGCCGATCACGCCGCAATTGACGCTCTTCTGCGCGCAGCCTTTGACGGGCCGGCAGAAGCCGGGCTGGTCCGCGCTTTGCGGGAGGGACCGGTGATTGCCGAATGGGTGGCAGAGGGTGCGGGCCGGGTGGTGGGGCAGGTGATGCTTTCGGCGATGGTGGCGCCGGTCGGATGGGTGGCGCTGGCGCCCCTGGCGGTGGCAAGCGGCCAAAGGCGGCAGGGGATCGGGGCGGCGCTGGTGCGCGCGGCGCTTGCATCCCTGCGCGGATGGCGCGCGGCGGTGGTGCTGGGCGATCCGAAATACTTCGGCCGTTTCGGCTTTGCTCCGGCGCCGGGGTTGCACGGGCCCTATCCCGCCGCCTTTATGGGGCTTTTGCCGCTTGCTGACCCTGCGCCCGGCCTTGCCGCACGCCTGGTCTATGCCGCCGCTTTCGCGGGCGTGTGATGCGGCTTCTTGTGTTGACGGCGCTGGCCATGACCGCGTTTGCGGCCAACTCGATCCTGAACCGGATGGCGGTGGGGCCGGGCCTGATCGGGGCCGAGGCGTTTGCGGTGATACGGTTGCTGACGGGGGCGGCGGTACTGTCACTGCTTGTGGCTGCGCGGCATTTTCGGCGCGGTACGGCGCTTTGGCCGGGATGGCGGGGGCGCGCGCCGGGCGTGCTGGGGCTTTTGGTCTATCTATTCTGTTTTTCAGCAGCTTACCGGGCACTCGATGCCGGTATCGGCGCATTGATCCTGTTCGGGACGGTGCAGATCACCATGTTTGCAGGCGCCGTGTTGGCGCGAGAGGCCATTCCCCTGCGGCGCTGGCAGGGGGCGGGGCTGGCCTTTGGGGGGCTTGTGCTTCTGGCTGCACCCGGTGGCAGCGCGGTACCGCCGGGGCCTGCCCTTCTGATGGCGGCGGCGGGCGCGGGATGGGGCGTCTACTCGCTGGCGGGCCGGGGCGCGCGCGATGCGCTGGGGGTGACGGCGGCGCATTTCCTGCTGGCGGTGCCTGTGGCACTGGTCGTGGCATGTGCGGTGCCCATGGGTGCCACGGGCGGGGGCGTGGCGCTGGCGATGCTGTCGGGCGGCGTCACCTCGGGCCTTGGCTATGCCTTGTGGTACGCGGTGCTGCCCGGGCTTGGGGCCGCGCGGGCGGCCGTGGCGCAACTGACCGTTCCGGTGATCGCGGCGACGGGCGGCGTTGCCATCATTGGCGAGCCGCTTTCCTGGCGCTTTGCGATTTCGGCGGCGCTTGTGCTGGGTGGCGTGGCGGTCGCGTTGCGTCGCTGAACCGGCCATCGCGCAGAAACGCGATGGTTTGCGTGATCACCCTGGGATTCAGCATCAGGAACGTGTGGGTGACCGGCAGCGTCAGGTGATCGGCCATCCCGTCAAGCCGGGTGGAGGCGACCGAGACCTTGCCATCGTTTGGCCCCTCGATCAGCGCCGACGCGATGGGATTGAGCGACCAGCGGCCCGCGATGATGCCGACGGGATAATCTGGCGGGGGCAGACGGCTGGGCGTGCCCTCCGGCCCGGTTCCCAGCGACCCGCCCGCGGGGCCCGTCGCCCAGCGGAAAGGCGCCAGATCGCCGAAGCGGTCCACCAACTCCGATCCGTGGTTCGGCGGTGCCAGCATCACCACGCGGCCCAGATGCGCGGGCCTGTGATGCGCGAGCCAGGCCCGAACCAGAAGCCCGCCCATCGAATGGGTCACGAAATGCACGCGGGCATGGCCGCAAGCTGCAACAGCGGGGCCGACATGCGCCTCGGCCAGCGCATCAAGATTGTCCGAGGTTGAGGGATAGCCGCGGTTGACCACGCCGTATCCGCGTGCCCGCAGCGCCGTGGCCATCACCGCAAGCGACGCCGGGCCACGCCCAAGGCCGTGCAGCAGAACAACCATCTCGGCGGGGTGGGGGCGCATCCCCTGAAGATGGGGCGGATCGGCAGGATGGGGAAGGGGCCAGAGGGCTGGACAAGCGCCTGACGCGGCGTCACGACTGCGGGATGCCGCCCAAAAGCCCCCGCCTTGCCACCCGCGCGCTGATCCTGCACGAGGAACGGCTTTTGCTTGTCAACGCCTGGCCGGGCGGCACGTCGGATTTGTGGTGCGCGCCGGGGGGCGGGGTTCAGAGCGGCGCATCCTTGCCCGACAACCTGATCCGTGAGGTGGCCGAAGAAACCGGCCTGCGCATCGCCGTGGGCCCGCCCGTGCTGGTGAACGAGTTCCACGATCCCGCCAGCGGTTACCATCAGGTCGAAGTGTTTTTCCGCTGCGCGCTTTTGGGCGGCGTGTTGGGGGCCGCGCCCGACCCCGAGGGTGTGGTGACGCGGCGACGGTTCTTTGCCCGGTCCGAGATGGCCACGCTGCGCGTCAAACCCGACAGTCTGGCCGCCGTGGCCTGGGGAGATGAGGCCGCAATCCGCTACGATGCGCTGGAGGTTGCCGTCCGCTAGCCCGGGCGCTGGCGTGAAGATGTGGAATGCAGTATCGTTCTTACCACAGATTTGCAGGCAGGGATTTTTGACGATGACCCTTTTGCGCGCCCGGATGGGCATGGTGGCCCTGATCCTGTCGGTCCTCTGCATTGCGGGCGGGGCGGAGGCCAAGCGGCTGGCGCTTGTTGTCGGCAACGGCGCCTATCAGCATGCGGCGCCGCTGGATAACCCTGCCAATGACACGCGTGAAGTGGCCGATGCCCTGCGCCGTCTGGGATTTGAAGTGACCCTGCTGACCGATGTATCGCCTGCGATCTTTTCAGCGGTGCTTGATGCATTTGGCAAGCAGGCCAACGGCGCGGAGGCCGCGCTTTTCTATTACGCGGGCCATGCCTTCGTGCAGGATGGGGTGAACCGGCTGGTTCCCGTTTCGGCGCGGCTCGACAATGCCGATACACTGGCGGCCGAGACGTGGGCACTGCCCGATATCCTGGCGCGTCTGAACGGGGCCGAGACGCGGCTGGTGTTTCTGGATGCCTGCCGCACCTCGCCGGTGTCGCCTGCTGTCCCGGGTGTGGCGGCGCAGGGCTTGCAGGAATTCGACACCGAGACCGGAAGCTTTGTGGCCTTCGCCACGCGCCCGGGCGGGGTCAGCTTTGACCGTACCGGCGGCGATGGCTTGGGCCCCTTCGCCAAGGCGTTTCTTGCGAATGTCGAACAGCCTGGGTTGTCGGTCTCGGATCTGATGATCCGGGTGCGCAACGATGTAGAGACGGCAACGGTCGGGCGGCAGGTTCCGTGGGATCAGTCGTCGTTGCGCGCGCAGTTCTATTTCAGCACGGCCGATGCGGCCCCCGCCCTGGCGGCGACCGACGATGCCATGCCCGATTTCGAGATTGTGGACCAGACCACCGTGATCGGTGCCGTGCCGGGTGCAGCGCCGGTGCCAGAGGTTGCAGTACCCCAGCCTGCGCCGCCGACGATCGCGGTGGCCGCCGCCGAACCGCCCGCCCCTATGCCGCCGGTGCAGCGGATCGGCAGCGCGGTGCCCGGTCGGCTTGCCGCCATATCGTCCGAAACCCGCGCGGCCCCGGTTCCGGCGGCGCAGGTGGCGCCGGTGCTGGCCGCCCCGGGATCGCCCGACCGTCCTGTCATCATGGGCATGTCGCCGGGCGCCGCGCCACTGCTGCCCGACGCGGTACCAGCCGCACCGGAAGATCTGCCACGCGCCATGCAGGACGAATTGAAACGGATGGGGTGCTACCGGCTGGCGGTCGACGGCGACTGGGGCAATGGATCGCGCAATGCCCTGCGCCGTTACTACGAGGTCAAGCAGGCCGAGGGCGAGGATTTTGAGCCCACCGTGGCCTTGTGGGAGATCCTGAAGAAAGAGCCGGACGGTTTCTGCCCGGCGCCAAAGCCACAGGTGGTGCGCAAGACCGCGCCAAAGGCAACGGCGCAGCGAAGCACGACGCGTCAGGCGACCCAGCAACCGAAGGCTGCCGCACCGGCCGCCGCGCCGGAAAAGAAGAAGGTCACCTGCACGTTCATCGTGGTTGCCATCGTCTGCAAGTAACGGCTGTCAGGAAGTAGCGACGGTCAGGCGCGCGGGCGGATACGGTTCACATGCCCCATCTTGCGGCCCGGCCGCGCCTCTGCCTTGCCATAAAGGTGCAGCGCCGCGCCCGGTTCACGCGCGATATCGGGCACGCGCGCAACATCGTCGCCGATCAGGTTTTCCATCGTCACGTCCGAATGGCGGCTGCCATCGCCCAAGGGCCAGCCCGCGACGGCGCGGATATGCTGTTCGAACTGATCGACCGCGCAGCCGTTCTGCGTCCAATGCCCGGAATTGTGGACGCGGGGCGCGATTTCATTGACCAGAAGGCCCGTGGGCGTCACGAAAAGCTCCACCCCCATCACGCCCACATAATCAAGCGCGTTGAGGATCCGCGCGGCGATCAGCACCGCATCGCTGCGCAAGGAAGGGGTAAGGCGGGCAGGCACCGCAGAGGTGCGCAGGATGCCACCCTCATGCACGTTTTCGCCGGGGTCGAAGACCGACACCGATCCGTCGAGCCCGCGCGCGGCGATCACCGAAACCTCGCAATCAAAGGCCACAAAGCCCTCAAGCACCGCGTCGGCACCCGCCATGGCCGCGAGGGCGGCGGGGGCATCGGCGGGTGATGAAAGCCGTGCCTGCCCTTTCCCGTCATAGCCAAGGCGGGTGGCTTTCAGGATAGCGGGCGTTCCGATGCGGGCCAGCGCAACCTCGAGCGCCCCGGCGTCGCTGACGGCGGCATAGGGGGCGGTCGTCAGGCCGAGGCCGGTCAGGAAATCCTTCTCCGCAATCCGGTCCTGGCTGATGGCGAGCGCGCGGCGACCGGGGCGGATCGGGCGCATCGCCTCCAGCACGTCGAGCGCGGCGGTGGGGATGTTTTCGAATTCGTAGGTAATCACATCGACCGATGCGGAAAAGGCGGCAAGTGCTGCGTGATCGTCGTAGGGGGCTGTGGTCAAGCGCGCGATCTGCCCGGCAGGCGCCGCCGGGTCCGGATCGTAGACGTGCGCGCGCAAGCCCAGCCGCGCCGCGGCGACGGCGAGCATGCGCCCAAGCTGCCCCCCGCCAAGGATGCCGATGGCGGCCCCGGAAGGCAGGGGCTCATTCATCACGCGGAACCTCGGGGATCGAGGCCGTCAACGCCTCGCGCCATGCGGCAAGGCGGGTGGCAAGATCGGGGTCCGACAGCGCCAGAATGGCCGCCGCCATCAGGCCGGCATTGGCCGCCCCGCCGATGGCCATGGTCGCAACCGGATATCCGCGCGGCATCTGCACGATGGAATAAAGGCTGTCGAGCCCACCAAGCGCGCGCGTCTGGATCGGCACGCCGATCACCGGCAGCGCGGTCTTCGAGGCGATCATGCCGGGCAGATGGGCGGCCCCGCCCGCGCCCGCGATGATGACCTTCAGCCCGCGCCCCGCTGCCCCCGTTCCGTAGTCCCACAGGCGCCCCGGTGTCCGATGGGCAGAGACGATCCGCGCCTCATGCGCCACGCCCAATTCGTCCAGCACGGCTGCCGCCTCGCGCATTGTCGGCCAGTCGGATTGCGAGCCCATGATGATGCCGACGGTTGCCATGACGTGCCTCCTTGCGTGAGCGGCGCACTATACCGGGGCGGGGAGGGCGGGCAAGGGGTGGGTAGGGTGGGTGCACCCACCCTACCTGATGGATCAGGCGATGATGTCAGGGATCAGACGATCCCCGATCTTCACGATCTGGTCCTTCAGCAGAAGTTTCTGCTTCTTCAACCGCCGCAGCATCAACTGATCAGGCATGACGCTCAGTTCCAGCGCCCGGATCGCCTCGTCCAGATCGCGGTGCTCGCGGCGCAAAACCTCGAGCTTGATGCGCAGCATCTCTTCGAAACCAAGCTCGGATGAGGCATTCATGTCATGGGCCGGGGTTGGTGGCGGCGGGTGAGTCGCGGGGTCATCATACGCGGACTATAGGCATGCCTACGCTTTGCGGGGCGGAAATCTGCATGGGCCGCGGCAATTTCAAGGGCTGCCGGGGTCTTGCCGCGCGCGTGAAGCCTTCCCATATTGCCCATGGGACGGGGTTGCCGCTGCGGGGCCCCGGTTCTGCCAGGTCGCTTTGTCAAGGGCTGTCGAGATGACGAAATTGAGCTTCGGGTCGCATCCCTATTTGCTGGGGTTCGAACAGCTGGAACGGCTGGTCGAACGGACCGCCAAGACCGCCGGTGAGGGGTATCCGCCCTTCAACATCGAAGCGGTCGCCGAAAACGCGTATCGCATCACGCTGGCCGTCGCGGGGTTCCGCGAGGCGGATCTGGCCATCACTGTCGAGGATCGGCAGTTGGTCGTGCGGGGGCGGCAGGCGGAAGAGGCGGGCGAGCGGGTGTTTCTGCACCGGGGCATCGGGGCGCGCGCCTTCCAGCGTGCCTTTGTCCTTGCCGATGGCGTGGAGGTGGCGGGGGCTGCGCTTGAGCATGGTCTTCTGCACATCGATCTGCATCGCGCCGTGCCCGACGTGGTGGTGCAGACCATACCGATCAGCACGGGCGCACCGGGTGCAACCATCCTGACCGGCAAGCCCGGTACGGGCCGTGGCAGGTAGAAAGGACAGCGAGATGAATACCAGATACCAAGGGCTTCCCGAGGGCGAAGACCGCATCGTCTATGTCCGCCCCGTGGCGGTTGCCGATCTGCCCGACGAGATCCGGGCAGAGGCCGAGGGTTTTGGCCTTGCAACGCTTTATTCGGTGCATCGCCCCGACGGTGAACGTGTGGCGCTGGTCGGTGACCGGGGTCAGGCGTTCCTGCTGTCGCGTCAGCACGATCTGACGCCCGTCAACGCGCACTGAGGCGGTTCTTGGCCGCTGCGATAGGCTGTGGCATCGCGCCACAGCGTGCTGCAACTGCATCGGCGTAGGTTGCGCGCGTCGGGCAGGACAATCCTGCCCCGGTCACGGCGGTCATTCCGCCGCATTGGGAGAACCATCGCATGACTGTGCCTACAGGGTATTCGCGCGTGCAAATCGGCCTGCACTGGGCGATCGCCGGGCTGATCGTTGCCAACTACATCCTCAGCGACGAGATTCCGGGCCTCTTTGACCGTATGATCGAGGCCGGGGCGCAGGGCGGTACACTGGTGGGCGGCGGGCTGCACGTGTGGATCGGCGTCGCCGTTCTGGTGCTGGCGCTGGGGCGGCTCGGGGTGCGGCTGATCAACGGCGCGCCGGAAGCGCCTGCCGGCACGCCCGACATGCTGGACCGGGCCGGACGCTACGGGCATCTGGCGCTTTATGCGCTGATGATTGCTGTGCCCGTCTTCGGTGCCATGGCGTGGTTTCTGGGGATCGAGAACATGGGGGATATCCACGTTCTGGCGATGAACGCGATGATGATCCTGGCGCTCGTGCATGCCGCGGCGGCGCTTTATCATCAATATGTGCGCCGTGACGGGCTGTTGCTGCGCATGGTACGCGTACGCTGAGACATGGGGCGCGCGACTGCCGCGCGCCCACACCGGGTATCACTTGGCGATCAGGCCCATGCTTTCCAGCTTCAAAAGCACCTGCTGGGCACAGAAATCCACATCCGTGGTTTCCGTATCAAGCCGCAGTTCAGGATTTTCCGGCAGTTCGTAGGGGTCTGAAATCCCGGTGAATTCCTTGATCTTCCCCTCGCGCGCCAGTTTGTACAGTCCCTTGCGGTCGCGCCGTTCGCACTCTTCGACCGACGTGGCCACATGCACCTCGATAAAGGCGCCAAAGGCCTCGATCATCTCGCGCACGGCACGGCGGGTGGCGGTGTAGGGGGCAATCGGTGCGCAGATCGCGATGCCACCGTTCTTGGTGATCTCGGACGCGACATAGCCGATCCGCTTGATGTTGATGTCGCGGTGTTCCTTCGAGAACCCAAGCTCTGATGACAGATGCTTGCGCACCACATCGCCATCCAGAAGCGTCACGGGGCGGCCGCCCATTTCCATCAGCTTGACCATCATGGCGTTCGCGATGGTGGATTTGCCCGATCCTGACAGGCCCGTGAAGAAGACGGTAAAGCCCTGCTTGTTGCGGGCGGGGCTGGTGCGGCGCAGTTCGGTCACGACCTCGGGGAAGGAAAACCACTCGGGGATCTCGATCCCCTCGCGCAGCCGTCGGCGCAGCTCGGTGCCAGAGATATCCAGCACCGTATCGCCCTGGGGCACCTCGTTGGCCGGGAAGTATTGCGCCTTTTCCTGCACATAGACCATGTGCTTGAAGTCCACCATCTCGATGCCGATTTCGGCCTCGTGGGTCTTGAACAGCTCTTGCGCGGCATAGGGATCGTAGAAATCCTGCCCGGCCGAGTTTTTGCCAGGGCCTGCGTGATCGCGGCCCACGATCATGTGGGTGCAGCCGTGGTTCTTGCGGATCAGGCCATGCCAGACCGCCTCACGCGGGCCCGCCATGCGCATCGCAAGGTTGAGAAGCGACATGGTGGTGGTGGAAGCGGGATACTTGTCCAGCACCGCCTCATAGCAGCGCACGCGGGTGAAGTGGTCCACGTCGCCCGGTTTCGTCATGCCGACGACGGGATGGATCAGAAGGTTCGCCTGCGCCTCGCGGGCGGCGCGGAACGTCAGTTCCTGATGCGCGCGGTGCAGGGGGTTGCGGGTCTGGAAGGCCACGACCTTGCGCCAGCCCATCTTGCGGAAGAAGGCGCGCAATTCGTTGGGCGTGTCACGGCGGGCCTTGAAATCGTAATGGACGGGCGGCTGGATGCCGGTGATCGGGCCCCCCAGATAGACCGGCCCGGCCTGATGGTGCAGGTAATTCACCGCAGGGTGCGCCTTGTCATCGGCGCCGAACACCTTGGCAGCCTCGTTCGCCTTGTCGGGCGACCATTTGTCGGTGACCGACATGATGGCAAGGATCACGCCCTCGGCGTCGCGCAACGCGATGTCCTGACCGGGCTCCACCGTTCCCGCGAATTTCTCGGACACATCAAGGGTGATCGGAATGGGCCAGAGCGCGCCGGACGCAAGCCGCATGTCTTCGACCACGCCCACATAGTCGGCTTCGGTCATAAAGCCTTTGAGCGGGTGGAAGCCGCCGTTCATAAGCAGTTCCAGATCGCAGATCTGGCGCGATGTCAGGTCCCAGGACAGAAGGTTCCCGGCTTCGAGCTTCAGTTTCTGTGCGGAATCGTAGGAAACAAAAAGCTCGGGAATGGGCGCAAGATTGGTCTGGGTCATCGAAGGGCCTCGATCAGGGTCACCGGCAAGCGGAAGTTGCAATCCCTTATCGCTGCAGGTGCGAGCGCCGCAAGTCACCGGCGGGAGATTCCGCCGATCTGCGCCCGAATAACCGCGATGGATCCATCAGGCAGCGCAGCGCCCTATGCCGCGAAAGGCAAGGCCTCTCCGTCGCGTTGCACGGACGGGCCGCCCGTTGCGTTCCAGCGGAAAAGCACGACATGCCAGCGCGACGCATCCGAACGCGCGCCATAGATGATGCCGTTGGCCCCGGCGCTGCGTGCCGCATCGCTTGCGATCCAACTGGTGGCAGGATGGCCCGCGGCGCGCTCGGGTTGCCATGGCGTGCTGGCTTCGGTGCCTTTCAGGCCGAGCGCTGCGTGAACCGTAGGCTCGCGCAGGTCCAGAAGATCGACGGTGCCGACCAGCAGCGGCACGACAAGGCGCGCGGGATCGTCGGCGCGCACGTAGGAGGCAATGGCCAGACGGGCGAATTCAGGGCGGGGCGACAGGTAAAGCGCTGGCTGGCCATCGTGGTGGAAGCGGCCTTCCGGGTGCCGGGCGCCGTCTGTCACGCAGTCGAGATGGTCTGCGGTGATCGCGCGCCAGAAGCGGCCCGACAAGCGGGTCATTCGGCGGCCTTTACCCCGTCTTCAGCCAGTCCCTCGGCCGCCAGAAACCGCTCTGCGTCAAGCGCCGCCATGCAGCCCATGCCGGCGCTGGTCACGGCCTGCCGGTAGATGTGATCGGTCAGATCACCCGCGGCAAAGACGCCGGGGATCGAGGTGGCCGTGCCCCCGGGCGTGACGGCGACATAGCCGCCGTTGTGCAGCTCCAACTGGTCCTTGACCAGTTCTGACGCCGGGCTGTGGCCGATCGCCACGAAAAAGCCCGCGCAGGGAAGGTCCGACACGGCGCCGGTCAGCGTGTCTTTCAGCCGGACACCTGTCACGCCAAGGGGCGTTTTATCGCCAAGGATCTCTTCCACGGCCTTGTTCCACAGAATCTGCACCTTGGGGTGCGCGCGCAGGCGGTTTTCGAGGATCTTTTCGCACCGTAGCGCGTCGCGGCGATGGATCAGCGTGACCTTGGAGGCAAAATTTGTCAGGAACAGCGCCTCCTCTACGGCCGTGTTTCCGCCGCCGATCACCACAACCTCTTTGCCGCGATAGAAGAACCCGTCGCAGGTGGCGCAGGCCGACACGCCAAAGCCCTTGTACTTCTCTTCCGATGGCAGGCCGAGCCATTTGGCCTGCGCGCCCGTGGCAAGCACCAGCGCATCGGCGGTGTAGGTTGTGCCACTGTCGGCCTCGGCCCGGAAAGGCCGCACCGACAGGTCAAGCGTGGTGATGTAGTCCGAGATCACCTCTGCCCCCATCGCGCGGGCATGTTCCTCCATCCGCACCATCAGGTCCGGCCCCATGACCTGGCTGTCACCCGGCCAGTTTTCCACCTCGGTGGTGATCGTCAGCTGCCCGCCGGGCTGCAGGCCCTGCACCAGCAAAGGCTCCAGCATTGCGCGCGCGGCGTAGACGGCGGCGGTATAGCCTGCGGGCCCTGAGCCGATGATAAGAAGCCTGGAATGCCGTGTCTTGCCCATGCTGCGCCTCGTATCCGGATACCGCTAAAGGATATAAGGCGCGTGCACGCCAGCGGGAAGGGTGCTTGATCCATGGGCAGACGGGTTTCTTTTTCTTGCGCAATGTTGAAACATAATTGCGCAAAACGCGGCGAACGCCTACAAATCCACCGCATTGCAGGGAGGCAGGCATGCCCGGATCGAAACTCGACCCCATTGACCGACAGATCCTGGCCGAGTTGCAGGGCGACGGGCGGATGACCAATGTCGAGCTTGCCCGCCGTGTGGGCATTTCGGCGCCGCCCTGTCTGCGCCGGGTGCGCACGCTGGAAGAGGCGGGATACATCCGCGGATATCACGCCGAAATCGATGCGCGCGAACTGGGGTTCGAGGTGGCGGTCTTTGCCATGGTGCGGCTGCAAAGCCAGGCTGAGGCGGACCTTTCGGCATTCGAGGCGCGCTGCCGTGCCTGGCCCCTTGTGCGCGAGTGCCACATGCTGAACGGCGAAATCGATTTCATCCTGAAATGCGTGGCGCCGGATCTGTCCAGCTTTCAGGCATTTCTGACCGGTGAGTTGCTGACCGCCGACAACGTGTCGAGCGTCAAGACCAGCCTTGTGATCCGGGGTGCGAAGGATGAACCGGGCGTGCCGTTCGAGGTTCTGGAAGCGCGGTTACGCCGCAACGCCTGAATGATCGAACGGCGGCTCCTTGCGACGTGCCAGAGGAGCACATCAGAGCCGCCGTTTCGGAATCCACACTCGAAGGTCGTCCTACCGCGGGTGTGCCAGATCAATGTCCAGCTTCCGCCTGCTTGTGAGGACAATGTGGTGCCATTGCGGCGGATTGTCAAAGTTATCCCAAAATCAGTGTTAAAAATCGAAGCAATCACCTACTTCTGTGGGCATTGTTTCCCGTTGCATGACACCGCCCCGGCGAATGCACCAAAAATTGCGCGAATCGCGGCATGGAAAAGTGGCCGACATCCCTGCGGGGTCGGCTCTTCGGTGGATCGCGGTTGTCAGGGATCAGTGCGCGGCGATGGAGGAGGAACGCGCAGGCTGCGCCTCGCGCAATGTGGCCGGGCGGCGCTTGGCGCCACGCTGAAAGGGCAGGGCCACGGATTCCTTGGCGGCTGTTGCCTGAACGGATTTCATCCAGCGGCGGGTTTTGGGGGTCTTCGGGGTCGTGGTCATGATGCGGTGCCTCGCGGTCTGACGATGCGCACTCGTGGCGCGGGATGTGCACAGATTGGCGGGCGAATGGGGCGCAGCGTGGGGCAGCGTTGGGCGGGCGCAGGGTATCTTTGTGGCGCCACCGGTTCGCGGGTTCGCGCATTCTGCAGCCTCAATCGCCTTGAAGGGCTGTTATTGTGCGGGTTGCGGCAACAGTTTCCGCCGTATCGCCGCCGCAATCAGAGCCGGATCGCCGCGATCAGCCGTCCGTAGTCCGCCTCACCCTGATGGGTGGCGCGGCGGAAGGAATAGAAGCGGACAGGATCGCGGTAGGTGCAGTGACCCGTCCATTCGGCATGGCCCACGCCCGCCGCGCGCAGACGGTGCAGCCCATAGCCCGGCAGATCAAAAAGCGGCCGGTCACCGGCGCCGCCTGCAAAGAAACGGTCATTCGCGGGATCGTCGGCCAGAAAATCTTCCATGAATTCGGGACCGACCTCATAGGATGCCTGGCTGATCGTGGGGCCGATCACCGCTGCGATACGCGCCCGTGCGGCCCCCAGCGCCTCCATCGCGTCAAGCGTAGCCTCCAGCACCCCCTCTTTCGCGCCACGCCAGCCCGCATGCGCCGCGCCGATCACGCCAGCGGTCGGGTCGGAAAAAAGCACTGGCTGGCAATCGGCCGTCAGCACCCCAAGCGCAAGGCCGGGCGTGGCTGTCACCATGGCATCCGCGCGCGGACGGTCCGTGAAACCCTCCGTTACCGTCACCACATGCGGCGAATGCACCTGATGCAGCGTCAGAAGATGCGCAGGCACCACCTCGAACCACGTGGCAACCCGTGTCCGGTTGATTGCCACCGCATCGGCAAGGTCGGACGACCCCGGCCCGCAGTTCAGACCTTGAAAAATGCCCGAGGATGCCCCGCCCTTGCGGGTGAAGAAACCATGCCGCGGTGCCAGCGCGTCGGAGGTGATCGCTTCCAGCATCAGTCGAACCCCGGCACCGGCGGCGCGCCCCCGTGGCGGGCGGACAATGCCTTGAACACCGTTCCCATTTCATCCGCGTGGGTCAAGCGGCGCGTGGCGGCTTGGTGGCTTTCAAGTGCCGCGCCGGTCAATCCTTGTGCAAGCCGCGCGGCGCGGGTGGGCAGGCCAAGACCGTCAAGCAGCGCGCCTTGCCCGATCATCGGGCTGGTGACGAGCGGGGCAAGGCCAAGGGCCAGCGCCTCGAAATCCACATGCGCGGTCAGGTCGGCTCCTCCGGGGTGGGCCAGCGGGTCTTCCGGTGCATGCGCGCGCAGGGCCTGAAGGGTATCGCCCCTGGACCGCCAGCCGCCATAGTCGATCACGATTGCGGCCCCGCCATGGGCTGCGATGCGCGCGGCAATCGGCGCGGCAAGGGCGGGCAGGGCGGGGCAAACCTCCACCAGCGTGCCCGGCGGGTCGGCGGCAAAGCGCGGATCGGGGCAGGGTAGGGGCGGGGAAAGGCCGAAGGACAGGGATCCGTCTGACAGGCCCACCACACGCTCGCGCCACCCGTCCGGGGCGCGCAGGAATTGCCGGATGGGCAACGCATCGAAAAATTCGTTTGCCAGAAGGAAAAGCGGCATGTCGGGCAGGGTGTCGGACGTGTCGTGCCATGCGGGCGAAAACGCAGCCAGTCGCGCCGCCTGCGCTGCGCGCAACGTGGGCGATGCCTCGACAAGCTGCAGTCGCATGCCAGCGTGAAAGCCCGGCACCCCCCGCGTGGCCCGCAAGGCATCGGCCATCAGCGTGCCGCGGCCCGGGCCAAGCTCGGCCAGCGCAAAGGGTGCGGGCGCACCCTGATCCATCCACGCCTGCGCCATTGCCAGCCCCAGAAGTTCGCCAAACATCTGGCTGATCTCGGGCGCGGTGGTAAAATCGCCCTTGGCCCCAAAGGGATCGCGCGTGGTGTAATAGCCGTATGCGGGGTGCAGCAGACAATCGGCCATGTAGTCCGCCACCGTCATTGGCCCGTCCAGCGCAATGCGCCGGGCAAGAAGGGGGGCGAGCGGCGTCATCCAGAGGTGCGGCGCGCGCGGGCCAGAAACCAGGCGCCCGCCAGGATCATCGGCAGCGACAGAAGCTGCCCCATCGTCAGCCCCCATCCCCCCCAGTGCAGCGCAAGCCCAAGCGGATTGTCCGGTGCCTGAAACTGGATGTCGGGCTGTCGGAAAAACTCGACCGTGAAGCGCGCGATGCCATACCCGGCAAAGAACGTGCCTGCGACGCGCCCCGGAAAGGCCAGCCATCCCGCCCGCCACACGAGCCACAAAAGCAGGCCGCCAAGGATCAGCCCCTCCATCCCCGCTTCGTAAAGCTGCGACGGGTGGCGGGCGCAAAGACCGACGACGCCGGGGCAATCCTGTGCCTGCTCCCCCGGAAACACGACACCCCATGGCACAGCCGTCGGACGGCCCCAAAGCTCGGCGTTGATGAAGTTGGCGATCCGGCCCAGCAAAAGCCCCGGAGGCGTTGCCAGCGCCATCAGATCGGCGGCAGACAGCATCGGGATACGCTCGGACCGGCAGAACAGGAAAGCCGCGATCACGACCCCCAGAAACCCGCCGTGAAAGGCCATGCCCCCCTGCCAGACCTTGATGATTTCCAGCGGGTTGGAAAGGTAGTAGCCCGGCTGGTAGAAAAGCACAAAGCCGATCCTCCCGCCCAGGATCACGCCAAGGATCACCCAGGTTACCAGCCGCTCGACCTGATCCCGCGTCATGGGCGGCGCGCCGACCCAGAGCCGGGGCGACGATATCGCGGCCACCACCAGCCGCCAGCCGATCACCAGCCCCACGATATAGGCAAGCGCATACCAGCGAAGCGCGAAGGTGAAGCCATAGACCGTCACCGAGAAGATCTCGGGCGAAAGGTCAGGGAAAAGGATGGGTCCGGTCATCGTGTCACCTCGCGCGGGGCTTGTCGGGCGGGGGGGCGCTAGAGTCAACCGACACCCTTGCCGAGCCCCGGGCGTGCAGCCATATAGGCGGTATGTAACGGAGGATGCCATGCAAGGCCGGAACAAGATCTTCGACGACATGTCGCAACTGATGACCAATGCCATGGGCGTGGCGCAGGGCGCCAAGGCAGAAGCGGAAACGGCAATGAAGGGCTGGATCGACCGCTGGATGGCAGACCGCGATTTCGTGACGCGCGAAGAATTCGATGCCGCGCGTGCGATGGCGCAAAAGGCGCGGGAAGAGAACGCGGCCCTTGCCGCCCGCATCGCAGCGCTTGAAGCGGCAGCCAAAGGCTGAACGCGATCTCCTGTCGGGCGCCTGACCGCCCGACAGCGACGTGCCGACACGATCCTACCCCAGAGTTGAACGGACGCGCCGCCGCTTGGCATTTGATCCGTGGCGCGATCCGGGCGAAAGGAAGCAGCGGGTTTCCATTGCCGCCAAGGCCTGATTGCGCGGGCATCACGGCCCTGCCTCAAATGACGGCGGCGCCCCGGTGCGTTTCCTTATCCACAGCTTTGTCACTGAGATTTCGCTTTACAGGCTTTCGGCCGACCCTCACTATATCTAGTAAGGGCGGTGGCAGGCAAACACCGATCCTTGCCAGACACCCAGCCGCTTGGGGTTGCAAGGCCACCGGGGGGCATCATAAAGAGGCCGGGCCATGTCACTTTCCGAAGATTTCATGACATCCGAAGAGCTCCACCCGATCGATATCGTGGAAACGCTCGCTGAACACCACGAGTGGGAGTTCGACCGCGTGACGGATGACCAGATCGCGATGGCGGTCGAAGGGCAATGGCGGACCTATTCACTGACGCTGGCCTGGTGCCCGGGGGACGAGACGCTGCGGCTGATCTGTACGTTCGAGATGGAGCCACCCGAGGGCCGGATCGGCGATCTTTACGAGGTGCTGAACCGCTGCAACGACATGGTCTGGACCGGCGCTTTCACCTGGTGGGGCGAACAAAAGCTGATGGTCTGGCGCTACGGTCTGTGTCTGGCGGGCGGGCAGACGGCCAGTGCGGAACAGATCGACCGACTGATCGCCGGTGCCGTGATGGCCGCCGAGCGTTTCTATCCGGCGTTCCAGCTTGTGGCCTGGGCCGACCATACGCCGGAAGCTGCGATGAAGATGGCGATTGCCGAGGCTTACGGGCGCGCCTAGTCTGCCCACCGGTTTGGCGGGAGGCTTCATGGAACTCGACACTCTGCGCGACCGGGGGCTTGTGCTTCTGGGTTGTGGCAAGATGGGATCGGCGCTGCTGGCGGGTTGGCTGGCGGCAGGCGTGCCCGCAGGATCGGTCTGGGTGGTGGAACCCCATCCGTCAGACTGGTTGCACGGCACCGGGGCGCACCTGAATGCAGGCTTGCCGGACGATCCCGCCGTAGCGCTGATCGCGGTGAAGCCGCAGATGATGGGGGCGGCCTTGCCCAGCCTTCAGGGCCTTCGCGACACGCTTTTCGTGTCCATCGCGGCGGGCACACGGATCGCGGCGTTCGAGGCTTCGTTTGGCGCGGCTGCGCGGATTGTCCGCACGATGCCCAACACGCCCGCGATGGTCGGGCGCGGGGTCACGGCGATTGTGGGCAATGCGCAAGCCACGGCTGCGGATATGGCGCTGGCGCGGGCGCTGATGGCGGCTGTGGGCGAGGTCGTCGCACTGGAGAGCGAGCAACAGATCGACGCGGTGACGGCGGTTTCGGGCTCTGGTCCGGCTTATGTGTTTCACCTGATCGAGGCGATGGCGGCGGCGGGCGCGGCAGAGGGGTTGCCCGCCGATGTGGCGATGCGTCTGGCCCGGGCAACGGTAAGTGGGGCAGGCGAACTCGCCTATCGGTCGGACGAGACGGCGGCGCAGTTGCGGATCAACGTGACGTCGCCCGGCGGGACAACAGCGGCGGCTTTGGGCGTTCTGATGGACCCTGAGGCCGGGTTTCCGGCCCTTCTGCTGCGCGCCGTGAAAGCGGCGGCAGATCGGGGAAGGGAGCTTGGCACATGATTTCCTACGATGATTTCCAGAAGGTCGATATCCGCGTGGGCCGTATCACCCGCGCCGAACCCTATCCGGAAGCGCGCAAACCAGCGATCAAGCTGTGGGTCGATTTCGGCCACGAGATCGGCGAAAAGCGGTCAAGCGCGCAGATCACCCGGCACTATCAGCCCGAGGCGCTTGTCGGACGGCACGTGCTGGCCGTCGTGAACTTCCCACCCCGCCAGATCGGCAAGGTGATGTCAGAGGTTCTGGTTCTGGGCGTGCCGGATGCGGATGGCGAAGTGGTACTGATCGGCCCCGGCCATGACGTTCCTTTGGGAGGACGACTGTTTTGAAGACCTTGCTGATTACCCGGCCCCTGCCGACCCCCGTGATCGACGCCGCCCGCGTGGCCTATGACGTGACGGTGCGCCAGAACACCCTGCCGCTTGATGCGGGTGAGTTGCGGGCGGCCTTGCGCGACTATGACGCGGTTCTGCCCACCCTCGGCGACCGGTTTCAGGCTGATGTCTTTGCCGACGTGCCTGCTCCGCGCGCGAAGGTGCTGGCCAATTTCGGGGTCGGCTACAACCACATAGACGTGCCGGCGGCCAAAGCGACGGGGATGGTTGTGTCCAACACCCCCGGCGCGGTGACCGATGCGACCGCCGACATCGCGATGCTGCTGATGCTGGCCACGGCCCGGCGTGCGGGTGAGGGCGAGCGGTTGTTGCGCGCGGGCAAGTGGGAAGGCTGGCACCCGACACAGCTTCTGGGCCTGCACATATCGGGCAAGCGGCTTGGCATCATCGGCATGGGCCGGATCGGCAAGGCGATTGCGCGGCGGGCGCAGGCGGGGTTCGGGATGGAGGTGGTTTTCACGAACCGATCACCGGTCGCCGATGCAGGGGTTCCCGCGCGGCAGGTGCCGATGGAAGAGGCGCTTGGCGCTGATATCGTGGTGGTGGCGGTGCCCGCAAACCCCGCGACGCATCACCTGATGAACGCCGCAGCCTTTGCGCAGATGCGCCCCAACGCGATTTTCCTCAACATCGCGCGGGGCGATATCGTGGATGAGACGGCCCTGATCGCAGCTCTGCAAGAGGGGCGGATCGCCGGGGCCGGGTTGGATGTGTATGAATTTGAACCGAAAGTTCCAGATGCGTTGACGGCGATGGAAAACGTGACGCTGCTGCCCCATCTGGGTACGGCCGCGCTGGAGGTGCGGCTGGGGATGGGGATGATGGCTGTGGATAATCTTCTGGCCTTCGCCGAGGGGCGAGCGCTGCCCAATCCGGTGTGACGGTCTGAAGGATAGCTATTTCCCCATGGAATCAAGAGGGTGTCTTGGCTTCTTCTCTGCCCGAAAATCCGCCTTCTGACCCTGCTGCCCGGCGCGCCGCATGATCATTTCGCCCGGCCGCCGCTATATCTTTGTCCATATCCCGAAGACTGGCGGTACGGCGCTGACAGTGGCGCTGGAGGCCCGGGCGATGGCCGATGACATCCTGATCGGCGATACGCCGAAGGCGCGTGCGCGGCGGGGGCGGGTGAAGCGGTTGAAGGCGGCGGGGCGGCTTTGGAAGCATTCCACGCTGGCCGATATCGCGGGCGTGGTGACGCCGGAAGAGATCGAGCAGTTTTTCACTGTCACGCTGGTCCGCAACCCCTGGGATCGCGCGGTCAGCTACTATCACTGGCTGCGGGCGCAGGCCTTTGCCCACCCTGCTGTCGGGCTGGCAAAATCGCATGATTTCAGTGGGTTTCTGGCGCATCCTCAGACGCAAGCCGGGTTCCGGATCTGGCCGTACGGGGCCTATATGCGGGATGCCGCCGGGGTGGAACGGTGCCGTCTTTTTGCCCGGCTTGAACGGCTGGAGGACGATCTTGCCCCTTTTCGGGGCCATCTCGGCTTTCCCTTTTCCGTGCCGCGCACCAATGAAAGCGCGCGTGCGAAAGACTGGCGGGCATATTACAGCGACGCGACGGCGGGCCTGCTGGCCGATCTTTGCAGCGAGGATATCGCGCGGTTCGGTTATGGCTTTGACGATGCCGGTGCGGGGCCCGGGTAGGTGGTTTTGCGCGGGTGTTGCGGTGCGGGCGGTGCAAC
>JBBSBE010000026.1:0-35659 GCA_038251625.1 Rhodobacterales bacterium
CCACATCGGCGCCAAGCCGGGCGAGATTGCCGAAACCGTGCTGATGCCCGGCGATCCCTACCGCGCCCGCTGGGTGGCCGAGACGTTCCTTTCGGGCGCCCGGCTTGTCAACGAGGTGCGCGGGATGCTGGGCTACACCGGCACCTGGAACGGCCACACCGTCACCGTTCAGGGCTCGGGGATGGGGATGCCGTCCCTTTCGATCTACGCCAACGAACTGATCCGCGA
The DNA here is from genome assembly GCA_038251625.1 of Rhodobacterales bacterium. Lineage (GTDB taxonomy): Bacteria > Pseudomonadota > Alphaproteobacteria > Rhodobacterales > Rhodobacteraceae > JBBQXK01. Next base: position 229 of record JBBSBE010000026.1, read on the forward strand.
TCATGGCGCGAAAACCCTGATCCGCATCGGCTCGGCGGGTGGCATGCAGCCCCATGTGGCGATCCGCGATGTGGTGCTGGCGATGACGGCAAGCACCCTCTCCACCCCCTCGCGCGGCATCTTCCGCGAGCTGAACTACGCCCCGGCCGCCGATTACGGGCTGCTCACCGCCGCACATGCCGCGGCCCGTGCCAAGGCCGTGCGCTGCCATGTGGGCGGGATCTATTCCTCGGACACCTTCTACGACGAACGCCCCGACCTTCAGGCCCAACTCCAGCGCCACGGCACCCTCTGCGTCGAGATGGAGACGGCCGAGCTTTACATCCTCGCCGCCCGCCACAGCGTCCGCGCGCTCGCCGTCCTCACGATCTCGGACTACCTGCTGACGGGCGAAGCGCTGCCCGCAAAAGACCGCGAAAGCAGCTTCGGCGATATGGTCGGGATCGCGCTGGCGGCGGCCTTTGCGTAAGTGCGCGGCGCGGGCATGCCCGAGGTGGGGCAGAGCGGTCAGGTCCGCGGGGGTTTCACACCCCCGCACCCCCGTGGGATATTTGATCAGAGAAGAAGCCGGAAAAAGGGCAGGGCAGAGGGCCTATCCCTTTGGTACCAACAGCTTGCGGGGCCGGATCGCCTCTGCCGCCTTGAAGAGGCCGAAGGTCTGGTTCACGTAATTCACCACCCCTGACAGCTTTTCCATATAGGCCATCAGCTCCGCCGTCCGCTCGGCTTCCACCATCTGCACCGGGCGCTCTGGCCCTTCCGCCTCGAACTGCACGTAGAACAGCGGTTCCCCCCGGCGCAGCACGATATCGCGCAACGGATCGTGCCATTCGAACGCCCACATCAGCGGGCGCGGCCAGACGCTGACCGGGAAGCGCCCGCCAAAGATCGTGCCGGGCAGCGGGTCGGGGCGGTAATGGGCAAAGGTGCCAAGCTGGGTCAGATACACCGGCTCGTCCGAGATAAAGCAGTAGGGCAGGGTCAACTGCACCGTCGGCCGGTCGGGAAAGCGCCACTCGCCCTCGTTCACCAGCGTCAGCACCTGGCTCAGCTTCGACGCCCGCACCGAACTGCCCGTGCCCGCACGGTTGACCAGATGCGGTTTGCCCTTCTCGTCCCGACCAAAGCCGATATGCAGGTCGTAGGGGCAGTTCACCACGAAATAGCGGCTTTCCATCTGGATCACTGCGGGGCAGCGCGCCGCCGATTTGGCGTGACCGCGCGAGGGTGGCCGCACCGTCAGCCGCGCAGGCGGATCGAAAAGCACCGCCCCCTTTTCCTCGGTCAGAAACCAGCCCACCGTCACCGGCCCGCTGCGTGGCCCTTCCTCGGGCCGGTCGAGTGTCATGTTGATCTGCATCGGACCCTCTGTTTTCAGGCGACCCTCGCTGCCCCGCAAGGCCCTGTCAACGCCGGAAAACCTGCCAACCCAACGCCGCGGCCCCGTGCAGCCCCGGCTCACCCGTCAGCCGGGCAGGGCGCAGAAGCCCCGGCCCCGGATCGCGCAGCATCCGCGCCCGTACCTGGCCATCCAGATACCCCACCAGCGCGCTGCGCCCAAGGCCCCCGCCCACCGGCACATCGACCGGCCCCAGCACGTTCATCAGCATGGCAAGCGGCCCCGCCAGCGCCCCGGCCCATGCCGCAACCGTCGCGCCCGCCGCCGCGTCGCCGCCGCCCCAGGCCGCGACAATGCCCTCTGCCCCCGCTTGCTGCCCATGCAGATGCGCATGCAGCCGCTCGATCCCCCGCGCGCTGCCCACCGTTTCAAGACAGCCGACCATCCCACAGGGGCAGGGCCAGAGCGGCAGCCCCCCGGCCACGGCCAGCCCATGCCCCCATTCGCCCGTCAACCCCCCGGCACCCGCCAGTATCTGCCCGTCCACCACGATCCCGCCGCCAAGGCCGGTGCCAAGGATCACCCCGAACACCGTCCCCGCGCGCGCGCCCGCCTCGGCCAGCGCAAAGCAATCGGCATCGTTGGCCAGCACCACCGGCACCCCAAGCGCCTGCCCCAGAACCTCATGCGCCACGACACCATCAAGGCAGGGAATATTGGCGATCCGCAGCCGCCCCGTGCCGGGATCCACTCCCCCGGGGATCGAGATTGCCGCCGCCCGCGCCCCCGGCGCCAACCAGCGCCGCAGCGCCGCCACGAACACCGCAAGGCTGGCGGTCGGCGTTGGCCCCTCGCCAACGGGCGTGATCACGCCCGGGCGGGGCGTCGCCGCCGCCCGCATCCGTGTGCCCCCGATGTCGTACAGAGCCAGCATACCCGGGGCCTAGCATGCCGCCTGCCACCTTGACAGCCCCGCCCGCACGCCCCATCACACCCCCAAACGCCGGAGGCTCCATGGATGACCGCCTGATCGTTGCCCTCGATGTGCCGAACGTCCTTGATGGCCTCGCCCTGGCCGACCGGATCGGCGATGCCGTCACGTTCTACAAGATCGGCCTCGGGATGCTTACCGGCGGCGGCCTTGCCCTCGCGGGCGAGCTGAAGGCCGAATACGGCAAACGCATCTTCCTTGATATGAAGCTTTTCGACATCGGCGCCACGGTCGAGGCTGCGGTACGCGGCCTTGCGGGCCTCGATCTCGATTTCCTGACGGTGCAGGGCGACCCGCAGGTGGTGCGCGCCGCAATGGAAGGGCGGGCAGGCAGCCCGCTCAGGATCCTTGCCGTCACCGTGCTCACCTCGCTTGACCGCGCCGATCTGGATGACAACATGATCCGCGCAGGCGACCTGGCCGAGATCACGCTAGAACGCGCCGCCCGCGCATTGGCCGCAGGCGCCGATGGCGTGATTGCCAGCCCGCATGAGGCAGCCGCCATCCGCGCCCTGCCCGAAGCCGCCGGGCGCCTGATCGTGACCCCCGGTGTCCGCCCCGCAGGTGCGGCCTCGGGCGATCAGAAACGCATTGCCACCCCCGCCGATGCCATTTCGGCGGGTGCCGATCACATCGTCGTCGGCCGCCCCGTCTGGCGCGCAAACGACCCGCGCGCCGCCGCACAGGCGATCACCGCCAGCCTGCCCTAAAGCGCGCAAGCCAGCGCGCAAACCGACCGGGCAAGCATCTGCGCCGGCATCGTGTCGGTGCCTTCGGCAATGCAGATCTGCCCGGCAAGCGCCAGCACGGCAAACCCGTGGATCAATCCCCAGATCGCATTGATCCGGTGTTCAAAGCCTTTGGCATCCGCTGGTTGGCTCAGGGCCGCCACCGCCTGCGACAGAACTCCGCAGGCGTGGCTGGCGTCCGCCCGAAGGCGGTCGTCGGCGCGCGCGGGGCGCCGGGATCGAACGTCATGTGAAAGACAACCGGGTTTCGCCGCGTGAAATCAAGGCGGACCAGCGCCATCGCGCACAATCCGTCGACCGGCCCGACCAACACATTGCCGCGCTCGCAGCCACGATGGCCCGGGCCGGCACGACCGACCCACAATCGCTATCGGGAACGTGGGCGCCACCTGTCACCAGCCAGCCCTCGCCGGATCGCGCGCAATCGGCATGGCTGCGGCAGACCGTGATTTTCGAGGCCACAACCGAAAGCGTCCTGACCGAAGCCTTCCACGATGCCGAGGTTCAGCAGCCGATGTTCACCTACAGCGGCACCGGCCCCTACCGGGTGATCGGGCCCTCTGGCGCAATCGACGGTGCCCTTGATCCAAAGCTTGAAAACACGCGCTCGGCCATGACGATCTTCGTGGACGCCCCGGAGATCCGGGCCTCCATCGGCATGGCCGCCTGCCCGCTGTCCATCGGCGCGGCTGTCGACATGCCAGATTGCGTCTCGGGACCGCCCTTCAGCGTCACCCGTTGGGCCGATCTCTTCGTCGCGATGGTCGATCAGGACGGGTAACGGCTGCGGTTCGCCGGGCCACGTTGACCGGCGCCAGAAGCGGCCATCCACCCTGTCCGACAGGGCGATCTTCCGAAACAGATAGGCCGCGCGCGGGGGCAAGGCACGGGCTGCAGCCCGGCCCCTCCTTCGCGCGCGGCCCACCGCCTCAATTGTCGTTGATATCCCGGTGCCAGATCTTCACCTGCCCGGGATGCTTGCCCAGCGTCACCCGCAAGGCGATCCATGCGATCAGCGACAGCACGGCAAAGACGAGGAGCAGCGACGGGATGCTGGCGCTCGTCAGCAAGCCGATCCCCAGCATCACCCCCGTCAGCGCCGCGCCGATCGCAAAGCCCAGAAAGATGAACCCCGGCAGCAGCACCTCGGCGCAGCCGATCACGAAGCCGCCCGCAATCCATACCCACCACACATGCAGCATCAGATCCGCCCCTTCAGCATCCCGAAGGCATTGGCAAACGCATCCAGCGCCGCCGCCGGCACGATGATCGTCTGCTTGCCGGCCCCCTGTCCCACCGCCGTCAGCGCCTCCACCTGCTTCAGCGCCACCTGGTACTGCGCGGCCTCAAGACCGTTCGACGCAATCGCCCCGGCGATCACCCCCGTCGCATAAGCCTCGGCATCGGCCAGCACGCGCCGCGCCTTGGCCTCCTGCTCGGCGGCATAGAGATCGGCATCCGCCGCCAGCTCCACCGCCCGCTTCTTGCCCTCGGCCTCCATCACCTGCGCCCGCCGCGCCCGCTCGGCGTTCAGCTGCTGCAGCATCGCCGCCCGCGTCTGCTCATCAAGGTTCACGTCCAGGATCTCGGCCCGCGTGACCTCCACCCCCCAGTCGTCCACCATCGCCGTCACCTGCTCGCGCACCCGCTCGATCAGCTGGCTGCGGTTCGACTGCACCTGATCCAGCTCCAGCTTCCCGATCTCGCTCCGCACGATCCCCGCCACCGTCGTCGCAATCGCGCCATCCACGTCGCGGATCCGGTACACTGTCTTTTCCGGCTCGGTGATGCGGTAGAACACGCTCGTCTCCACCTTCACCAGCACGTTGTCCGCCGTGATCGCGTCCTGGCTCGCCGTCGGCAACTGCCGCTCCAGCACCGAAATCTTGTGCGCCACCACATCGAGGAACGGCACCACGAAGTTGATCCCCGGCCCCAGCACGCTCCGCAGCCGCCCGAACCGCTCCACCACATGCTTCTCGCTCTGCGGCACGATCCGCACGCCCAGAAACACACACAGGATAATGAACGCCGCAATCGCCAGAAACACCGCGTTGCCGCCCAGAAAATCACCCGGTTCCATCAATCTCTCCTTGCCAAATCATCTGGCCAGAGAATGCGCCCGAACCCCCACCGTGCGCAAGCCCGCCCCAATCGGCAACACCCCCCGCGCCTGCGGTATGATCGCGGGAAAGGAGCATCCCATGACCCCCCATACCGACCCCCTGATCCTGATCCCGCTCGACGCCATCGACGCAGACGCCCTGCCGCGCGACCGCAGCGCCACGGACGCCGAGGCGATGCAGGCCCTCATCCAGTCCATCACCGCCACGGGCCTGCGCCAGCCGATCGAGGTCTGGGCCCTCTCCACCCCGCGCGACGGGCGCACCCACGGCCTTATCTCCGGCCACCGCCGCCTGCAGGCCTTCACCCGCATCCGCGCGCTGCGCAACGGCGCCAACCACACCGAGATCCCGGCCTTCCTCCGCACCCCCGCCAGCATCGCCGCCGCCATGGCCGACATGATCGCCGAGAACGAACTTCGGTCGCAGATCAGCCCCTGGGAAAAAGGCCGCATCCTGCTTGACGCCGTGGGGGAAGAGATTTTCGACACCCTCGACGCCGCCGTGAAGGGCCTGCACCCGCATGTCAGCCCGATGCAAAGAACCCGCCTGCGCGCTATGGCGCAGGTGGCAGAGGCATTGAACGGTGTGCTGACCGCGCCCGAAACCCTCAGCCAGCGCCAGCTTCTGCGCATCGCGGGCGCCCTCAACGGCAGCTTCGAGCCTTTGCTGATCACCGCTATCCGCGAATGCGACGACAAGCGCGCCGAACGTCAGTGGGCCCTGATGGAGCGTGTGATCGCGGAATCCGAGGATTGGTCCCGCAATCCCGACCCCGTAACCCGCCCCGGCCGCCCCCTCAGGGTGCTCCGCCCCCGGTCAGGCCTGACTGTCCGGCGCGAGAAAACGCCCGAGGGCTGGTCGATCCACTTCACGGGGCCCGAGGCGCATTCGTTTCTGGCGACGAGCGTGATGGATGAGATTGAGCGGTTGTATCGGTGAGGGGAGACTACTTGCAAAATTACTTCATTCACCGATTTGGTGCTTCATCAACGAAGCAGCGCCCGGGTGGTCAGGACTAAGGCTAACACCTTTCTGTTCAGCCTTCAGCCTGACATAGCCGCGTATCATCTTCTCACTAAACTCGTACCATCCCTGTCGAGTTGCAACCAATATGCATCCATGTGGCTCACTCTTGAGACGGTTCATCCGATTATTGAATTGAGTCCTGCTGGATGCCTCTCTATGTAGATCTTTCATCACGCGCTGATACACAGCAAAGACGTCAGCACTTCTCTTCTTGAGCTCATGCCCGTCAGCAACCGCAAAAAGTATTGTGCTATATATATCGTCGTATTTTTGCGTTGCCTTCTCGTATGGGCCCCGCAATTTCATGTCCATAGCGCTTGCAGCATCCTCAATCGCCATAGAAAAAAGCTCTGGCGTCACTTCTCCACTATTCCCAGCCTCAAAAACGCGCCAAAACAGCTTTTCAGAAATAAAGTGAACATAGTAAGGAAAGCCATCGCAAATCATGGCTATCCGATAGATAGTCGTCCGGTCTATTTTTATCCCAAGTGTCGTGGCCGCAGTCTCCACAATCTCGATACGCGCATCCCATGGCAGTTTGCCGAGATCAACAGCGTGGAAATACCGGTCAGCGCTGCCGTGCGCCGCCATCAATGCCTCGGCACTTTCCGCAATTCCACAGAAAATAAAGCAAGCTTCGACATGCTTGTCGGATACCTGCTTTACCAAGTTGGCAAAGTCCCGCTGTACTTCTCCTGACGCAATAAGGTCGAATTCATCAACTACGAAAACTGGCTTACCTCCAAAACTCTCTGTCAAAAATTGAATGACTCTGACTGCATCATTTACTGATAAAGGCTCATCAATCTCTCGTTCCTTTTGCGTTGCGCTACCTCTAAGCAAAGCAGAAAAACCCTTGAAACCAAAACCCGCACTTCCTTCCCTAGTCTTAGTTTCTTCAGAAACTCTTGGGTCTCTTCTGAATGCCTCGTCAAAAATATCCTTTATGATCGACTTGAATGAACTGCTTGAATCGCAGCTTACCATGATCGGATCATGCCCTCTGGCGACCTTAAAAGCTGCTGTTTGGGCAAGCGATGACTTACCAACTCCTCTAAGGCCGTGAATAAGGACGTGCCGACCTGGAGCATACAATGCTCTTTCGATTCCGTGGAGTTGCTCAGCCCTACCCTTCAGATGCTCTTCAGATTGAAGTGGCTGTGCAGGTGATAATACCTTTGAAAGGGCGCGCCCAAACTCCTGCTCTGTCTGATTCAAGACAGAACGCATTGTCTCCAGCTTCTCCAAGAATTGACCCTTACCTTTTATGACTGACCGAAGTCTAATCGATCAAACAGTCTCAGCGCAAGTAAATGTAGAAGCAGGGCGGACCCATGAATATGCAAGGTAGTAGAATTGCGTTCTCACACCCCCGTAATCTCCTTCCTCGCCAGCGCCCCCAGAAACGCCGACCGCGTCATCTTCCGCCCCTTCGCCGCAGCATCAATTGCCCGCAGCAATCCCCGGTCCAGCGAGATGTTCGCCCGCACCGGCGCCCCCTCCGGCGCGATATAGGGCACCACCATCAGCGTGGCGCCTTCCGCCAGAGCGGCCTTCACGCCCGGATCGGCGCGCAGCGCGTCTAGTGCGCGGCCCTCCACCGTCTCCCGGTCCTCGAACCACAGATCCAGCGCCTCGGCGGCCTTCTGCGGAATTTCGGCCCATGTATCGGCGGCGGCAAAACATCCCGGCAGGTCGGGGAATGTCAGCCCCACGGCGCTGCCCTCTTCCTGATGCACGATGGCGGTGTAGAGGTTCATGGTCACTCCTTCAGCCCTGCTTGGGCATAGATTGCCCGGGCGGTACCGAGCGGCAGGTCTTTCTTCGGGTGCGGCACGATCACGGTGCGGTCGCCCTTGCGAAGCTTGTGGTGCGAGCCCCTTACCGAGACGAGTTCGAACCCCGCCGCCCTCAGCGCCGCGATGATCTTGCGACTGTCGCGCTCCACGGTCATGGTTTTGCGCAATCATATGCGCAAGGAGCGTGGGCTTGGCAAGGAGGGATGTGCATCATTTTGCGCATTTTTGGGGCGGCGGTTCCGGGTTGCCATGCACGACAACACCCGGAAGTCCTTAAGAAAGTCTGAATATAACAAGGAAAACAAGGCAATATCAGTTATTTGCGGAAGATATCACACGTGATATCTTCCCCCCATGCCCGCCCTTTGCCGCGCCTGTCTGCACCGTTTCGAGGCTGGCCCCCGCTGCCCGGCCTGCCGGTCCCCGCGCGTCCTGCGGCACCCCGAGCTTGATACCCTCACCATCGCCCACATGGATTGCGACGCCTTCTATGCCTCCGTCGAAAAGCGCGACAACCCCGCCTTGCGCGACCTCCCCCTGATCGTCGGCGGCGGCACCCGTGGCGTCGTCTCCACCTGCTGCTACATCGCCCGGATCAAGGGCGTCCGCTCCGCGATGCCGATGTTCCAGGCCCTGAAGCTCTGCCCCGAAGCCACCGTCGTGCGGCCCCGGATGGAGGTTTATGCCGCCGTCAGCCGGGAAATCCGCGCGATGATGGAGGCGCTGACCCCCGCCATCGAACCCCTGTCGCTGGACGAGGCGTTCCTCGATCTGACCGGCACTGCCCGCCTCCACGGCGCCCCCCCCGCCGTCACGCTGGCTCGCCTGCAGGCCCGCATCGAGGCCGAGCTTGGCCTGACCGCCTCTATCGGCCTCTCGCACAACAAGTTCCTCGCCAAGATCGCCTCTGATCTCGACAAGCCCCGTGGCTTCTCGATCATCGGGCAGGCCGAGACCGCCGATTTCCTGCGCCCCAAACCCGTCAGCCTGATCTGGGGCGTCGGCACCGCCAGCCAGGCATCGCTCGAAGCCGCCGGGATCCGCACCATTGCCGATCTCTTGCGTTGGGAAAGGGCTGACCTGATCGCCCGCTTCGGCAGCATGGGGGATCGCCTCTGGCACCTTGCCCGCGGGCAGGATCAGCGCCGCGTCGCGCGGGATGAGCCGATGCGGTCGATCTCGGCCGAGACGACCTTCGATGTCGATACCGCCGACCCTGACCTTCTGGAGGGCCACATCTGGCGGCTGTCCGAGCGGGTGGCGGACCGGGCCAAGGCCAAGAGCCTCGCCGGGCGGACAGTCACGCTGAAATTGAAGCGCGCCGATTTCCGCACCCTCACGCGTCGCGTCACCCTGCCCGGGCCGGTTCAGACCGCCGATGCCCTGTGGCGGGCGGGGGACGGGCTGTTCCGTGCGGCGGGCGAGGTGGGGCCGCTGCGGCTGATTGGGGTGGGGATGTCCGACCTATGCCCCGAAGCAGAGGCGCAGGCAGAGGGCGACCTTCTGGACCCTGCCGCCCCCCAGCGCGCTGCCGCAGAGCGGGCGACGGATGCGATCCGCGCGCGGTTCGGGCGCGACGCGATCATCAAGGGGCGGGCGTTGCGGTAGGGTGGGTCTTAGCCACCCTCCCTACCCGCGCCCCATGCTATCCCAGAAGCCCTTTACCTTGGCAAAGAAGCTCGAACCCTCGGGGTTGTTCTCTTCGCTCAGCTTCTCGAATTCGCGCAAGAGGTCGCGCTGGCGCGAGGTCAGGTTCACCGGCGTCTCAACCGCGAGTTCGATCAGCATGTCGCCCATCCCGCCGCCTCGCAGCGCGGGCATCCCCTTGCCGCGCAGGCGCATCTGCTTGCCGGTCTGGCTGCCGGGCGGCACCTTCACGCGGCTCATGCCGCCGTCGATGGTGGGCACTTCGACCTCGCCCCCCAGCGCCGCCGTCGTCATCGACACAGGCACGCGGCAGAACAGGTGAATCCCGTCGCGCTGGAAGATCGCGTGGTCCTTCACCTCGATGAAGATGTACAGGTCGCCCGTGGGCCCCCCGCGCATGCCCGCCTCGCCTTCGCCGGCAAGGCGGATGCGGGTGCCGGTTTCCACGCCTGCGGGGATGTTGACCGAAAGCGCGCGTTCCTTTTCGACCCGCCCCGCGCCAGCGCAGACGCGACACGGGTTTTTCACGATCTGGCCCATACCGTTGCAGGTGGGGCAGGTGCGCTCGACCGTGAAGAAGCCCTGCTGCGCGCGCACTTTCCCCATGCCAGAGCAGGTGGGGCACGTCACCGGCTCTGCGCCGCCTTCGGCCCCGGTGCCACGGCAGGTGTCGCAAGACACAGAGGTGGGCACGTTGATCGTCTTGTGCACGCCCTTCTGCGCCTCTTCAAGGCTGACCCGCAGGTTGTAGCGCAGGTCCGATCCACGCTGCGCGCGTGTCCGGCCACCGCCACCACCACGGCCCCCCATGAAATCGCCGAACAGATCCTCGAACACGTCCGAGAAGGCGCTGGCAAAGTCGCCCTGCCCGGGGCCACCCTGGCGCCCGCGGGCAGCCCCCATTCCGCCCTCGAAAGCGGCGTGGCCAAAGCGGTCATAGGCCGCCTTCTTGTCGGCATCCTTCAGCACGTCATAGGCTTCGTTCACTTCCTTGAACTGCGCCTCGGCGTTGGGATTGTCGGAATTGCGGTCGGGGTGCAGCTCTTTGGCCTTGTTTCGATAGGCTTTCTTGAGCTCTTCAGCCGAGGCCCCCCGCGTGGCCCCCAGAACTTCGTAGTAATCGCGCTTTGCCATCGGCAAATGATCCCCTTGCCGGAACCCGTAGGGGCGGCCCGTTGCCGGACCGCCCCCATTCGGCTCCGCGCGGACTTACTTCCGCTTGTTGTCGCCCAGATCCTCGAAATCGGCATCGACGATATCGTCGTCCACCTCACGGGGATTGTCGTCGCCGCCATCAGATTCGGACTGGCTGGCCTTGTAAATAGCCTCGCCCAGCTTCATCGCGGCTTCGGTCAGGTTCTGGATCCCCGAGCGGATCTTGCCCGTATCCTCGCCCTTCAAGGCCTCTTCCAATGGCTGCATGGACAATTCGATCGCCTCGACCGTTGAGGGATCAACCTTGTCGCCATGCTCTTCCAGCGACTTCTTGGTGGAATGCAGCAGGCTTTCGCCCTGGTTGCGGGTTTCCACCAGCTCGCGGCGGGCCTTGTCGGCCTCGGCATTGGCCTCGGCGTCCTTGACCATCTTTTCGATGTCTTCGTCCGACAGGCCACCCGAGGCCTGAATGGTGATGGCCTGGGTCTTGCCGGTGCCCTTGTCCTTGGCGCTGACCGAGACGATGCCGTTGGCGTCGATGTCGAAGGTCACCTCGATCTGGGGCACGCCGCGCGGGGCGGGGGGGATATGCTCCAGATTGAACTGGCCCAGCATCTTGTTGTCTGCCGCCATCTCGCGCTCACCCTGGAAAACCCGGATGGTCACTGCGTTCTGGTTGTCTTCGGCGGTCGAGAAGACCTGGCTTTTCTTCGTCGGGATCGTCGTGTTGCGGTCGATCAGGCGGGTGAACACGCCACCCAGCGTCTCGATCCCCAGCGACAGGGGGGTTACGTCAAGCAGGACCACATCCTTGACGTCGCCCTGCAGAACGCCGGCCTGAATGGCCGCGCCAAGCGCCACGACCTCATCCGGGTTGACGCCCTTGTGCGGCTCCTTGCCAAAGAACTTGGTCACTTCCTCGATGACCTTGGGCATGCGGGTCATACCGCCGACCAGCACCACCTCGTCAATGTCGCCGATGCCAAGGCCCGCATCCTTCAGCGCGGCCTGACAAGGCTTGATCGAAGCCTTGATCAGATCGCCCACAAGGCTTTCCAGCTTGGCACGGGTCATCTTGACCACAAGGTGCAGGGGCTGCCCGGAGTTCTTGTCCATCGAGATGAAGGGCTGGTTGATTTCGGTCTGCTGGCTGGAGGAAAGCTCGATCTTGGCCTTCTCGGCCGCTTCCTTCAGGCGTTGCAGCGCCATCTTGTCGAGCGTGAGGTCGACGCCATGCTCTTTCTTGAACTCGTCGGCAAGGTAGTTGACGATCCGCATGTCAAAGTCTTCACCGCCAAGGAACGTATCCCCGTTGGTGGATTTCACTTCGAAAAGGCCATCGTCGATTTCAAGGATGGTGATGTCGAACGTACCGCCGCCAAGGTCATAGACCGCGATGGTCCTGGCATCCTTTTTGTCGAGGCCATAGGCCAGTGCCGCGGCCGTCGGCTCGTTGATGATGCGCAGCACTTCAAGGCCCGCGATCTTGCCCGCGTCCTTGGTGGCCTGGCGCTGTGCGTCGTTGAAATAGGCGGGGACGGTGATCACGGCCTGCGTCACGCTTTCGCCAAGGTAGGCCTCGGCGGTTTCCTTCATCTTTTGCAGGATGAAGGCGGACACCTGGCTTGGGGAATACTTTTCGCCGCGCACCTCGACCCAGGCGTCGCCGTTGCCGCCGTTCACGACGGAATAGGGCAGGTTCTTCTTGTCCTTGGCGATATGGGCGTCATCTACCCGGCGCCCGATCAGGCGCTTGACGGCAAAGACGGTGTTGGCGGGATTGGTCACCGCCTGCCGCTTGGCCGACTGGCCAACCAGACGCTCGGTTTCCGTGAAACCGACGATAGAGGGGGTGGTGCGCGCCCCTTCCGCGTTTTCGATCACGCGGGGTTGGGCGCCATCCATGATGGCCACGCAAGAGTTCGTGGTTCCGAGGTCGATACCGATCACTTTAGGCATGAGCGCAAATCCTTTTCTTTCGGCGATATAAGTGGGGCACGGGCCCAAAGGCGGCTCCCGCGTCCCGATCCCAGGATGACTGGCCGGTCGGAGCGTGCTGCTCTGACGGCTACCGGCGGTATATAGGAGGGGCTTTGCGGGGCTGCAAGCGCGGCGCGGCGCTGAAGGGCGGGGGAATATGCCAAAAACCCGCCGCATCCGATCCCCGGTCGGCGCATGGTGCTATTTGCCCGCGCTCCAGCTCGCCGAGGCGTGTTTGCGGGTGTAGAACTGGAACATCAGCCCGATGACCAGCAGCGCCCCCGTGACGCCCAGCGGATAGCCCCAATTGGAGTTGTGCGGGTTGTAGTTCAGAAAGAGGAACCCGCGGTTCTGGTCGATGATGTGGAAAAGCGGGTTCCAGTTGAAAAAGTGCAGCATGTAGGCCGGCATCGCGTTGGCCACGAACATCTTTCCCGAAAAGATCATGTTGGCACGCATGTAGACCTGCGACAGGATTTGTATCCCCTCGGGCCACCAGGGCTTTGCCGCCTGCAGCACCATGCCAAGCGCCACGCCCGATCCCCAGGCCAGAAGGAACATCCCGAAGACCCCCCGGGGATCCTGGATCGTGATCGGCACGAAGGCCGCGTGGTAGATGTAGAGCACGACGGCGGCAGACAGAAACTGGATGTAGAGCGCGCTCAGCGCCGCCGACAGGATCGCCACGATCGTGTTCATCGGCGAATGCTTCATCATCGCCGAGGTCGGCCCCTCTGACCCGACGACGGCACCCAGCGATTTGACATGCGTCATGAACAGGAAAACGCCCGACATCACGTAAAGCAGGAAATCACCCCGGATCGCCGAGCCGCGCATCCCCAGAAGATCGAACATCACAAAGAACACCGCGACAAGCAGCACCGTCTGCGAGATGTTCAGCAGCAGCCCCACAACGGCGTTGCCATGCGTCTTGCGGATGTTGCGCACAGCGGCGTGGAAGACCAGCTCCAGCGTGGCAAGCAATGATTGCCCAAAGGTCCGGTTGACGCGCCGTTCGAACATGCCCTTGAAGCCCCAAGCCTGCGGATTTCCCCGCACTATGCCACGAAACCTTGCCGATTTCTTGAGGCCGAAGGATAAGTCGGCAGCCATTTCAATGCAACTGTGCCCAAAGTGGTGCAAACCCCGAGGAAATTCCGATGGATGCCGCCCCACTGATCGCCCTGATGAGACGCCTCGCCCTGACCGCCGGCGCCCGTATCATGGAGATCTACGCTGCCCCCGATTTCGAGGTGCGCGCGAAATCCGACGCAAGCCCCGTCACCGAGGCTGACGAGGCTGCCGATGCCATCATCGCGGCGGGGCTGCGGGCGGCCTATCCCGATGTGGCGCTGATCACGGAAGAGCAGGCCGCAAGCCACGCACAAACCGCCGCCACGTTCCTGATCGTCGACCCCTTGGACGGGACGAAGGAGTTCGTGCAGCGGCGCGGCGATTTCACCGTCAACATCGCGTATGTCGAGGATGGCGTGCCCCGTTACGGGATCGTCTATGCCCCGGCCAAGGGGCGGCTTTTCTACACTGACCCTGCGGGCCGCGCGGTCGAGGAAGAGGGGCCCTTCGATTCCGCTACACCCGGCACGCTGCGCCCGCTGTCGGTCGCTGTGCCCGATAATGGGGGGCTGATGGTCGTCGCCTCGAAATCGCATCGCGACAATGCAACCGATTCCTATATCGCGCGTTATGCCGTGCAAGACATGAAAAGTGCGGGATCAAGTTTGAAGTTCTGCCTTGTCGCCACGGGCGAGGCTGACCTCTACCCCCGCCTTGGGCGTACGATGGAATGGGATACGGCGGCCGGTGACGCGGTGTTGCGGGCCGCTGGGGGAAGGGTGTTGCGGATGGATGACCTGACCCCCCTGACATACGGGAAACCGGGTTGGGAAAATCCGTTCTTCATCGCCTGTTCCCCCGGCGTTGAATTGCGCCGCTGATGAGCAGTCGCTTGGCGGGAAAGCGCCTTTTACCCGTCTGGGGTGTTCCCCGAAGGCGACTTTCGTCGTAAGTCCTTTGGGGTGGGGGGTGTCGAGGGGGTATGCAAAGGTATAGTCTGCGACCGACGCAGTCGACAAACAGAACGCGAAGCGAGCACCGGATGAAGATCAAGAAAGTCACCAAGGCCGTCTTTCCCGTTGCGGGGCTGGGCACGCGTTTTCTGCCCGCCACAAAATCCATCCCCAAGGAAATCATGACGCTCGTCGACAGGCCGCTGATCCAGTACGCCATCGACGAGGCGCGCGCGGCGGGGATCAAGGAATTCATCTTCGTAACCTCGCGCGGCAAATCCGCGCTGGAAGACTACTTCGACAATGCCCCCGAACTGGAAAGTGCGCTGCGGCGTTCGGGCAAGGAAGACATGCTCGAGGTGTTGAAAGACACCAACATGGATTCGGGGGCCATCGCCTATGTGCGCCAGAACCGGGCGCTTGGGCTTGGCCACGCCGTGTGGTGCGCACGCAGGCTGATCGGGAACGAACCTTTTGCCGTTCTGCTGCCCGATGACGTGATCGCCGCCGAACGGCCCTGCCTGCAACAGATGATCGAGGCTTACGAGCAGACCGGCGGCTGCATGGTAGCCGCGATGGAGGTGCCGCTGCCGCGAACGTCCTCCTATGGCGTGCTGGATGTGGCCGAAGACATGGGCTCGATCGTCAAGGTCAAGGGCATGGTGGAAAAGCCGAAGGCCGAGGATGCGCCGTCGAACCTTGCCGTGATCGGGCGCTACATCCTGACCCCGCGCGTTCTGGCCAACCTCAACCGGATGAAACAGGGCGCGGGCGGGGAAATCCAGCTGACCGACGCGATTGCCGAAGAGGCGAAGAAGGCGGGCGGTGTTTACGGCTTCCGCTTCCGGGGCGAGCGATATGATTGCGGATCGAAGGCCGGATTCCTGCAGGCAACGGTGGCATTCGGCCTTGCACGGGCAGACCTGCGGGATGAGTTTGCGGCCTATCTGCGGGACATGATGGCCCAGATGCGCGCTGCGCAGTAGGGCCGGGATTGGCGCCGCGGCTTTCCGGGCTGTGGTCGGCCTATCGGCTGCGGTGGCGGCGGCGCGGTTTGTTGTGGCGCGCGTTTCGCAAGCGCCGCGAGCTTTCCGCTGTGGCCGACCGTACCCACAAGATAGACGCCGGGGCGATCCTGTGCTTTTCGACCCTGCGGAACGAGGCGCTGCGGCTGCCGTGGTTTCTTGACCACCACCGCAGGCTTGGCGTCACCCATTTCCTGATGGTGGACAATGGCAGCGACGACGGCACCGCCGCCCTTCTGGCCGATCAGCCGGATGTGTCGCTCTGGTCCGGGCGCGCGGGCTACAAGGCCGCGCGGTTTGGTGCGGACTGGCTGACGTGGCTGCAAATCCGGCACGGGCACGGGCATTGGTGCCTGACCCTTGATGCCGACGAGATGCTGATCTACCCCTACTGGGAAACCCGGGACCTGCGCGCACTGACCACGTGGCTCGAGGAAACGGGGCACGATGCGCTGCCCGCGATGATGCTGGATCTCTACCCGCGCGGCCCGCTTGGCCAGCAAAACTACCTGCCCGGGCAAGACCCGACTGAGGTGCTGGGTTGGTTCGACGGCGGGAACCTGACGATCGCGCTGCAGCAAGAACTGTGGACCCTCTGGATCCAGGGCGGCGTGCGGGGCCGGGCCTTTTTTGCCGATGCGCCGCGCCGCGCGCCCACGCTTGGCAAGACGCCGCTGGTGCGTTGGAACCGCCGCTATGCCTATGTGAATTCCACCCATGCGATCCTGCCGCGCAGGCTGAACCGCGTGTATGATGGCGCGGGGGGCGAGGCGCCGTCGGGCATTCTTCTGCACACGAAATTCCTGCCCGCCATCGTGGAACGGGCAAGGGACGAACGCGCGCGCCGCGAACATTTCCACGATGCCACGCTTTACGAGGATTACTACGCCAGCGTCATCGACGCGCCCGATCTGTGGTGCCCGCAATCCAAGGCCTATCGGGGATGGCGCCAGTTGGAGGCGCTGGGGCTCATGTCGCGGGGGGGGTGGATTTGACCGCGCAGATCGGTCTGGAAAACGATCCATTTACCCGTTTCCCTCATATGCTAGTAAGGGCGATGGGCAACCGGGGGCATAGGTGGGTCTGATCAGCGCATATGCGTTGCGGCTACGGCGCAAGCGGTGCCACGTGCGGGCGTGGTGGAAGCGGCGCGAGATGACGGCCGTTGCTGACCGCACGCGCAGCATCCGGCCGGGCTACATCCTTGCGCTGACGACATTGCGCAACGAACGGGTGCGGCTTCCCTATTTCCTGAGCTATTACCGCGAGATGGGGGTCAGCCATTTCCTGATGGTCGATAACGACAGCGATGACGGATCGCGCGAATACCTTGCCCAACAGCCCGATGTATCGCTCTGGACGACGAAGGGCAGCTACAAGGGATCGCGCTTCGGTGTGGATTGGCTGACGTGGCTGCAACGGCGCTATTGCCACGGGCATTGGTGCCTGACGGTCGATCCCGACGAATTCTTCGTGTATCCGTTCTGCGACACGCGGCCCCTGCGCGCCCTGACCGACTGGCTGGAGGCGTCGCAACTGCGGTCATTCTCGGCCATGTTGCTGGATATGTACCCCAAGGGCCCGATCGACACCCAGCCCTACGAGGAAGGGCAGGATCCGTTCGAGATTGCGGCGTTCTTTGATCCCGGCAACTACAGCATCTCGCGCAACTGGCGGCATGGCAACCTGTGGATCCAGGGGGGGCCGCGCACCCGCACCTTCTTTGCCGCTACGCCCGCACTTTCGCCCGCGCTGAACAAGATACCCCTTGTGTTGTGGCACCGCCGCTACGCCTATGCCAGCTCGTCGCACATGTTGCTGCCGCGCGGGCTAAATCAGGTCTACGATACGCTTGGCGGTGAAAAGGCATCGGGGATCCTTCTGCACGCAAAATTCCTTGATACCTTTGCCGCCAAGGCGGACGAGGAAATGCGGCGTGGTCAGCACTACGGCAACAGCGCCGAATACAAGGCCTACAAGGAAGGTCTGGTCGATCAGCCCGATCTTTGGTGCAAGTGGAGCGAGAAATACATCAACTGGCGGCAGCTTGAAATCCTGGGTCTGATGTCGAAAGGAAACTGGGCGTGAGCTTGGGTTTTCTCATGCTGTGCCACACCGCGTTTGACCGGGCGGCAGAGGTGGCGCGGCATTGGGCGACGCGCGATTGCCCCGTCGTGATCCACGTGGACCGGCGGGTGAAGGCCCGCGCCTACAACCAGCTGCGCCGTGATCTGGCTGATCTGGCTAACATCCGCTTTTCGGGCCGGCATGCCTGCGAATGGGGCACCTGGGGGCTGGTCGCTGCCACACAGGAAGCCGCAAGTGTGATGTTGCGCGAATTTCCCGGCGTGCGGCACGTCTATCTGGCATCGGGTTCGTGCATGCCGCTGCGTCCGGTCGGCGAGTTGCGCGCGTATCTGGATGGCAAGCCCCGCACGGATTTCATCGAAAGCGTCACGACCGCCGACGTGGGATGGACGATCGGGGGGCTCGACCTTGAACGCTTCACACTGCGGTTTCCGTTTTCCTGGCGCAGGCAGCGCAAGCTTTTCGACACCTATGTGACGTTTCAGCGCCGCATCGGATGGAAGCGCCGCATCCCGCCGGGGCTTGTGCCGCATCTGGGCAGCCAGTGGTGGTGCCTGACCCGGCAAACCCTGTCGGCGATCCTTGAGGACCCCGAGCGGGCTGCGCATGACGCCTATTTCCGCAAGGTCTGGATCCCGGACGAAAGCTATTTCCAGACCCTCGTGCGACTGTATTCGACCGATGTGGAAAGCCGCTCGCTGACGCTGTCGAAGTTCGATTTTCAGGGCAAGCCGCATATCTTCTACGACGATCACCTGCAGCTTCTGCGCCGGTCCGATTGTTTTGTGGCGCGCAAGATCTGGCCGCATGCGAACAAGCTTTACCGCGTGTTCCTGACCGAAGAGGGCAAGGGCCAGCCGGAGGCGCAGCCCAACCCCGGCAAGATCGACCGGCTGTTTTCCAAGGCGGTGGATCGGCGCCTGAAGGGCCGCCCCGGCCTTTACATGCAAAGCCGCTACCCCGAGGAAGACTGGGAAAACGGCCGCACCGCCGCGCCTTATTCGGTGTTCGAGGGGTTTTCCGACCTGTTCGAGGATTTCCAGACCTGGCTTGGCAAGGTGACCGGCACGCGGGTGCATGGCCACCTTTTCGCGCCCGGACGGGCCGAGTTTGCGGGTGGCGAGGCGATTTACAACGGGTGCCTTTCCGACAGCGCGGCCCTGCGCGACTACAACCCGCGCAACTTCCTGACCAACCTGATCTGGAACACGCGGGGCGAGCGGCAGTGTTTCCAGTTTGGCCCGTCCGATACCCAAGGTATCAGCTGGTTCATCGCCAAGGATCCGAATGCCACGATTTCGGTCATCAGCGGCGCCTGGGCGGTGCCGCTGTTCCGCGCCAACCGCAATTTCGGCGAGATCCGGAAACTTGCCGCGCAATTGCAGAAGATCGAGGCCGAGCATCTGGCAATCCTGCGCAGCCCTTATACCAAAGCGCGGGTCCGCGTGTGGAACCTTGCCGAGTTTGTGGAAAACCCGATGGAGCCGATGCAGACCATCGTGGACGAATCCTCGCCCCGCGCGCTGCGCCGCCTGACGGAAGCGCCGCACATGATCGACCTGTCCGGCTTTGGCCAGTTCCTGCAGAACCTGCGCAATCAGGGCATGCAGCCCATCCTGATGGGCGATTTTCCTGTCGGTGACGATCCCCGCCCAACCGCCAACCGCCGTCGCCCCTATCTGGTGAAATAGCCCGTTGCCCCGCTTCCATTCTTTCGTGATGCTGGCCGAAATGCGCACCGGCTCGAACTTCCTCGAGGCCAATCTCAATGCGCTGGATGGCGTGATCTGCCACGGCGAGGCGTTCAACCCGCATTTCATCGGCAAGCTGAACCAGACCGCGCTTTTCGGCCTGTCGCTGGCGGACCGCGACGCCGATCCTGCCGGTTTCCTGCGGCAGATGCGGAAGGCAAGTGCCGGGCTGTCGGGCTTTCGCTACTTTCACGATCATGATCCGCGCGTGCTGCCGCTACTTTTGGACGATGCCGAATGCGCCAAGATCATCCTGACCCGCAATCCGCTGGAAAGCTATGTCAGCTGGAAGATCGCGAAAGAGACGGGGCAGTGGAAGCTGACCAACGCCAAGAAGCTGCGCACCGCCAAGGCCCACTTTGACGGCGCCGAGTTCGAGGCGCATGTGGCGGGTCTGCAGTCGTTCCAGATCGCGCTTCTGGGCGCGCTGCAACGGCGCGGGCAGACGGCATTCTACATCGACTATGACGATCTGCAGGATATCGAGGTTCTGAACGGCCTTGCAGGCTGGCTGGGCGTGTCCGCGCGGCTGGAGGTGCTTGACCCCACGCTGAAGAAACAAAACCCCGAAGAGCTGGCCGACAAGGTGGAAAACCCCGAAGCCATCGCCATGGGCCTGGCACGGCTTGACCGGTTCAATCTGGCGCGAACCCCGAATTTCGAACCCCGCCGGGCGGCGGCGATTCCATCCTTCGTGGCCGCGGGGCCCTTGCTGCACATGCCCGTCAAGGGCGGGCCCGAAGCGCGGGTGGCCGATTGGCTGGCAGGTATCGGGCGGGCAGAGGGGAATTTCACGCAAAAGACGCTGCGGCAATGGATGCGCGCCCAGCCCCGCCACCGCTGCTTTGCCGTCCTGCGCCATCCGCTGGCGCGGGCGCATTGGGCCTTTGCCAACAAGGTGCTGACGGGTGACCTGCCCGAAATCCGCGCCACTTTCGCGCGCACGATGCAAGTGAACCTGCCCAATCCGCGACAGGCCGAAACAATGGCGATCCCCGATCACCGCGACGCATTCATGGCCTTCTTGCGGTTCATGAAGCTCAATCTCTCGGGCCAGACCGCGCTGCGGGTGGATGCGCATCTGGCGACGCAGACGGCGGTGATCCAGGGGTTCAACGGGTTTCAGGCCCCTGATGCCCTGCTGCGCGAGGATCGGCTGGAGGAAGGGCTGCACTTCATCTCGGCGCAAGCGGGCATTGCCGCACCGCCCCTGCCGCCAGCGCCGCCCGAGGGGCCTGTGCGGCTGGCGCAGATCGCCGACCCTGCGCTGGACGACGCTGCACGCGAGGCTTACGCACGCGATTATGCCGGATTTGGCTTCACCGACTGGGTCTAGGCCGCCTGCGGCGCCCGCGTTTCCGTCAGGATGGCGTATAGCTTGGCCGGGTCGCTGTTGGCGCGCAGCTTGGTCACCACGCCCGCATCGCGCATCGTGCGCGACACCAGCGCCAACGCTTTGAGGTGATCCACGCCCGAATCCTTGGGCGCCAGCAGCGCAAAGATCAGGTCCACCGGCTGGCGGTCCACGCTGTCATAGTCCAGCGGTCGCTCGAGCCGCAGGAACAGGCCCACGATCCGGTCAAGGTCATCCAACCGCGCGTGGGGCAGTGCTATGCCATGGCCGACGCCCGTGGGGCCCAGGCTTTCCCGCTCTTGCAGACCGTCCAGCGCCACAGCGGCGGACAGGCCATAGGCGGCATGCGCGGCCTCGCTAAGATCCTGAAACAGGCGCTTTTTCGAGGTAACGTTTGCCACAACCCGGACGGCACCCGGGGTCAGAAGATTGCTCAGTTCCATGGATCGATGTTCATTCCGCGCCCCGGTCGGCGCTCTATTTGCTGTTGCGCGGGTCGATCCAGCCGATGTTTCCGTCATCGCGCCGATATACCACATTCACCCCGCCATGTCCTTCGTTGCGGAAAACGAGCATCCGCTGCCCCGACAGTTCCAGTTGCAACACGGCCTCGCCCACAGTGATGGAGGGGATCTTCGTCTCCATCTCGGCAATGACGATGGGTTGCAGGGCAATGTCGGTCGCGTCGTCCTCGATATCCTCAGGTGCCGCGAGGATATAGGAGGATGCTTCGCCGAACTCAACCGGTGCCGTACGGTCACGGTGGTGGTCACGGATGCGGCGCTTGTAGCGGCGCAACTGCTTGTCCATCTTTTCACGGCAGCTTTCAAAGGCGGGATAGATCTCGGACGCATGCCCGCGCGCCGAGGCGGTCAGCCCGGTCGACAGATGGATTGTCGCTTCGCAGACGTGCTCATGCGCGACACGCGAAAACACCACCACCGCTTCGGTCGGGCGCTGGGCGTACTTGTCCACCACCTCGCCCAGTTCGGCCTTTACATGGGTTTGCAAAGCCTCGCCGATGTCGATCTGCTTGCCGCTGATCTGATAGCGCATGTTTCCTCCTTGAGTGACCGCCAACGCGACGGCCCGCCCGCCTGCGAGCGCCGGTCCGATCTGTCTTGCCTGATGCTGCGCGGGCCCGTTCCTGACGGGAACCGGACGCTGACCAAAGCCTGACCTGGGGCGATCATCGCGCGCATGTCGCCCATTTGGAGGCAGGGGGCCGCGCAATGTCAACGGATTCCTGACAGCCACATGACAGCCGCGCGACAACCAGCGCGTGTATCAGGAAATACGGAAATTCTGTCCCAGGTAGACGCGGCGCACGTTTTCGTCGCGCACCACCTCTTCCGTGGTACCGCTCATCAGCACGCGGCCATCCAGCAGGATGTAAGCGCGGTCCACGATTTCCAGCGTTTCGCGCACGTTGTGATCGGTGATCAGCACACCGATGCCCCGGCGCTTGAGGTCGGATACCAGATGCCGGATTTCGCCCACCGCAATCGGATCGACCCCGGCGAAGGGTTCGTCAAGCAAAAGGTACTTCGGGTCCGCGGCAAGGCAACGCGCAATTTCCACCCGCCGCCGCTCGCCCCCCGACAAGGCCAGTGCGGGCGCGCGGCGCAGGTGGCCGATGGAAAACTCGCTCAGCAATTCTTCCAGACGCTCGCGCCGCTTGTGGTTGCCTTCGACCGCAATCTCCAGCACTGCCATGATGTTGTCTTCGACCGACAGTCCCCGAAAGATCGACACTTCCTGCGGCAGATACCCGATACCCAGCCGCGCGCGGCGGTACATCGGCAGCGCGGTCACGTCGCGCCCGTCGATCAGCACCTGACCGGCCTCGGGCGTGATGAGGCCCGCAATGGCATAAAAGCAGGTTGTCTTGCCCGACCCGTTGGGGCCGAGCAGCGCCACGACCTCGCCACGGTCAAGCCGCAACGACACGTCGCGGATCACCGGACGACGGCGATAGCTTTTGCGCAGCGCGCGGACATCAAGGCCGGCTGATCCTGGTGTCACGGTCAGGTTTGGCGTGGAGGTGGTCAAGGTTTTGGCGCCGCTTCTGGCTTTTTCACGGGGGTGAAGACGGTCTGTACCCGTCCTTCCATGTTTCCAAGCCCGGTCTTTACATCAAGGACCAGCTTCTGCCCCGAAATCGCACTTTGGCCTTGGGTCAACAGCACATCGCCCGTCATCACCATGGACCCGGTCGCGATGGTATAGACGGCATCCTTGGATTCGGCGGCCTCCGTCGGGCTGGTCAGCGTGACCCCCCCCGTGGCGTTGATCGTCTCGATATCCTGACCGCCCTTGACGTAGCGCACCGTCACCTCGGTCGCCGCAAGCCGCAGATCGCCCTGGATGGCCAGCACATCGCCGGTAAAGATGGCCGTCCCTTCCGACTGGTTGACCGCCAGGCTGTCAGAAGTGATCGACACAGGTTGCGTCGGGTCCTGCTTCAGCCCGCCGAAGCCGACGCTGGCCCCCTGCGCAAATGCCCCGCCCGCAACAAGCAAAAGCCCGAGGGCAAGTAGGCGAAGGGTTATCGGCATTGGAGTCCCCGAATGTGCAAACATCAATTTTGCGGCGTGTATATCAGGCGGACACCGGACTTGAAAACCAGAACATAGCCGCCCGGCTTTTCCGCATCCTGCGTCATCAGCATGCCCCCGGCGTCGATCTCGCCAAGCGGCCCGGTGGCGGCAACCGGCCCGGGGCTTTCCAGCCGCGTCCGGTCAAGCTGTGCGGTCATCGCGTCGGATGTGATCCGGTAGCCCGAGCCGGTCGTGATGACCACGCCACCCTCGACCGTCAGCGCCTTGCCGTCCTGATCCAGCGCCCCCCGGTCGGCACGCAGGTTGGCCCGTTCGCCGTCCGGCATGTCGAACACGGCCGTCAGCGCCGTGGCGCTGGGCGACGCGCCCTCGCCCTGGCCGGGCCGCGCCTCGCTGGCGGTGATGCTGACGGCGGCGCCGTCCTCTGTCATCCCGGCCCAGTCCGGCGCAGTCATCCGGGGTTCGCGCACGCGATCCTCGATATCGACCTCGGAAAAGGGGATCGCGCCTTCGGGGTCTATGGTGCGGGATATCAGGAACAGCGTGGACAGGATCGCAAGCGCCACGAGCGGCAGCGCCACCTTGAACATCGCCACAAGTCTGGAGTGCAGATTGTCATACCGTGCCATCGGCATCAGGCCCTCGCATCGGCAGAGAATAGGCAGTGTGGCGCCAAACGCCAACCCGCGCCCCCAACGGACAGCGGGGAACCGCCCGGATCAGTGCTTGAAGATGTCCGCCTCGTCGCCCCATCCCAGCAAATCCATCTCTGCGCGTGTGGGCAGAAAGGCAAAGCACTTTTCCGCCAGTGCAAGCCGCCCCTCGCGCACAAGCCGCGCTTCGAGTTCCGTCTTGAGGCGATGGAGGTAAAGCACGTCCGAGGCCGCATATTCCCTCTGCGCCTCGGTCAGCGTTTCGCTGCCCCAGTCCGAGGTTTGCTGCTGCTTTGATACATCCACCCCGACAAGATCGGCCAACAGGTATTTCAGCCCGTGCCGGTCGGTGAAGGTGCGCACCAGCTTCGAGGCGATCTTGGTGCACCAGACAGGCGCCGTCGTCACCCCGAAGGCGGCCTTCAACAGGGCAATGTCGAACCGCCCGAAATGAAAGAGCTTCAGCACCGCAGGATCGGCCAGCATCGCCACCAGATTTGGCGCCTCGGTTTGCCCGCGCAGAATCTGCACCACATGCGCATGCCCGTCGCCCGACGACAACTGCACCACGCACAGCCGGTCGCGCCGCTGGTCAAGGCCCATCGCCTCGGTGTCGATGGCGACCACCGGGCCCAGGTCCAGGCCGTCGGGCAGGTCGCCGATGTGCAGATGGATCGTCATCTTCTTCCCCTTGCCAGTGCCGGGGAAGTGGTGCCCAGAAGAGGACTCGAACCTCCACGCCTTGCGGCACTGGTACCTGAAACCAGCGCGTCTACCATTCCGCCATCTGGGCTGATGTCGTGCCGGGCTGTCTAAGGGGGGGCTCTGGCGCTGTCAACGGCCCCCGAGGGGGGGTGCGGCGGAAAATTCGCGGGGCGGTTCGCGCTTGTTCCGCGACCCGGGCGAGGGTATCCACGGGCAACGGCAAGCGACGGAGGCAATGCGGATGGGCAAACTCGTCACGATCTACGGCGGATCGGGCTTTGTGGGCCGCTACATTGCGCAGCGGATGGCGCGCGCAGGCTGGCGGGTCCGGGTGGCGGTGCGTCGCCCGAACGAGGCGCTTTATGTGAAACCCTATGGCACCGTCGGGCAGGTGGAGCCTGTGTTTTGCAACATCCGCGACGATGCCAGCGTGCGCGCGGTGATGCATGGCGCGGATGCTGTGGTCAATTGCGTGGGCATTCTGAATGCCGTTGGCAAGCAGACCTTCAGCGCGGTGCAGGCCGAAGGGGCCGCGCGGATCGCCCGGATCGCGGCGGAACTGGGCGTGGGCCATCTGGTGCAGCTGAGCGCGATCGGCGCCGATGCAGCCTCGTCCAGCGCTTATGCCCGGACCAAGGCTGCGGGTGAGGCGGCGGTTCAGGCGGCGTTCCCGGGTGCCGTGATCCTGCGCCCCTCGGTGATCTTCGGGCCGGAGGACGGGTTTTTCAACCGCTTCGCCGCGATGTCCCGAATCGGGCCCTTTCTGCCCGTTGTGGGTGCGGGCACACGGTTTCAGCCGGTCTATGTGGATGATGTGGCGCAGGCGGCGGTGCTGGGTGTAACGGGTGCGGCGGCGCCCGGGGTCTATGAGCTTGGCGGTCCTGAGGTGGCCACGTTCCGCGACCTCATGCAGATGATGCTGCGCATGATCCGCCGCCGCCGCCTGATCCTGAACATCCCTTTCTTCGCCGCCCGGCTGATGGCCTTCGGTTTTGACGCCTTGCAGACGGTGACGCTGGGCCTGATCGAAAACGGGATGGTCACGCGCGATCAGGTTCGCAACCTCGCGCGCGACAACGTGGTGTCGGATGGCGCGAAGACCCTGCAGACGTTGGGGATTCAGCCCACGGCGATGGAAGCCGTGCTGCCTGAGTACCTGTGGCGGTATCGCCCCTCGGGACAATACGAGGCGATCAAGGAATCCGCGCGCAACCTGCCCAAAGCCTGAAAAGGAGCGCGCCTTATGGCCGATACGCTGATCGAGGCCGCCTTTCTGGGGGTGGTCGAGGGGCTGACCGAGTTCATCCCCGTGTCCTCGACCGGGCATCTGCTGCTGACCGGGCATTTCATCGGATTTGTCAGCGAAGGCCGGGTGTTCGAGGTGGTGATCCAGCTTGGCGCGGTTCTGGCGGTGATGGCCGTCTATGCGGCCAGGCTGTGGGATGTGGCCCGCCATATCCGCACCGACCCCGGTGCGCAGTGGTTTGTGGCGACGGTGCTGATCGCCTTTTTCCCGGCGGCGGTGGCGGGGGTGCTGGCGCATGATTTCATCAAGCGCGTGCTGTTCGAGTCGCCGTCGCTGATCGCGGTGATGCTGATTTTCGGCGGTGTGGTCCTGTTGCTGGTGGACCGGCTGGCGCCCGCGCCGGTGCATGACAACGCGATGAAGCTGCCACTGAAAAAATCACTGATCATCGGCCTTTTTCAATGCCTTGCGCTGGTGCCCGGAGTTTCGCGTTCGGGTGCCACCATCGTGGGCGCGCTGATGCTGGGCGTGTCGAAGCGGGCGGCGGCGGAGTTTTCGTTCTTTCTGTCGATGCCGACGATGGCCGGGGCTTTCGCCTATGACCTGTGGAAAAGCAGGCACATGCTGGATTCTGGCGCCGCATCGGAAATCGCGGTGGGCTTCGTGGCGGCGTTCGTCAGCGCCATTCTGGTGGTGCGGTGGCTCTTGGGGTTCGTCAGTCGCAACGGCTATGCCGTATTCGGCTGGTGGCGAATCGTGGTGGGGAGTATCGTTCTTTTGGCGCTGTGGATGGGGTACTGAAGTATTAGGACAACATAACTGACCTTATATTGACGTCTTTTCCCTTTCTGCGTCGAGATTTCGATCTTTTTCCGCAATATAGGTCAGCATTGCTGACTTTTATTCCCCAAAAGCCCAGAGTATCAGTTCCTTCCCGGATATCCCTGCACCGAAAGGCGCCCGCATGACCAACCAGAAAATGCTGCGCTTCGTGACCTTGCCGCGCGAGATGCCGGAAAAGCGCCCGCCGAACTTGCGCGCCCAGGATTTCCACGAGATTTACCGCGAGTACGCGCAGGAGAAGGCCGCCGATCAGGCCGGGCGGTGCAGCCAGTGTGGCGTGCCCTATTGCCAGTCGCATTGCCCGCTGCACAACAACATCCCCGACTGGCTGAAGCTGACAGCCGAGGGGCGGCTGCAAGAGGCCTATGAACTGAGCCAGGCCACCAACACCTTCCCGGAAATCTGTGGCCGCATCTGCCCGCAGGATCGGCTGTGCGAAGGCAATTGCGTGATCGAACAGTCGGGCCACGGGACGGTGACCATCGGGTCGGTCGAGAAATACATCACCGATACCGCGTGGGAGGAAGGCTGGGTCAAGCCGATCCGCCCCTATGCCGAACGGCCCGAAAGCGTGGGCATCATCGGTGCAGGTCCGGGCGGGCTTGCCGCCGCGGACGTGCTGCGCCGGGCTGGGGTGCAGGTGACCGTCTACGACCGTTACGACCGCGCGGGCGGGTTGATGACCTACGGCATCCCCGGTTTCAAGCTGGAAAAACCCGTTGTGATGCAGCGGGTTGACCAGTTGGAGGATGGCGGTGTGCAATTCGTGCAGAACTGCACGGTGGGCGAGGATCTGTCGTTCGACGCGATCCGGGGCAAGCATGATGCGGTGGTGATCGCCACCGGCGTCTACAAGGCGCGCGATCTGGCGGCACCGGGGCGTGGCGCGCGGGGGATCGTGCCGGCGCTCGATTTCCTGACCGCATCGAACCGCAAGGGCTTTGGC
Organism: Rhodobacterales bacterium; assembly: GCA_038251625.1. Classification (GTDB taxonomy): domain Bacteria; phylum Pseudomonadota; class Alphaproteobacteria; order Rhodobacterales; family Rhodobacteraceae; genus JBBQXK01. The sequence goes on from JBBSBE010000026.1 coordinate 28,240, forward strand.
GACGAGGTGCCCGCCTTCGACGATGGCACGCTCAACGCATCGGGCAAGCGGGTGGTGGTGATCGGCGGCGGCGATACGGCGATGGATTGCGTGCGCACTGCCGTGCGGCAGGGTGCGCTGTCGGTGAAGTGCCTTTACCGCCGCGACCGCGCCAACATGCCGGGATCGCAGCGCGAAACGGCGAATGCGGAAGAGGAAGGCGTTGAATTCGTGTGGCTTTCCGCGCCCAAGGGATTTACGGGCGGCGAGACGGTAGAGGGTGTGATGGTGCAGCGGATGCGCCTTGGCGCCCCCGATGCCACCGGACGGCAGGCGCCCGAGATCATCGAAGGCGCGGATTATGTGGAACCCGCCGACCTTGCCATTATGGCGCTGGGTTTCGAGCCTGAGGACCTGCCCACGCTTTGGGGCCAGCCAGAGCTGCGCGTCACTCGCTGGGGCACCATCCGCGCCGATTTCCAGACCCATGCCACCAGCCTGCCCGGCGTCTATGCGGTGGGCGACATCGTGCGCGGCGCCTCGCTCGTGGTCTGGGCGATCCGGGACGGGCGCGAAGCGGCCGATGCTATTCTGGCCTATCTTGCGCAGCCTGCCGCCGTGGCGGCAGAGTGAATCATGCGTCTGGCACCCGTCCCGCCGCTGTACCGCGCGCGTCGGTTTTCTGTACCGACAGCAACGCGCGTTGCACCGGGTGATACGACAGCCAACCTGACCATTTTGAAAAGGCCCGCGCGATGAGAGTCTGGCTTCTGCTGACCGCCTTCCTGGCCCTGCCGCTTCCCGCGGCGGCGGGCAATTTCAACCCGCCGGTGGGCTGCACGTCATGGATGACGGTGCAATCGCGGGCGTGCCGCGTGTCGCAATATTACAAATGCACCGCCGATGCGCCGGGCGATCAGTGGCGGGCGGATTTCGATCAGGAAGGCATCTTCTTTGTCAGCCGGATCGACAGCGAAACGCAGTGGGTGGAAAGCTACGATCTGTTCCCCACGGTGCGGCAGACGCTGGACGCCAACCCCGAAGACCCCGCCTCGTTCAGCGATCTGTTGTCGACCGGCACCGATACCTTTGCGTTTGGCCTGAGCAAGGATTCGGGCGAGCAGAGCCGTGTCAGCGGGTTTGACCGGTTGACCGGGCGCAGCGTGACCATCGACGGCATCGTCTTGCAGGAGACCGAGTTCGAGTTCCGCGAGACGGATACCGAAGGCACCCTTCTGCGCCAGTCGAAGGGCCATGAATACATCCACCCCGAATGGCGCAACTTCTTTTCCGGCCCCTCGGAATGGGATGGCGGCGACGGCTATGTGCCGATCGACGGCAGCCCGGTCGAGTTCATCTTTCCCGGTGAGCCCGGCTTTGCCTCGACTGAACCCCTGTTCGAATGCGACGATGTGCTGAGCCGCGCCACGCCGGAAAGGCTGATGGAAAGGCTGTTCCATGCCGCTGATTAGGCTTGAGGCCGGCGGGTTCTACCGGTTCGGCACGCCATCCGGCCCGCGCCCGGTGGATGTGTGGGTGGGCCGGATCGACGAACCGGCCGACTTCCAGCACAAGGTGGGGCAGCCCGTGGTGTCAATGGTCGTCACTTCGATGCGGCCGGGAATGCCGCTGATCGGGGTCGCGCCATTCTATCTTTCCGCACTCTATGAAGAGGGGACGGCGGCGATCCCGCCCTTCGATCTGAGGGGCGTCGACTTTGCCCGCAACTATGCCGAATGGCGGATGGCCTGGGAAGCGGGGGATGCCGCGATCTGGGACACGCCGCCATCGCAGGTGTATGCCGAAACCATCCGCAGCATGGCGGCAAGCACCGCCCAGATCCGGAGGCCGCAATGATCGGTCATTGTCTCTGCGGGGCCTGCACGGTGACTGTGCGCCATCATGGCGGGTTCACCGGGGCCTGCCATTGCCGGATGTGCCAGCGGTGGAGCGGGGCGATCTATGTGTCGCTGCCCGCCGAGGTTGCGGACGTCGAGGTGACCGGGCCGGTGGTGCGCTACCAGTCATCCGACTTCGCGGAACGCGCGTTCTGTGGCACCTGCGGATCGCATCTGTGGTTCCGCGATACGGCGGAAGGGGCCGCCTACGGGCTGATGCCGGGGCTGTTTGACGAGGCGCGCGGTATTCCGTTGAAAAGCGAGATTTATGTGGACCGTGCCTTGCCGGGCCTTGCGCTGGCGGGCGATCACCGCCGCGCGACGCGGGCCGAATATGAAGCCAAGAACCTCCACCGGGAAGGAGACCTGCCATGACGCAAGCAACCTATGATGCCGCCTGGGCGCGCGCCGAGGAAGAAAAACGCGCCTGGCTGGACGCGAACGGGCTGTACCGGGCCGAGGACGAGCATTCGTCCTGCGGCGTGGGGCTGGTGGTGGCGGTGAACGGCAAGCCCTCGCGCAAGGTGGTGGAGAACGGGATCGCGGCCTTGAAGGCCGTGTGGCACCGGGGGGCCGTTGATGCCGATGGCAAGACGGGCGACGGCGCGGGCATCCATGTGCAGATCCCCGTGCGGTTCTTCTATGATCAGGTGCGCCGCACCGGGCACGAGCCCGACATGGGCAAGCTGATCGCGGTGGGGCAGGTTTTCCTGCCGCGTACGGATTTCGGTGCGCAGGAGCGGTGCCGCACCATCGTCGAGGCCGAAGTGCTGCGGATGGGGCATTACATCTATGGCTGGCGGCATGTGCCGGTGAACGTGTCGGTACTTGGCGACAAGGCCAATGCCACGCGGCCCGAGATCGAGCAGATCCTGATCCGCTGCGAAAAGGATCTGGATGAGGAGGCGTTCGAGCGCGAGCTGTACATCATCCGCCGCCGGATCGAGAAGGCGGCGGCATCGGCGCAGATTCAGGGGTTGTACCTTTGCAGCCTGTCGTGCCGGTCGGTGATCTACAAGGGGATGATGCTGGCCGAGCAGGTGGCCGTGTTCTACCCCGACCTGATGGACGAGCGGTTCGAGAGCGCGTTTGCGATCTACCACCAGCGCTATTCCACCAACACCTTCCCGCAGTGGTGGCTGGCGCAGCCCTTCCGCATGCTGGCGCACAATGGCGAGATCAACACGCTGAAAGGCAACGTGAACTGGATGCGCAGCCATGAAATCCGCATGGCATCGAACAACTTTGGCGAGGCGGCGGAGGATATCAAGCCGATCATCCCGTCGGGCACCAGCGACAGCGGTGCCTTGGATGCGGTGTTCGAGGTGCTGGTGCGGTCGGGGCGTTCGGCGCCGATGGCAAAGACGATGATGGTGCCCGAGGCGTGGTCGAAATCGACCATCGAGCTGCCAAAGCCCTGGCAGGACATGTACGCCTATTGCAACGCGGTGATGGAGCCATGGGACGGGCCTGCCGCGCTGGCGATGACGGATGGCCGCTGGGTGTGCGGCGGTCTGGACCGCAATGGCCTTCGCCCCATGCGCTATGTCGTGACCGGGGATGGCCTGCTGATCGCGGGGTCCGAGGCCGGGATGGTGCCGGTGGATGAAACCACGGTGCGCGAAAAGGGCGCGCTGGGGCCGGGGCAGATGATCGCGGTGGACATGCAGAAGGGCAAGCTTTTCCACGATGCCGAATTGAAGGACAAGCTGGCCGGAAGCCAGCCTTATGGCGACTGGATCGAGAAGGTCACCGACCTCAACGCCCTGCTTTACGACGTGCCGGAACGCGCAATATTCAGCGGTGCCGAGTTGCGCAAGCGGCAGGTTGCGGCGGGCTACACCATCGAGGAGCTGGAGCAGGTGCTGGCCCCGATGGCCGAGGACGGGAAAGAGATGATCGCCTCGATGGGCGACGACACGCCCGCCGCCGTGCTGTCATCGGTCTATCGCCCGCTGTCGCATTTCTTCCGGCAGAACTTCAGCCAGGTCACGAACCCGCCCATCGACAGCTTGCGCGAAAGCCGGGTGATGAGCCTCAAGACCCGGTTCGGGAACCTCAAGAACGTGCTGGATGAAAACTCCAGCCAGACCGAGATTCTGGTGCTGGAAAGCCCGTTCATCGCCAATGCCGAATTCGAGGTGATGGTGCAGCAGTTCGGCGCCTCGGTGGCGCATATCGACTGCACCTTCCCCGTCAGCGACAGCCTTGATGATCTGCGGCAGGGGCTGGAGCGGATCCGGGCGGAAGCTGAGGATGCGGTGCGGTCGGGGGCCGGGCATCTGGTGCTGACGGATGAGCATCAGGGGCCCTCGAGCGTGCCGATGCCGATGATCCTGGCCACCAGTGCCGTGCATTCATGGCTGACCCGCAAGGGGCTGCGGACCTTCTGTTCGATCAACGTGCGGTCGGCGGAATGCATCGATCCGCATTACTTTGCGGTGCTGATCGGGTGCGGTGCGACGACCGTGAACGCCTACCTCGCACAGGATTCGATTGCCGACCGGCTGGAGCGGGGATTGATCGACGGCGGGCTGACGGATGCGATGCGGCGGTATCGCGATGCGATCAACGCGGGCTTGCTGAAGATCATGTCGAAGATGGGGATCTCGGTGATTTCCAGCTATCGCGGCGGGTTGAACTTCGAGGCCGTGGGCCTCAGCCGCGCGATGGTGGCAGAGTATTTCCCCGGGATGCACAGCCGGATTTCCGGCATTGGTGTGAGCGGCATCGAGCAGAAGCTGGAAGAGGTGCACCGGCGCGGCTGGCTCGGGGGGCAGGACGTGCTGCCCATCGGCGGGTTCTACAAGGCGCGGCGGTCGGGTGAAAAGCACGCCTGGGAGGCGCAGACGATGCACATGCTGCAATCGGCCTGCGACCGGGCATCCTACGACCTGTGGAAGCAGTATTCTGCCGCCATGCGGGCCAATCCGCCGATCCATCTGCGCGACCTTCTGGATATCAAGCCCCTGGGCAAGCCGGTGGCGATCGAGGAGGTGGAGAGCATCACCTCGATCCGCAAGCGGTTTGTGACGCCGGGGATGAGCCTTGGGGCGCTGAGCCCGGAGGCGCACAAGACGCTGAACGTGGCGATGAACCGGATTGGCGCGAAGTCCGACAGTGGCGAAGGCGGCGAGGATCCGGCGCATTTCCTGCCCGAACCGAATGGGGACAACCCTTCGGCCAAGATCAAGCAGGTGGCATCCGGGCGCTTTGGCGTGACGGCGGAATACCTGAACGCCTGCGAAGAGTTGGAGATCAAGGTCGCGCAGGGCGCCAAGCCCGGCGAGGGCGGGCAGTTGCCCGGCATGAAGGTGACAAAGCTGATCGCGCGGCTGCGCCATTCGACGCCGGGGGTGACGCTGATTTCGCCGCCGCCGCACCATGACATCTATTCCATCGAGGATCTGGCGCAGCTTATCTATGACCTGAAGCAGATCAACCCGCGTGCCAAGGTGACGGTGAAGCTGGTGTCTTCTTCGGGGGTGGGCACGATTGCGGCGGGGGTGGCGAAGGCCAAGGCCGACGTGATCCTGATCAGCGGCCATAACGGTGGCACGGGGGCCTCGCCTGCGACCTCGATCAAGTATGCGGGCCTGCCGTGGGAGATGGGGCTGACCGAGGCGCATCAGGTGCTGAGCATGAACAACCTGCGCGAGCGGGTGACCTTGCGCACCGATGGGGGCCTTCGTACGGGCCGGGATATCGTGATGGCGGCGATGCTCGGGGCCGAGGAATACGGGATCGGCACCGCCGCCCTGATCGCCATGGGCTGCATCATGGTGCGGCAGTGCCAGTCGAACACCTGCCCGGTGGGTGTGTGCACGCAGAACGAGGCGCTGCGGGCGAAGTTCACCGGATCGGCGGACAAGGTGGTGAACCTGATCACCTTCTACGCGCAGGAGGTGCGGGAGATCCTTGCCGGTATCGGTGCGCGGTCGCTGGATGAAATCATCGGGCGTGCGGACCTGCTGACGCAGGTATCGCGCGGTGCGGCCAACCTTGATGACCTAGACCTCAACCCCCTGCTGATTACCGTCGATGGATCGCAGAAGATCACCTATGACCGCTCGAAGCCCCGCAACGCGGTGCCCGATACGCTGGACGCCGAGATCATCCGCGATGGCCAGCGCTTCTTCGAGGATGGCGAGAAGATGCAGCTTTCCTATGCCGTGCGGAACACCCACCGCACCATCGGCACGCGCGCATCGAGCCATATCGTGCGCAAGTTCGGCATGCGCAACACGCTGCAGCCGGACCATCTGACGGTCAAGCTGCAGGGGTCTTGCGGGCAAAGCCTTGGCGCCTTTGCGGTGCGCGGGCTGAAGCTTGAGGTGATGGGAGATGCCAACGATTACGTGGGCAAGGGCCTGAGCGGCGGGCTGATCGTGGTGCGGCCCGCGATGTCATCGCCGTTGGAGGCGAGCGAGAACACGATCATCGGCAACACGGTGCTTTACGGTGCGACCGACGGCATGCTCTTGGCGGCAGGCCGCGCGGGCGAACGCTTCGCCGTGCGCAATTCGGGCGCCAAGGTGGTGGTCGAGGGCTGCGGATCGAACGGCTGCGAATACATGACGGGCGGTGTGGCCGTCATCCTTGGCCGGATCGGTGCCAACTTCGGCGCGGGCATGACGGGGGGGATGGCCTATCTTCACGACCCCCAGGGCGTGGCCGAAGATGTGATCAACCTTGAAAGCCTGGTGACCTGTGCGGTCAGCCATCCGCACTGGGAGGCGCAACTTAGAACCCTGATCGAGCGGCACGTGGTTGAAACGGGCAGCGTGAAGGCGGCAGCGATCCTTGCCGAATGGACGACCGAGCGGCGCAACTTCCTGCAGGTCTGCCCCAAGGAGATGCTGGTGCATCTGCCCTATCCGCTGTCGGACGAGCGCGAGGCGGTGCCCGCCGAGTAAGGCCGCGGCGCCTCACGGGCAGTTGAACGGCGGGGGCCGCGTGTTTCGCGCGGCCCCCCTTTGATTGAGGGGCGGGGCCGGTATCGTTGCGGCATCGGGCCGATGGCCGCGCCCGGGAAACCGAAGGATCTGCCGATGCCCTGTCTTCGCCTGACACACGCCGCCGTCTCTTTCGCCCTTCTCGCGGGCGCTGCGCATGCCGAAACGATGGACCAGCAGAAGGCCGAGGCGTTCGTGGCCCCCTTCTACGAGATGCTGTCGAACCTTGGCACCGCGGATGTGGCCGCCGGGATTGCGGCGATGGCGACGCCTGACTACCGGTCCTACGGATCGAACGACAAGGGGGACGCGCTGCCCGAAATCGCGGCGGGGTTGAAGGCGCTGGGGACGGCGGTGCCCGATCTGGCGTTCCGCGTGGTGGATGTGATCCCGGCGGACAACACGATCGTGGTGCGCGGCGAGGCGACAGGCACCCCGGTGGTGCCGTTTTTTGGCGTCGAACCCACCGGCAAATCGTTCCGCATCATGTCGATCGACGTCTGGACACTGACCGATGGAAAGGTCAGCGCGATCCACCACGTGGAAGACTGGGCCACCGCGATCCGCCAGCTTTCCGGCGGCTGAGGG
>JBBSBE010000027.1:0-35067 GCA_038251625.1 Rhodobacterales bacterium
TCTTCTGGGCCGGTTTGAACGTGTAGGGACCAAGCTGGAAGATCGCATCTTCCGATTGTTCGTGCTGGCGCAGTTGCGCGCGGATGCGGGCAAGGAGCACAGGAAACTTGAAGGGCTTGGTCACATAATCATTTGCACCCGAATCGAGCCCGAGAATTGTATCTGCGTCGCTGTCGTGACCTGTAAGCATCAGAATCGGTGATTTTACGCCCGCCTTCCGCATCCGGCGGCAAAGTTCGCGCCCGTCTGTATCGGGCAGGCCGACATCGAGAATCACCAGATCGTGGTGCGCACCCTTCGCCTTCTCCATCCCCTCGGCGCCGTTGGCGGCTTCGAAGACATCGAAATCCTCGGTCATCACCAATTGTTCGCTCAGCGCTTCGCGCAGATCGTCATCGTCGTCCACAAGCAGGATTTTGCGCAACGTTGCCATGGTCAGCCCTCCGTCTGTTCGATCCGACATGCGCGCGATGCGTGTATTCGACAAGAAACCTTGCAAACGTCTCACGCGGACGTGTCGCCTGCGTGGGGAATGTTTCAATTGCGTCTGCCGCACCATAGATAGGGTGACAAGGAGATCGCGATGCCGCTGGCCCCCAGCCTTGCCGAACGACTGGTCCGTGCGCGGGGTGATCTGCGCATGGGTGTGGCCGTTGTGCTGACCGCCGGGGGGCAGGGGGCTGTGGCCGTGGCGGCCGAGGCGCTGGCGCCGGGGCGGCTCGAGGATCTGCGGGCCCTTGGCGTGCCCGAGATGGCGATCACCGCGCGGCGCGCCGAAACGCTGAAGGCGCGTGCCTATGACGGCGATCTTGCGCGGCTAGCCCTGCCGTCGGGCGCGGGGGTGGATTGGATCGCGGCGGTGGCCGATCCGGTGGATGATCTGTCGACGCCGATGAAGGGCCCCTTCCGCGCGATCCGCGACGGGGATGCGCGGCTGCACCGCGCGGCGCTGTTGCTGGCCAAATCGGCGCATCTTTTGCCCGCAGCCGTGTTGGTGCCGGTGACGGATCCCCTGGCGATTGCCGCTGCCCATGGTCTGACGGTGCTGGCCATCGAGGATGCATTGCCCGAGCTTGCGGCCTTTTCCCCGCTGCATGAGGTGGTTGCCGCCCGCCTGCCGATGCAGGCAGCGCAGGCGGGCCGGGTCCACATCTTCCGCCCCGAGGATGGCGGGGAAGAACACTACGCCATTGAAATCGGCCGCCCCGACCGCAGCCAGCCGGTTCTGGCACGGCTTCATTCCGCCTGTTTCACCGGCGATGTGCTGGGCAGCCTGAAATGCGACTGCGGCCCCCAGTTGCGCGCGGCCCTGTCGCAGATGGGGCAGGCGGGGGCGGGGGTGCTGCTCTACCTCAACCAGGAGGGGCGCGGCATCGGGCTTGCCAACAAGATGCGCGCCTATGCGCTGCAGGATCAGGGCTTTGATACGGTCGAGGCCAATCACCGCCTGGGGTTCGAGGATGACGAGCGCGATTTCCGCATCGGTGCGGGGCTTTTGCGCCGGATGGGGTTTTCGGCGGTGCGCTTGCTGACGAACAACCCCCGCAAGATCGCGATGATGGCGGCGTCGGGGATCACGGTGGCCGAACGGGTGCCGCTGCATGTGGGCGAAACTGCAGAAAACCGCGCCTACCTTGCCACCAAGGCCGCCAAGTCAGGACATCTGTTGTGACGCCGGCTGACATCGTGGTGACACCGCAGGGCGCCCGCTTCATGGGCCGCCACTTTCCCTGCGCCATTGGCCGAGGCGGGATCACCGCCCGCAAGCGCGAGGGCGACGGCGCCACCCCGGCAGGGGCGCACCGGTTTCAGGGCATGCTCTACCGCCCCGACCGTATGGACAAGCCTGCAGACTGGGCGCTGCCGCTTGGCCCGTCGGACCTCTGGTCGGACGATCCGGCCGATCCTGACTACAACATGTACGTCCGCGCGCCACATGCCTATTCCCACGAGCGCCTGCGCCGCGCCGATCCGCAGTACGATCTGATCCTGCTGACGGACTGGAACTGGCCGCAGGCGGTGCCGGGCGCGGGGTCAGCCATTTTCGTCCATATCTGGCGCAGGCCCCGTTGGCCCACCGCCGGTTGCGTGGCCTTTGGACGGGCTGATCTTCTGTGGATTGCGGCGCGCATCCGGCACGAGACCCGCCTGATCGTGCGGGGCTGACCCTTTCCAAACCGCTTTGGCGCCCGTATCCTTGCACCAAAAGGGGGCAGAACGCATGGCAAACCGCACACGGCCCGTGGCATCGGCCGATGACATATTCGAGTTGCGCCTTGCCCGTTCCGCCCCGGACCTCTGGCCGATGCTGGAGGCACTTTACGGCCACCGCCCCGATTTTCCGGCGTTCTGCGAAAAGCTGCTGGCCGTCTTGCGGGATGGGTGGGCCGCGCGCCCCGCCGACCTTAAACGGCTGGATCTGCAGCGCGACCTTGAGCCGGACTGGTTCCAGCGGTCTGACCGCGCAGGCTATGTGTTCTATATCGACCGCTTTGCCGGCACGCTGCCCGCGGTATTGGAGAAGCTGCCGTATCTGGAAGACCTCGGCATCACGTATGTCCATCTGATGCCCTGTTTGAAGCCGCGCCCCGGCGACAGTGACGGGGGCTATTCGGTCATGGATTACCGCCGCGTGAACCCCGCCTATGGCACGATGGACGATCTGGAGGCCGTTGCCGCCGCGTTCCGTGCGCGGGGGATCAGCCTTTGCGTCGATCTGGTGCTGAACCACACGGCAAAGGAACACGGCTGGGCGGAAAAGGCCGCCAAAGGCGATCCGGACTATCAGGATTATTACCTGATGTTCGACGATGACACGGCGCCGAAGCGGTATGAGGAAACGCTGGTCGAGGTTTTCCCCGACAACGCACCTGGCAACTTCACCCACTACCCGGCGTTCGGCAAATGGGTCTGGACCACGTTCAACGAACACCAGTGGGATCTGAACTGGGCCAACCCGGCGGTGTTTCTGGAAATCGCCGAGATCATGCTGTTTCTGGCCAACAAGGGGGTCGAGGTGCTGCGCCTTGATGCCGTGGCCTTCATGTGGAAACGCATGGGCACCCGCTGCCAGTCCGAGCCTGAGGTGCACATGCTGCTACAGGCCTTGCGCGCGGTCTGCCGCATTGCTTGTCCGGCGGTGATCCACCTGGAAGAGGCCATCGTCAGCCCTGCCGAAATGCTGCCCTATCTGGGGCGCGGGCGGCACGACGGGCGCGAAGGAAACCTCGCCTATCACAACAGCCTGATGGTGCAGTTCTGGGGGGCGCTGGCCAGCCGCGACACGCGGTTGATGACGCATGTGATGGGCACGCATTTTCCGCCCGCCCTCTCGAACGCGACCTACGCCACCTATATTCGTTGCCACGATGATATCGGCTGGGCGATCACGGATGAGGATGCGGGGGCGCTGGGGCTGTCCGGCCCGGACCATCGGGCGTTTCTTTCGGATTTCTATGAAGGCACGTTCCCGGGCGGTTTTGCGCGGGGTGAACCCTTTCAGGTGAACGAGGCGACGGGGGACAAGCGCATTTCGGGCAGCTTTGCCTCGCTCGCCGGGTTGGAAACGGCGCGCGACGCGGCAGGGGCAGACATGGCCGTGCAGCGCATTCTGATGGGCCATGCGCTGATTGCGGCCTGGGGAGGGATTCCCCTGATTTACATGGGCGATGAACTGGCCCTGACCAACGATTATGGCTATCACGCTGTCAAGGCGCATGCGCAGGACAGCCGCTGGCTGCATCGCCCGGTCATGGACTGGCCATTGGCCGAGACGCGCCACAGCGCCGACACGCCATCGGCGCGCGTTTTCAGGGGGGTGAGCCATATCCTTGCCCGCCGTCGTGGCACACCCGCCCTGCACGGCGCGGCGCCGACGATGGTGGTGGATACCGGAAACGCGGCCCTTTTCGCGGTGGCCCGCAGGCCGCCCTTTGGCCCGGTTCTTTGCATCTACAACTTCACCGAAACCTGGCAGCACCTGCCCGCCGATGTGGTGCTGGGCGAAGGCGTGGGACTGCATGACGCGCTGTCGGACGCCCCTGTCACGCCGCACCACGGCAACGTGGCGCTGCCACCCTATGCGCGGATCTGGCTGACCTGACGGCAGCGGGGGTTTCACACCCCCGCACCCCCGTGGGATATTTCAGCAGAGAAGAATCAGAGGGTTTTCAAGCTGTCGGCGATGGCGTGCGCCAGCGCCGCATGCCCTTCAGGCGTGAAGTGCACGCCATCGACAGGGCTGACCTCGATCACCTTGCCCGCGTCCAGAAACCCAAGGCCCCGCCATGCCGCAAGTTCTGCGTAGAGCGGCGCCAGCGCGCGCGATTTGGCCTGTGCGAGCCGAAATTCGCCTGCCAGAAGGCCAGCGGGATAGCAGGGTGGCGGGCAGATCAGAAGGACCTTGAGCCCGGGATGGCGTGCCGTCATCTCGGCGCCCTGGATCAGGTCGATCAGCCCTGCGATGCCCGCGGTGACCACCTCTGGTGTGGCGGCGAAGCGGTCTTTCACGTCATTCGTGCCCAGCATCAGTGTCATCGCGTCCAGCGGCCAGTGGCTGGTCAGCGCGATCTGCAAGCCCTGAAAACCGTTCATGAAATAGCCGCGCGTCGGATCGTCCCATTGCGCGGTGCGGCCGGGAAGACCCTCTTCCACCAGGTGCCAGCCAAGCGCCGCCGCTGTCCGGGTTGGCCAGCGTGTGGCCGCGTCGTAGCGCGCGGGGGCGCCGCGGTCGACCACCGGGGGTGAGCCGTGCGTGTTGCTGTCACCATAAGCGAGGAGTGTTGGCATGCTTGTCTCCGATCAGAGGGGCAAAGCCCCCTTGGCCTTTTGTGCCGCGCGTCTCATATAAGGCGCAAGGGCTTTGCCCATTCCACCTTTCCACGGGGGACGATGATGTTCGGCTTTGGCGACAAGACAAAAACGGCGGCCGCCGAGGCCGCGACGGGCGCGATGATCAGCGACGGCACCGAAAAAACCTTCATGAAGGACGTGATCGAGGCCAGCCGCGAGGTGCCGATCATCGTGGATTTCTGGGCACCATGGTGCGGCCCCTGCAAGACGTTGACCCCTGCGATCGAGGGCGCGGTCAAGGCGGCGGGCGGCAAGGTGCGGCTGGTCAAGGTCAACGTGGACGAAAACCAGACGATCGCGGGGCAGTTGCGCATCCAGTCGATCCCCACGGTCTATGCGTTCTGGCAGGGACAGCCGGTGGATGGCTTTCAGGGCGCGCTGCCCGCCAGCGAGGTGAAGGCGTTCATTGACCGGGTGGCCGCGCTGGCCGGTGACGGCGGGCTGGGAGAGGCGATCGAGGCGGCAGAGATCATGCTGTCAGAGGGGGCGGCCGTCGATGCCGCCGAAACCTTTGCGGCAATCCTTGGCGAAGAGCCCGAGAATGCTGCGGCCTATGGCGGGTTGATCCGCGCTTATCTTGCCTTGGGCGAGATCGACCGCGCGCAGGCCTTTGCCGATGCCGCCCCTGCCGCCATTGCCAAGGCCAAGGAGATAGAGGCCGCGCGCGCCGCCATCGAGCTTGCGCGACAGGCTGCGAATGCAGGCCCCGAGGCAGAACTGCAGGCAGCGGTGGAGGCTGATCCCGCAAACCATCAGGCCCGGTTCGACTATGCCCTGGCGCTGCATGCGGCGGGCAAGACGGATGCGGCAGTGGACGAATTGCTGGAGCTTTTCCGCCGGGATCGCGAATGGAACGAGGGCGCGGCCAAGACCCAGCTTTTCACCATCTTCGAAGCGTTGAAGCCGCAGGACCCGATCGTTCTGAAGGGGCGGCGGCGTCTGTCGTCGATGATATTTGCCTGACCGCCCTTTGAACCCGTATTCCCCGGCCTAGGTTGATGTGCAGCATGAGAGCCTTCGACCTGCCAGATACCATCCCCGTCTTTCCGCTGCCCGGCGCGCTTTTGCTGCCGCGCGCGCGGTTGCCGCTGCACATTTTCGAGCCGCGCTATCTGCAGATGCTGGACGACGCGATGAAGACGCCGCATCGGCTGATCGGAATGATCCAGACGCGGGAAGTGCCGGGGGTGAAAGAAAAGAAGTTGCACGCCATTGGCTGCGCAGGCCGCCTGACCGGGTTTTCCGAAACCGAGGACGGGCGCTACATGATATCGCTTTCCGGCCATTCGCGGTTTCGCGTGAAGGAAGAGGTTCAGGGGTTCACCCCCTATCGCCGCTGTCTGGTCGATTGGGCGCCTTTCGGGCGCGATACCGGCCCGGCTGAGGATGACGTGGGCTTTGACCGCCCCGGCTTCATGGGGATCCTGCACCGGTATTTTGAGGCGATGGAGCTTTCGACCGACTGGTCGAGCCTCAAGGAGGCAGAGCCGGAACTGCTGATCAACTCGCTGTCGATGCTGTGCCCCTTCACGCCTGAGGACAAGCAGGCGCTGCTTGAGGCGCCATCGCTGACCACGCGGCGGGAAACCATGGTCACGCTGATCGAGTTTGCGCTGCGCGGAGGCCAGGACGACGAGGCGCTACAATGACCGCGCCGATGTTCGACCGCCGGATGCTGGAGGCGTTGGTTTGCCCGGTGACGCAAGCCGTGCTGACCTACGATGCCGCGCGGCAGGAGCTCGTCTCGAAGGCCGCAAATCTGGCGTTTCCGATCCGGGACGGAATCCCGGTGATGCTGGTCAGCGAGGCGCGGGACATCGGGTGATGCCGGGCGTCAGGGCCTGACCTTGCTGCCGTCCATGTCCAGGCTGCGGGCGCGGTTGTCAGCACGCAGGTCAAGCTTGCGGATGTCGGCGAAAAGAACCGGCGTCTTGCAGGAAAACTCGATCCCCCGGTAGCGTTGGCTGCCATCAACACAGGTTGATATCCGCCGGGCAAGCGCCACGATTTCCTGTGGGGCATTGCTGACGAGGCGCGGATTTTGTGACAGGACAGCGACGCTGACCAAGATCAATCCGACGATCAGGAAGTATCCTGTGGCCTTCATGCGTGGTTTGACCTTCCGCCCCGGGCGTTGGAAAGCGGTAACCATGCTCTGCGTCTGTGGCCGGGCCAAGGTCGGATCGTGTCATCTCGTTGGCGGGCACGGGCGGCGGGTCAGACGGGCAATCCCTGCATCAGGCGTGGCAGATCGCCCGCAAGGCCCGCCGCCCGCCGCAGGAAGGCGCGCCGCAGGGCAGGTGTGCGGCTGATGGCGCCCATACCCAGATCGCGCAGCGGGCGCAGCAGGGCGTTGTCGTTGGAAAAAAGGCGGTTCACCGCGTCCATCCCCAACGCCATCGCGGTGGTATCGAAGCGCCGCCAGCGTTCATAGCGCTGCAACACATCAAGCGCGCCAATGTCTTCGCCGCGGCGCGCGGCATCGGCCAGCACTTCGGCCAGCGCGCCGACGTCGCGCAAGCCGAGGTTCAGGCCCTGGCCTGCAAGGGGATGCACCCCATGTGCGGCATCGCCCGCAAGGGCAAGGCGGGGCACGGCAAAGCGGGTGGCAAGGCTGAGCGACAGGGGATAGGTGAAACGCGCGCCGGCAAGGGTGAAATCCCCCAGAAAATCCCCGATCCGGGGGCGCAATGCGGCAAGGTAGGCCGTGTCGGGCAGTCCCTGGATTGCGGCGGCGCGGGCCTCGCCTTCGGCCCAGACGATGGAGGATCGGTTGCCGGGCAGGGGCAGGATGGCCAGCGGCCCTTCCGGCATGAAGAACTGATGCGCGATGCCGTGGTGCGGCAGGGCATGGTCGATGCCGGTCACCAGCGCCGTCTGACCATATCCCCAGCCCCGGCGAGTGATCCCGGCCCGCGTCGCCGTGCCGCTGCCGCGCCCGTCGCACCCAACGATCAGCCGACCGGTCAGCGTGCGACCAGAGGCCAGCGTCACACGCGCGTCAGGTCCGGCGATTTCCTGCGCCACCACGGTTTCACCGGACATCAGAGTGATGCCGGGGGATGCCTCCATCGCAGCCCGAAGGGCGGCAAAAAGGAAGCGGTCTTCCAGCATGTGGCCCATTGGGCCTTCCTCGATCTCGGCGGACTCAAAGTGCAGGAACCAGGGTGCCGCACCTTCGCCCGCGCGCCCGTCGCTTGCCTTGATCTCCTGGATCGGCTGCGCGCGGTGCCCGACCGCATCCCAGACGCCGATGGCTGTAAGCAAACGCCGCGAGGCCAGCGCCAGCGCGTAGGCCCGCCCGTCAAAGCCCGGTTCGGCGCGGTCGGGGGCCGGGCGCGCGTCAATCACTACCGACGTCAGCCCGGCTTGGGCCACGGCCAGCGACAGCGCGGGGCCATTCAGCCCGCCGCCCACGATCAGGATGTCTGCGTCAAGTGCCATGGTCCGCAATATGGCCGTGCGGGCGGGATTGTCCATGCGCCCCCGTGCCGCTACCGTCGCGGCAACACGGGGGCTGACATGGCGCAGAACTGGCTTTGGATGACGGCGGCGGATCTGGGGCGCGGTATCGGCGCAGGCAAGATCAACGCGATGGAACTGACCGAGGCTTTCCTTGACGCCATCGCCGCCCATCCCGACGGTGGCCGCATCTATGCCCGCACCACGCCGCGCCGCGCGCGGTCGATGGCGATGGCGGCTGCGGATCGCGCCAAGGTGGGCCGCCGGATCGGGCCGCTGGACGGTGTGCCGCTCAGCTGGAAGGACCTATTCGACGCAGCCGGTGCGCCCTGCGAGGCGGGATCAGCGCTGCTGAAGGGCCGCACACCCGATACCGACGCCGAAGTATTGCACACGGCAACCGCGCAGGGCCTTGTTTGCCTGGGCAAGACCCACATGACGGAACTTGCCTTCTCTGGCCTCGGCCTCAACCCCGTCACCGCCACCCCGCCTTGTGTGAACGACCCCGAGGCGGTGCCGGGCGGATCGTCATCGGGTGCTGCGGCATCGGTGGCCTTCGGCCTTGCCCCTGCTGCCATCGGGTCTGATACCGGAGGATCGGTGCGGGTGCCTGCCGCGTGGAACGATCTTGTCGGGTTGAAAACCACGGCAGGCCGGGTGTCGCTGAAAGGTGTCGTCCCCCTCGCCCCCCGGTTCGATACCGTTGGTCCCTTGGCCCGCAGCGTTGAAGATTGCGCGCTGCTTCTTGCGGCGATGGAGGGATGCCGCGCCCCCGATCTGACAGGAGCGACGATCAAGGGTGCGCGGCTTGCGGTGCTGGAGACGGTGGCGCTGGATACGTTGCGCGATGGACCGGCAACGGGCTTTGACACCGCAACCGACCGGCTTGCCCGTGCAGGCGCCCGGATCGAACGGCTGAACGCCCCCGAGATTGTCGAAGCGATGGCGCTGTCCGGTGCGCTTTTCGCGCCAGAAGCCTATGGTATCTGGCGCGATGCCATTGAGGCCGCGCCGGAAAAGATGTTTGACCGCGTGTTGGAACGCTTCCGTCTTGGCGCACGCACATCGGCGCCAGACTACGTGGCGGCCTGGCTGCGGCTGGATGCGCTGCGCGCGGTGTGGCACGCCCGGACCGCCGCCTATGATGCCGTGCTGATCCCCACCTCGGCGATCCTGCCACCGAACGCACGCAGATTGCTGGAGGACGAAAACTTTTTCGTCACGGAAAACCTGCTGGCACTGCGCAACACCCGCATCGGCAACCTGATGGGTCTTTGCGCGTTGACGCTGCCGACCGGCCAACCCTCTTGCGGCCTCACGATGATGGCGCCGCCCGGGCAAGAGGATCGTCTTCTGCGCCTTGGCGCTGCGGCGGAACGCGCGCTGGGCTGACCATGGGGGGGTGGGCGCGGGCGAAAAAGCCACAACCCCTCAGCCCAAGCCGCGATACCCCAAGCGTTTTTCTGGACCGGGGCGTGCCCGGGCAGTAACGTGCCATCAAACGGGGCGTTACGACCCCGGGCATGAGGCATGAATGACAGGACCCGAGCGGTTTCAAACCCTGCCGGACTATGCGTTTCCGCGTTTGCGGAAGCTTCTGGATCCGCATGCCCCGGGCGGCGATCCCATTGCCATGACCATCGGCGAGCCGCGCCATGCGATGCCCGACTTTCTGGGCGCTGTGCTGGCAGAAAATCTGCGCGGTTTCGCGGTTTATCCACCGAACGATGGCGCGCCAGAGTTGCTTGCGGCCATCTCTGCCTGGTTGCAGCGCCGCTATGGGGTGACGGTGCCGCAGGATCGGCTGGTCGCGCTGAACGGCACGCGCGAGGGGCTGTTCAATGCCTGCCTGGCCCTTTGCCCCGAACAGAAGAACGGACAGCGCCCGGCCGTTCTGATGCCGAACCCGTTTTATCAGGTTTATGCCGCCGCAGCCCTCGCCGTGGGGGCAGAGCCTGTCTATGTGCCCGCCACCGCCGCCACTGGTTTCCTGCCCGATTTCGCCGGGCTGCCGAAGGACATCCTGAACCGCACGGCCATCGCCTATCTGTGCTCGCCCGCCAACCCGCAGGGCGCCGTGGTCAGTCGCGATCACTGGGCCGACCTTCTGGCGCTGGCCGAGGCACATGATTTCCGCATCTTCGCGGATGAGTGCTATTCCGAGATCTGGCGCGATACCCCACCGCCCGGCATTCTGGAGGCGGCCGCCGCAACCCGATCCGATCCCGAGCGCGCACTGGCGTTTCATTCCCTGTCAAAACGGTCCAACATGCCGGGGCTGCGGTCCGGCTTTGCCGCCGGTGGCGCGGATGCCATCGCGCGCATGCGCCAGTTGCGCAATTTCGCTGGCGCCCCGCTGCCGTTGCCCTTGCAGCGCGTGGCAGAGGCGGCGTGGGCCGATGAGGCGCATGTGGATGTCAGCCGCGCCCTTTACCGCGCCAAGTTCGATGCCGCGGATGCGATCTTTGCGGGCGTGCAGGCCTACCGTGCGCCAGAGGGAGGCTTCTTTCTTTGGCTGCCGGTGACGGATGGCGAGGAGGCGACGATCCGCCTCTGGCGCGAGACGGGCGTGAAGGTTCTGCCGGGGGCTTATCTCGGCCGTGCAGTTGGCGGGGAAAACCCCGGACAAGGGTATATTCGGGTGGCGCTTGTCGCCCCACAAGAAGAAACGCAGCGCGGGCTTACAGCCTTACGCGACTGCCTCTACGCATAGGGACGGTTATGGCAAGTTATCAGGCACGGCAACGCGACCCCCTTCTGGACCGGGGCACCCAAGCGATGCTGGAACGCCGGGGGCGAGAGCTTTTGGGATTGGCGTTTCTGGTACTGGCTTTCGTTTTTGCAGCCCTTCTGATCAGCTATTCGCCAGATGATCCGGGCTGGATGGTGGCCACGGACGAGCCTGTGCGCAATGTGATGGGTGGCTTCGGCGCCGCCGTTGCATCGACGCTTCTGGTGATTGGCGGCCTTGGGGCCTGGGGCATTCCGGTGTTCTTTCTGGCGTGGGGTCTGCGCTTCGTGCTGCACCGGGGGGAAGAGCGGTCGTTGCACCGCATGGTCTTTGCCGTGATCGCGCTTGCGATGGCCTCGGTCTTTGCCGCGACGCATGTACCGGGGCCCGATTGGCCGCATCCCGCGATCGGGCTTGGCGGGCTTTTCGGCGATACGGTTCTGGGTGCGCTTCTGAATGTTCTGCCGCTCAGCGCCGGGCTGGGGCTGAAGGTTCTGTCCTTGGGTTTCGGGGCGGCGCTTCTGGCGATGTCGCTGTTCGTGACGGGGTTTGACCGCGCCGAAGTGCGCGCCATCGGGATGTTCCTGCGCAACGGTCTGATCCGGGTCTATATCGGGCTTGTGGCGCTGACCGGGCAGGGGCTTTACGGGGCCGGACAGGCGGCTGCGGGTTTTCGCGCACGTCAGGCGGACCGCCGCGCCGCCGCCGTTGTGGCGCAAAAGGCGCAGCCGGTGGTTGCGCGCACTGCCACGCCGTCGCGCATCGCTGCGGCCATCTCCAGCGTGCGTGGCGCGGCTGTGGCCGAGGCCGAGGATTTTGGACATCCTGCCGCCCTGCGCCCTGCCCCCCTGCGCGCCGAACGCCCGCGTGCCGCTGCGCATGTGGAGGCAGAACACGACGTTGCACCCCATCGTGCGGGCATCCTGCAGGGTCTGATGCGCCGCGTGGCACCACCCGCCGAGCCCGTGCATGCCCGCGCTGAGCCCGAACTGGTGGGGGATGAGCGTATTCGCGCCCGGATCGCCGATGCGATCAAATCGCGCGTGCGGCCGTCGCCGCTGTCGCTGTCGCCCATTCAGGCCGCCATCGCGCGGCGCGAGCCGCCGGTTGCCCGCGCCGCAGCGCCCGTGGCTGCACCACGCCCGATGCCCCGCCCGGCAGCGCCGCCGCGCGTTTCCGCCCACGCTTTCGCGCCCGAAGCCCTGCCCGCAGACGTCCTGGATGCAGACTTGCACGAGGATGACGAGGCTTGGGCTGACGATACCGTGTGGGACGAACCCGCCTATACTCGCAATCCGGCCCCGACGCCCGAGGCGCGCCGCATCGTGCAGCCTGCCCCGCGCAAGGCAGCCACCCCGTCGCGGCAGGCGCAGGCCGAAGCGCAGCCCCGCCTTGCTTTTGACGACAAGGCGACCGATTACGAACTTCCCCCGCTTGCGCTTCTGTCCAGCCCCGCCACGATCCAGCGTTACTCGCTGGCCGAAGAGGCGTTGGAGGAAAACGCGCGGATGCTGGAAAACGTGCTGGACGATTACGGCGTGAAGGGCGAGATCGTCTCGGTCCGCCCCGGCCCGGTCGTCACCATGTACGAATTGGAGCCGGCCCCGGGCCTTAAGGCCAGTCGGGTCATCGGCCTTGCCGATGATATCGCGCGCTCGATGTCGGCCCTTTCGGCCCGCGTCTCGACCGTGCCGGGCCGCACCGTGATCGGGATCGAACTGCCGAACATCCAGCGCGAAAAGGTGGTGCTGCGCGAGATCCTGTCGGCGCGTGACTTCGGCGATTCCAACCTGCGCCTGCCGCTGGCGTTGGGCAAGGATATCGGGGGCGAACCGATCATCGCGAACCTTGCCAAGATGCCGCACCTTCTGATCGCGGGCACCACGGGTTCGGGCAAGTCGGTGGCCATCAACACGATGATCCTGAGCCTGCTTTACAAGCTGTCGCCCGAGGAATGCCGGTTGATCATGATCGACCCCAAGATGCTGGAACTCAGCGTCTACGATGGCATCCCCCACCTCCTTTCCCCCGTCGTGACCGACCCGAAAAAGGCCGTGGTCGCATTGAAATGGGTGGTGGCCGAGATGGAGGAACGCTATCGCCGCATGTCCAAGATGGGCGTGCGCAACATCGAAGGCTACAACGGCCGCGTCCGCGAGGCGCAGGCCAAGAGCGAGATGTTCAAGCGCACGATCCAGACCGGCTTTGACGACGATACCGGCGATCCGGTCTTCGAGACAGAGGAATTCCAGCCCGTCACCATCCCCTATATCGTGGTGGTGGTGGACGAGATGGCCGACCTGATGATGGTCGCCGGCAAGGAGATCGAGGCCTGCATCCAGCGCCTGGCCCAGATGGCCCGCGCTTCGGGTATCCACCTGATCATGGCCACGCAGCGGCCTTCCGTTGACGTGATCACCGGCACGATCAAGGCCAACTTCCCCACCCGGATATCCTTTCAGGTGACGTCGAAAATCGACAGCCGGACGATCCTTGGCGAACAGGGGGCCGAGCAGCTTCTGGGTATGGGCGACATGCTCTACATGGCCGGTGGCGCCAAGATCACCCGTATCCACGGACCGTTCGTCAGCGATGAGGAAGTCGAGGAAATCGTCAACCACCTCAAGAGCTTCGGCCCCCCGCAGTACATGTCGGGCGTGGTTGAAGGTCCTGATGAGGACAAGGAGGCCGACATCGATCTCGTCCTCGGCCTTGGCGGCGACAGTTCCGACGACAGCCTTTATGATCAGGCCGTGGCCATCGTGGCCAAGGACCGCAAATGCTCCACAAGCTATATCCAGCGCAAGCTGGGCATCGGCTACAACAAGGCCGCTAAACTGGTGGAACAGATGGAAGAGCAGGGCGTCGTCACGCGGGCGAACCACGTGGGCAAGCGGGAGATTTTGGTCGAGGAGCGGTGAGGGCAGACAGCCTCATGGCGTCCACCCTCACCATCCCGCCTGCGGGGCGCTAGCCTTCCGGCGATGCCAGATAGTCGGCGTCCGCCACATGCTCCATCCAGTCCGCCGTTTGCCCGTCCTTGGCTTCCTGAATGGCCATATGGCTCATCGCCGTTTCGGGCCCCGCGCCATGCCAGTGCTTTTCTCCGGCGGCGATGGAAACGGTATCGCCTGGGCGGATCACCTGCACGGGTCCACCCAGAAGCTGCACCCGGCCCGCGCCGGACAGCACGAACAGCGTCTGGCCATAGGGATGGGTGTGCCAGGCCGTGCGCGCGCCCGGTTCGAACGTCACCACCGCCGCGCGCACACGTCCCGGTTCGGCCACTTCGTTGACCGGGTCGAACCGCACCCGTCCGGTGAAGTATTCGGGCTGCCCCTGCCCCGAGGGGCGGCTGCCTGCGCGCTTGATCTCCATCTGCTGTCTCCCTTTGTGTCGGTCATGACGGTAACGCCCCCGGCCCCGAGCGCAAGGCCGCGTCTGATCGGGGGCCGTTGAACCTGCCCCGCAGCCGACATAGGTTCACCCTCACCCGGCATTCGCGCCGCGCCAGAGGAGACCTGCAATGACCCCATACCTCAAGGACGAAGACGGCGAGAAGCCCGAGGCCGCCGAGCCGACGCCAAAGCCCATCGAGCAGCTTTTCTTCAAGAGCCGCAATGTGCTGGTGACGGGCGAGATCAACGACAAGCTGGCACAGCGCGTGGTGACGCAGTTGCTGGCGCTGTCGCAGGACAATGACGATCCGATCAACATGTTCATCTCGTCCCCAGGTGGCCACGTCGAATCGGGTGACATGGTTCATGACATGATCAAGTTCATCAAACCGCGCGTGCGCACCATCGGGTCGGGCTGGGTGGCAAGCGCCGGTGCGCTGATCTTCATCGGGGCCGACAAGGCGGATCGTTACTGCCTGCCCAACACGCGGTTCCTGCTGCATGAACCCTCGGGCGGGGTGGGCGGCAAGGTCAGCGACATCCAGATCCAGGCCGAACAGTTGCGCCAGATGCGGGACCGCTTCAACCACCTCTTCGCCGAGGCGACCGGGCAGACGCCTGAAAAGATCGCCAAGGACACCGAGCGCGATTTCTGGCTGACCACCAAGGGGGCCGTCGACTATGGCCTGCTCGGCAAGGTCATCCGCTCGATGGACGAGCTTGGCTGACCGCCAACGATAGCGGGGCGGAACCCTTCCGCCCCGGCCTGCGTTTCCAGCCGGATAGCCCTGCAAAGGAAACGCAATGACCGATACAGAAAAGCTGACCCAGAAATTCTGGTCGTCGCTGAAATCCGACCGCACCGTGATGCTGCGCATCGCCGATGGCAAGGATACCGCCCGGCCGATGACCGCGCAGACGCATGACGATACCGGTCACAACGTGATCTGGTTCTTCGGCGACCGCCACGAAGGGTTCGTGTCGCAGTTGACCCGTCTGCCCGTTGCGGCTGAAGTGACGCTGACTGGCAAGGGACATGACGTCTTTGCCAGCGTCGAAGGGCAGCTTTCGCTGTCTGACGATCGCGCGATGATCGACAAGCTGTGGAATCCGTTCGTTGCCGCCTGGTATGAGGAAGGCAAGGACGACCCGCGCCTTGCCCTTTTGCGGTTCGAACCCGGCCCGGCGACGATCTGGATGGGTGGTTCCGATATCCTTGCCGGCGTGAAGGCCATCCTGGGGATGGATCTTCAGGACGACTACAAGGACCAGATGACCCGCACGCGTCTGGGCTAATCATCCACTTCGACGGTCGCCCAGGTTTCGAAGCAGACACCACCGGCCAGCGCCATAACCCCGATGGTGGCGCGGCCGCCAAGGCCGCGCTCGGGGCCAAGCACGTCAACCAGCAGGTCTGACAGGCCAGAGGAAACCTTGTGCACATCGGCAAAGTCAGGCGTGCAGACCACGAAGTTGAGCGTTCGCACGATGCAGCGCACGCGATCAAGCGATCCCACCGCCTGACGGATACCGCCAAGCACGTTGATGCCGGTTTGCCGCGCGGCGGCGTATCCCTGCTCAACGGTAAGATCCGCACCAAGGCGGCCCTTGTGGGTGATATCAGTGCCCACCTGAGCGACGTGGCCTGACAGAAACAGAAGGCTTCCAACCCGGTGGTAGGGCTTCATCGTGCCGTAATCGGCGCCGTAATACCCGTCCCGGTCGAAATCCGGCAGGTCGAGGCCCATGGCGATGGCGATGGCTTCCGGGCTTGGCATCCGCTTCTCCTTTGCTGGCGCAATCTGGGGCAGGCCCAATCTGGCGCGGCGGGCGCGCAGTTGTCGAGCCTGTTCGGTGCGCCGACGCAGACCGGCGTTGCGCTTTCGGGCAGTATCAATCCGACCCCCGGTACTTACATCAACCCTGCCACGGTGCGCATCCTTCCGGGGCGCATCCAAACGGAAAAGGACATACCATGACCGATCAGACGCTGTTCTCGCCCCTCAAGGTCGGTGCATTTGCGCTGCCCAACCGCATCGTGATGGCGCCGCTGACGCGCAACCGCGCGCGGGCCGAAGATGACACGCCCTACGAGATTCATGCCACCTATTATGCCCAGCGGGCAACGGCGGGCCTCTTGATCACCGAAGCATCGCAGATCTCGCCCGAGGGCAAGGGTTACGCCTGGACGCCGGGCATCTACAGCCCCGCGCAGGTGGCCGGTTGGAAGAAGGTCACGCAAGCCGTACATGCGGCGGGCGGGCGCATCGTGATCCAGCTTTGGCACGTGGGCCGGGTGTCGCACACCAGCCTTCAGGTGGATGGTGCGGCGCCTGTGGCCCCTTCGGCGATCGCGGCCGGGGGCAAGACGTTTGACGGCAAGGGTTTTGTCGAAACCTCCACGCCACGCGCGCTGGAGACGGCCGAGATTGCCCGCGTTCTGGATGATTATCGCCACGCCACACGCTCAGCCCGCGAGGCGGGGTTTGATGGCGTGGAGATTCACGCGGCCAACGGCTATCTGATCCACCAGTTTCTGGCGGACGGATCGAACAAGCGCACCGATGCCTATGGCGGCAGCCTTGAAAACCGGGTTCGCTTCCTGACCGAAGTGATAGGCGCGGTGGTCGGCGAATGGGATGCGGGCCATGTGGGGATCCGCCTCAGCCCCTTCTCGAACGCCAATGGCGTGACCGACAGCGATCCGATGGCCACCTTTGGTCTGGCCGTGGACCGGATCAACGATGCGGGGCTCGCGTATCTGCACATGGTGGAGGGGCAGACGGGCGGCTTGCGCGATCTGGCGCCCGGCCTCAGCATCGCGGCGCTGCGCAAGCGGTTCGCGGGCGTCTACATGGCCAACAACGGATACGACCGGAAACTGGCGATGGAGGCTGTGGCCTCGGGAGCCGCCGACCTGATCGCGTTTGGCAAGCCCTACATCGCCAACCCTGATCTGGTAGCGCGTCTGCGCCGCGATGCACCGCTGAACACCCCCGACCAATCGACCTTCTATGGCGGCGGCGAAAAGGGCTACACCGACTATCCGACGCTGGCGGAAGCCGACGCCTGAGGCGCCCTTGGGGGCAAGCGCCCTTTCCCCCAAGGCACATTTCGGGCATGACGGGGCCAAAACCAAAGGAACCGTCATGCCCGAAACCCGCGCCCCCCGTCTTTGCGTCCTGATCGACGCCGACAATGTGCCCGCCGGTTACGCCGAAGCGATCTTTGAAGAGATCGCGGCCTTGGGTGAAGCGAGCGTGCGACGCATCTTCGGCGACTGGTCGGCGCAGCGTCTTGGCGGCTGGGCGCGCAAGGTGGCGGCGCTGGGGATGGTGGCGGATCAGCAATTTTCCAACACCAAGGGCAAGAACGCGTCTGACATCGGCCTTGTGATCGCGGCGATGGATTTCCTGCATTCGGGCCTTTTCGACGGGTTCGTCCTGGTCAGTTCCGACAGCGATTTTACCCGTCTGGCCGCACGCATCCGCGAGCAGGGCCTCGATGTCTATGGCATCGGCGAAAAGAAGACGCCCGAGGCCTTCCGGATGGCCTGCAAGCGCTTCATCTACGTCGAGAACCTTGCGACGAACGAAGATTTGAGAGAGGCGCCACGCGCCGTGGAGCCTGTGGCCGATCCGGCACCGCGTACCGACCCTGCCCCCCGGTCCGGCACAAAGGAGCCGCCCGCCAAGGCCATCCCCCTGATCATCGCCGCAATGCGCGCGATCGACCCCGAGGGCGAATGGTATTCGCTGGGCCAGATCGGGCAATACATCACCCAAGGCAGCCCCGATTTCGATACCCGCACCTATGGCAGCGCAAAACTGTCCGACCTTGTGCGCAAGATCAGCCGCTTCGAGGTGAAGCCCGGGCCGGGTGGTCAGCTTCTGGCGCGGGATGTCGCCTGAACGGTGATGACCGATCCCCTCCGCCTTCTCGACACGCCCCAGCACCGGATGACATGGCATGGCCAGCCCGGTGGAGCCACGACGCTGGTAATCAGCTTCAACCCGATGAAGATCGGCTTGGCGGACATGGGCTTTGCCAGCGATTTCATCCTGCGGTTGGGGCATGACCACGTGTTCGTTGCCGAAGGCGCGGGCAGCTTTTACCAGCACCTGACCCTGGCCGATTTTGCCGCCGCTCTGGCGCCGCTTGCCGGGCGCTACGACAGAGTGTTTCTGTACGGATCAAGCCTTGGGGGATACGCCGCGCTTTTCTTCGCACGCGCGGCGGAAGGTACGGCAGTGGCGCTGTCGCCGCGCCTTCCGATCCATCCCTACATGGCGCGGCACACGCAAAGGCCCTTGTCAGGCCAGCCCGTGCTGCACCCGCCACTTTCCGCCGTGGCCGATCCCGCCGCGCGCCCGGTTGTGATCTACGACCCGCGCGATGCGGCCGATGCCGATTTCGTGACGACGCTTGTGGAGCCGGCATATCCGCAGGCCCGGTCTTGCCACCTGCCGGGCGCAGGACACCGGGTCGCCCGGCTATTGGCATATCAGCGGGTGCTCAAGCCCATGATGGCCGAGATTTTCTGCACCAACGAAGTGCCCGCCATCGCCTTTGACCCCGCCAATCGCCCGCGCCGCCACCTGTCTTTGGCGCAGGCGGCGCTGGCCGGGGGCGATCTGGTGACGGCGGGCAAGTATCTGGCCAAGGTGGCACGCGAACCGTCGACCGCCGGATTTGCCGAGGCGCGCCGGGCGTGGGAGGCAGCCACGGGCCACCGGATGCGCGTGAAAACCGATCCGGACCGCAAACGCCCCGACCGGGACGACACCTGAACGCCGCGAGGCCGATTGCATTCTGCCCCCTCGCGGCTTATCTCGTGCCCCGACCGAGGCCGGAGGCGCCGTCTGCAATGAACTGGATCTCCAACTACGTCCGCCCAAAGATCAACTCGCTCTTCTCGCGCAGGGAAGTGCCCGAGAATTTGTGGACGAAATGCCCCGAATGCGGAACGATGCTGTTTCACCGCGAACTCAGCGACAATCTGAACGTCTGTACCTCCTGCGATCACCATATGGCGATCACCCCGCGCGAACGGTTTGCGGCACTATTCGATGCAGGCGTGTTCACGGAAGTGAAGGTACCAGAGCCGCTGGCAGATCCCTTGGTCTTCCGCGACCAGAAGAAGTACCCCGAACGGCTGAAGGCCGCACAAAAGGCGACCGGCACCAAGGATGCGATGGTGGTGGCAGAGGGTGAAATCCTGCACACCCCCGTTGTTGTGGCAGCGCAGGACTTTGCCTTCATGGCCGGCTCGATGGGCATGTTTGTGGGCAACGCGATCCTCGCCGCCGCAGAGCGTGCGATCAAGCTGAAGCGCCCCTTGGTGCTTTTCGCTGCCGCTGGTGGGGCCCGGATGCAGGAAGGTATTCTCAGCCTGATGCAGATGCCGCGCACCACGGTTGCTGTGCAGATGCTGAAGGAAGCGGGGCTTCCCTATGTCGTGGTGCTGACGCATCCCACCACGGGCGGGGTGACGGCCAGCTATGCGATGCTGGGTGACGTGCAGATCGCCGAGCCGAACGCGCTGATCTGCTTTGCAGGCCCCCGCGTGATCGAGCAGACGATCCGCGAAAAGCTGCCCGAAGGGTTTCAGCGGGCCGAATACCTGCTGGATCACGGGATGCTCGACCGCGTGACCCACCGCAAGAACATGCGTGACGAGCTGGCCACCGTGTTGCGGATGCTGCTTCGGCTGCCGCCCGCCATCCGGGGCGAACTGCCCGCGCCAGAGGATGCGCCTGTCCTTGTTGCGCCCACGCCGACCGAGGCTGCTAAGGCGTGACCACCCCCTCTGACGCCATCCTGCAAAGGATGATGACCCTGCACCCCAAGGTCATCGACCTCACGCTTGACCGCATGCATCGGCTGCTGGCCGCGCTTGGGCACCCCGAACGGAACCTGCCGCCGATCATTCATGTGGCCGGCACCAACGGCAAGGGATCGACACAGGCGATGATCCGCGCGGGGCTGGAGGGTGCGGGCAAGACAGTGCACGCCTATACCTCGCCCCACCTTGCGCGCTTTCACGAACGCATCCGCCTGGCGGGCCGCCTGATCGCCGAGGATCAATTGACCGCGCTTCTGGACGAATGCACGGCGGCGAATGCCGGTGCCCCGATCACCTTCTTCGAGATCACGACGGCGGCGGCGTTTCTGGCCTTTGCGCGCACGCCTGCCGACTGGTTGCTTTTGGAAGTGGGCCTTGGCGGGCGGCTCGACGCGACCAACGTGGTGGATCCGGTGCTGTCGGTGATTACCCCCGTCAGCTATGACCACCAGCAATATCTGGGGGATACGATCCCCGAGATTGCGGGCGAAAAGGCCGGTATCCTGAAGCGCCGCGTTCCAGCGGTGATCGGCCCTCAATTGCCCGAAGCGCTTGAGGTGATCGAGGCGCGCGCTGCACGGCTTGGGGCATCTCTGATGATCCACCGCCAGCACTGGCACTGCTTTGCCGACCGGGGGCGGATGGTGTTTCAAGATGAACACGGGCTTCTGGATCTGCCGCGCCCCAACCTTCCCGGCCCCCACCAGATTGACAACGCGGGCGCAGCACTGATGGCGCTCCGTCATCTGGGGTTCGGCGAGGGCCCCTGCGAAGCGGCGGTGACGCGCGCCGAATGGCCTGCCCGTATGCAGCGCCTGCGCCACGGGCCGCTGGTGGAGGCCGCCCCGCAGGTGGAGCTTTGGCTCGACGGTGGCCACAACCCGGCGGGGGGGGAGGCGCTGGCCGCCACACTGGCCGAAATGCCGCCGCGCCCCACGCATGCGATCTGCGGGATGCTGAACACCAAGGATGTGACGGGCTACATGCGCCCGCTCTCCCCCCACCTTGCCGGCCTTTCCGCCGTGTCGATCCCCGGTGAGGCCAATACCCTGCCCGCAAGCACCACCGCCGCTGCGGCACGTGGCGCGGGGATAGAGGCGGTCGAGGCCGAAAGTGTAGGCGCGGCCCTTGCCGCCATCGCAGCGGGCAACCCATCCGCCCGCGTGCTTATCTGCGGATCGCTCTACCTGGCCGGGTCTGTCCTGCGCGAGAACGGCTAGGCGCCCTGCGGCGGCCAGGGCCGTTCGCCCTCTGCCGCGATCCAGGATTGAACCCATTGGGGCAGGGCCGGGCTTTCCACCGGCTGGCCCAAAGCCTCCATCACCCGGGCGGGCGCCACGATGCCCGCGTTCGAGGTGACGGCGGTACGCAAGACCATATGGCTGGTGCATTCACCATCCTTCCACATGCTTTGCTCCATGTAGACGAACCGGTGATCCCAGCCGATGCAGCGCGACACCATGGTGAGGCGGTCGAACATCTGCACCCGGCGGCGATAGCGGCAGGTGTTGCCCGCGACCGTAAGGCCCCAGCCGTTCGGGCCCAGCACCTTGATCAGCCCGGTACGGATCGCCATCGGCACCCGCCCAAGATCGTAAAGCGTCAGCGTGCGGCCGTTGTTCAACTCGCGCCATGGGTCGATGTCCCAGGGCAGGCAGGTATGGGTGGATACATGCGTGCCGGTGATCGGCAAGGGGGCCATGCGGCGAACGGCCAGAAACTCGATCGCAAGGCGCAGGAACGGATACATCGGCGGCTCCTTCTGTCGCCGTCTCGTCGCCCGGCATCGCGGCGCCGTCAAGTGCGGTGCGGCGGAACGGGTGTTGCCGGGGGGAACAGATCGGGTTAGCTCTGCCTCAGCCATCAGCGGAGCCACCCATGACCTCGATCCTGCAAATCCTGCTTCTGATCCTTAATGTGGTGCAGTTCATCATCATCGCCCACATCATCATGTCGTGGCTCATCAACTTTCAGGTGCTGAACCTCCGCCAGCCACTGGTTGCGCAACTGTGGGACGGGTTGAACCGCCTGCTCGACCCGATTTACAGCCGGGTGCGCCGCCTTCTGCCGCCCTTGGGCGGGGTCGACCTCGCCCCCCTTATCGTGCTGATCGCGATCTACGCCCTCCGCATCGTGATCCAGAACAACGCCTACGCTTTCGCGTGATCTTGGCCCGGCAATAAGGCGGATCGCGCAAGATGGGGCACCTTCGACTTGCATCAGGCGGTCCGATGCCGGAAGCGGCCGACCTGCTGCACCGCGTCTGGGGCTTCCCCGAGTTTCGTCCCGGGCAGGAAGAGATTGTGGCGGCAGTGCGCGACGGGCGCGACGTGCTGGCGATCATGCCGACGGGCGGGGGCAAGTCGTTGTGTTTTCAGCTTCCGGCGCTCTGCCGCGACGGGGTGACGGTGGTGATCTCGCCGCTGATCGCCCTGATGCGCGATCAGGTGCGCGCGCTGAAAGCGCTGGGGGTGGAGGCGGGGGCGCTGACCTCGGGCAACACCGAGGAAGAGACGGAAGAGGTGTTCGCGTCCATCGACGCAGGTGCGCTGAAACTTCTCTACATCGCGCCCGAACGCCTCGCCTCGGCCTCTGCGCTGCCCCTGTTGCGGCGTGCAAAGGTAACGGCAATTGCGGTGGACGAGGCGCATTGTGTCAGCCAGTGGGGCCACGACTTCCGCCCCGATTACCTCCGCATCGGTGAGTTGCGCCGCGCCCTTGGCGTGCCGCTGGCGGCTTTTACCGCGACGGCGGATGAGGAAACGCGCGCCGAAATCGTGGAGCGCCTTTTTGCCGGGGCGGAACCCGCCATCTTCCTGCGCGGCTTTGACCGGCCCAACATTCACCTCGCCTTCGCCGTGAAGGACAACCCGCGCCGTCAGGTGCTGGCCTTCGCCGCCGCCCGCAAGGGGCAGTCGGGCATCGTCTATTGCGGCACGCGGGCCAAGACGGAAACGCTGGCCGCCGCGCTGAAAGAGGCGGGGCATCTGGCGCTGGCCTATCACGCGGGTCTTGAGGCAGAGGAACGCAGGCGGGTCGAGGCCGCGTTCCAGCGCGAGGACGGGCTGATCGTGGTGGCGACGGTCGCTTTCGGGATGGGGATCGACAAGCCCGATATCCGTTGGGTGGCGCATGCGGATCTGCCCAAATCCATCGAAGGATACTATCAGGAGATCGGACGCGCGGGCCGCGACGGGGCGCCTGCCGAAACGCTGACACTTTATGGCGCCGATGACATCCGCTTTCGCAGGACCCAGATCGACGAAGGGCTTGCGCCGCCGGAGCGCAAGAACGCCGATCACGGACGGCTGAATGCCCTTCTTGGCCTTGCCGAAGCCACCGCATGCCGCCGCCAGAAACTCTTGGGCTATTTCGGTGAAACGCCGGGCCCTTGCGGCAATTGCGATCTTTGCCAGCGCCCCGCCCTTCTGTTTGATGCGACCGATGCGGTGCGAAAGGCGCTTTCGGCCGTGCTGCGGACAGGGGAATGGTTCGGGGCCGGGCATCTGATCGACATTCTGACAGGCACTGCCACGCCCAAGGTGCGCGAGCGAGGGCACGACCAGCTGCCGACGTTCGCGGTTGGGCAAGAGCTGTCGAAACCCGCATGGGGCGCTGTGTTTCGCCAGATGATGGGGCGCGACCTCCTGCGCCCCGACCCTGAACGCCACGGCGCGCTGCGGATGACGGAAGCTGCCCGCCCCGTGTTGCGCGGCGAGGAACAGGTGACACTGCGCCGTGACAGCGTGGCGGCGGCGGAAGAGCGCAGCCCCGTGCGCGCGCTGGTGGCCGATGAAGATGCGGGGCTGTTGTCCCTTCTGAAAGCCAAGCGGCGCGCGCTTGCCGAGACGCAGAAGGTGCCCGCCTATGTGGTTTTCCCGGACCGCACTCTGATCGAGATGGCCGAGAGGCGCCCCGCCACGCTGGACGCGATGGCACGGATAACCGGGGTCGGGGCGAAGAAGCTGGAAACCTACGGCGGCGCCTTCCTGGAGGTGATCACGGGCGAGGCCGCAGCGCGCCCACATCCCGCGCGCCGCGCGCTTGCGGGCCGTGATGCAGGCGCGATCTTCGACAGGTTGGCCGAGGTGCAGGTTGCGCTGGCACGCGGCGAAGATGGCACGGGCAAGCCCCTGTCTTGCGCCAGTGCCACGCTGCGCGCGATTGCCGAAGCGCGGCCCAGCACCCTTGCGGAACTCGCGCGCCTGGCGGGCATGTCGGAGGCGCGCATCGACCGCTTCGGCGAGGCGTTTCTTGGCGTTGTGCGCGAAGGCTAGTTAAGCCAGACCACACCGGCGTTGACGGAAGTGGCCAGCGTGACCCAGATCGCGTAGGGCACGAACATCAGGGCCGATGGCCTGTCCGTCGGCCAAGCGGCGCGGATGAAGGCGAGGATCAGCACCCACAGTCCCGCGATCACGGCAAGGCCTGCCAGTGGCAGCTGGAGACCGAAGAACACCGGCGGCCAGGCGAAATTCACCACCATCTGCGCGACCCACAGCGCAAAGGGCCCGCGCGCCAGAAACACACGCGCCCCGGCCCATCCGATCAGGATGTAAAGCACCGTCCAGATCGGGCCAAAGGCCCAGGGCGGTGGGGTGAACCAGGGCCTTTGAAGGGTGTCGTACCATTCCCCCGGCCGCATGGTGGCGCCGATCAAAAGGCCAAGCGCCAGGGTGCCCGCGATAAAGGCGGCGTGAACAAGGATGGGGCGCATGGCGTGGTCTCCGGTGATCCGTCCCATGCAGGTAGCGTGGCGTGGCTGCGCTGCCAACCGTCGATGTTCATGGCGCGCGCCGATGTGCAAATGCGCGGCGGCGAAAGCAGTTTCCGCTTCATCTGGCAGGCTGGTGCCCATGGGCCTTGGCGGGATCAGGCGACCTCGGTCTCGGGCTCATCGGGCAGCGTGATGGGAATAGCCTCTGGGGGCACATGTTCGGCCAGAATACGCATGATCGCGGATTTACGCAGCGGTTTGGTCATGTATTCATCGATACCTGCGGCCAGGATATCGGCGGCATCGCCGTCCATCGCATGTGCCGTCAGCGCGACGATGGGCACATGCCCACCGCGTGTGGCTTCAGCGGCCCGTATGGCGCGGGACGCCTCGCGCCCGTCCATTTCAGGCATGGAGATATCCATGAAGATCAGATCGGGCACCAGGCTTTCCCACAAATCCACCGCCTCGCGCCCATTTCCCGCAAAGGTCAGATCGATATCGACATCCTTGACCATCTTGCGAAAGACAAGCTGGTTGGTGCGGTTATCCTCAGCGGCCAGCACGCGCATCCGCCTTGTCGGTGCCTTCGGTGCATCGGCAGGCGCGGACAGGGACTGGAGCTTTTGGTAAAGTTCCGACCGCAAGACCGGCTTTTGCAGGATGGTCGCCATCAACTCCGATCCCGGCGCCCCGCGTGCCGCCGTCGGGTTGGATGACAAAAGAACGACCGGCATCGCATGCCCTGCCGCGCGCAGCGCGGTCGCAAACGCAAGGCCGTTCATTTCGGGCATATCATGGTCGGTCAGGACCAGATCGTAGGCGGCATCGGCGGCCAGCGTGGCCAGCGCCTCGGCGCCCGACCGGCAGAGGGTAACGCGAATGCCGCACGTCACCAGCTGACGCTCCAGGATGGTGCGGTTGATGAACTGGTCATCAACGACCAGCGCGCGAGCAAGCGTGATCGGCAGGCGTGGCGGCTCACCCTCTTCCGAGACGGGTAGCGACAGCCGGAACCCGAAGCAAGAGCCTTGCCCGGGCTCGCTGTCCACCCAGATCGCGCCCTCCATCCGCTCGATCAGCCTTTGGGTGATCGCAAGGCCAAGGCCGGTGCCTTCAAACTTGCGGTTGGCAGCGCTTTCAACCTGGTTGAACTCGCCAAAGATGTGACCCAGCTGATCGGCCGGAATGCCGATGCCAGTATCCTCGACCGTCACGTGCAACTGGTGATGGCCGGGTTCGGCCTCGATACCCACGACGCGGATCAGCACATGCCCGCTTTCGGTGAACTTCACGGCATTGCCGGCAAGGTTGGTCATCACCTGCCGGATCCGCCCCGGATCGCCCACAAAACGGGTGGGCAGGAACATGTCGTAATCGATCATGATGTCGATGCCTTTAGCCCGCGCCCGGGGCTGCAAAAGCATCGCCACCTCATGGATCGTACGCTCAAGATCGAAGGGTTCGGGGAACAGCGTCAGACGCTCGGCCTCGATCTTGGAATAGTCCAGAATGTCGTTGATGATGACCAACAGCGCCTCGCCCGAGGATTTGATCGTCTCGGCGAAAAGGCGCTGTTCGGGGTTCAGGTCGGTATCCCCCAAAAGTTCGGCCATGCCCACCACGCCGTTCATCGGCGTGCGGATCTCGTGGCTCATGTTGGCCAGAAACGCCGATTTCGCGCGGTTGGCCGCTTCCGCTTCTTGTCGGGCCTGATCCAGTGCCGCCTGCTGGGCC
Organism: Rhodobacterales bacterium; assembly: GCA_038251625.1. GTDB lineage: Bacteria > Pseudomonadota > Alphaproteobacteria > Rhodobacterales > Rhodobacteraceae > JBBQXK01. Next base: position 26,742 of record JBBSBE010000027.1, read on the forward strand.
TTGAGTTCGGTGATATCAACTCTCAGGCCGACACGCCCGCCATCGGGCGTCTGCTTTTCCAGCACGCGCAGCCAGCGCCCATCGGCAAGCCGCTGTTCCACCGTGCCATCCGCCAAACGATGCTGGGCCACCCGCTCGGCCAGCCATTCATCCTCGCGTCCCATCGCATCGGCGTACTGGCCGCGTTCCAGCCCATAGCGCAGGATCTCCTCAAAAGTGGCGCCGCGCGTCATCGCCTCGGCGCTTTCGAAATAAATATCGCGGTAGCGCTGGTTGCAGGTCAGAAGGCGATCTTCCCGATCGTAGAGGACAAATCCATCGGGGATCGCTTCGATTGCGGCCCAGATGCGCATCTGGTCGGTGATGTTGAGTGCAAGGCTGACAGTGCCGCCATCGCGCGCATGCCGGTCGGTCAGCTTGACCCAGGCACCATTGGAAAACTGCACGGTCAGGGGCGGGATCGGATCCTGATCCCAGCGCGCCAGCATTTCGGCCACCCAGTCATCGACACTGCGCGCGCCGATGTTGATCAACCCCGTTTCGCCCGTCACACGCAGGATATCGTGGTAACTGACGCCGGGTGAGATATCGTATCCATCGAACGCCGCCAGATACGCGCGGTTCGCCACCACGAGCCGGTTGTCGGCGTCAAAGACGGCGAAACCATCGCGGATCGTATCAATCGAATCGCGCAGGCGCCGCTCTGCGACCACTGCGGCGGAATGCGCCGTCTCCAGATCGGTGACGAAGCGTTCGTTCTGGCCCTTCAGGGCCTGCGCCTGCGATACGGCGGTGCGCGTGGCGTGGCGCTGTTCCACGATCTGATCTGTCAGCGACCGCGCCCTCAGCGCCAGCTGCTCATTGGCGGCGAAAAGCTCGCGGCTCTTTTGCTCCAGCATGCGCTCTGCGGCGAGGCGCGCCCGCCGTTCCTTTGCCAGCCGCTCCATCATATCCATGCGTGCGTCCCGTCTTCTGCCTGCGCCGCACCGTGCCCTTCGGGGCCGCGCCCCTGCCTTCTTTGGCGCAACACTGTGAAGCGAGGCTTAACGGCGAAAATCCGATGCCCGGTTTCGCGAATCCTTGCGTGGGCCGGGGTGCTCTGCGACCCTTGTACCAATTGATACGGGAGGATTGACGATGCGCGGATTGGCACTGGCCGTCTTGCTGGCCTTGACTGGCGTTCCCTCTGGCGGTCTCGCGCAAGAGCGCATTCCCGAGCGTCGACTGATTTACACCGAGAATGCCGACCTGCCCGGTGGCGATTTCGCCAACCAGCGAAACAGCAGCATCGAGGCGTGCGAGATCGCCTGTCTGACGGATCGCCGTTGCACCGCGCTGACGTTCAACAGCCGTGCGAATGCGTGTTTCCTAAAGGCCGACCCCGGCACCCCGGCTTTCTATCAGGGCGCCTATTCAGCGCGTGTCGTCCCGGCCGCCGCCGACGCCCTGCGCCGCGCAACCGCGCGGGCACCGGATCTTGCGTTCCTCGATCAGGGCGACTTGGACCGCGCGCTCGATCAGGCCAAGGCGCTGGGCGGGCTGCACATCACCGGGGAATCGACGCCCGAAGAACACATGGCCGCTGCGCAAGAGGCCGAGCGGCGGCGGGATTTTAGCGGGGCGGCGGCTTTTGTCGGGGCCGCGGTGAACGTGACCGACGCGGGTGGCGACTGGGCCGAATACGCGCGGCTTTTGCTTCTGGCGGCGTCGTCGAACCAGAACGAACGCGCGGCCTTCCTTGACCGTTCGATCCTGGCATCGGTCAACGCGTATCTGCGCACCGATGCCCCTGCGGCGCGGCATACGATCCTGTCCACCATGGCGCGTGCGCTGGAATTGAACGGGCGGGGCCGTGAAACCGTCAGCGCGCTGCGGCTGGCGCAAGGCTTGCAGCCACGGGACGATACCGCGCTGGCCCTCGACGCGGCCATCGGCAAATACGGCTTTCGCATTGTCGAGAACGAAGTCCAGTCCGACGCCGCGCGCCCGCGCATTTGCGCCGTCTTCTCGGACGATCTGGTCAAGGCAGGGGTGGATTACGCGCCTTTCGTGCAGATGCCCGCGCCGGGTCTGACCGTGGTTCTGGCGGGTGACCGGCAACTGTGCGTCGAGGGGGCAGAGCATGGCCAGCGCGTGGCCGTCACCTTCCGTGAAGGGCTTCCTGCTGCGGACGGGCAGACGATGGTGAAGCCCGTCACCGTAACCTCTTACATCCGCGACCGCAGCCCGGCGGTATCGTTCCCAGGGCGCGGGTACGTGCTGCCGAAGGGTGGCGATCCTGCGGTGCCGGTCGAGACGGTGAATACCGATGCGCTTGCGCTGACGCTTTACCGTGTGACCGACCGCAACCTATTGCAGGCGATCCAGGGCGATTATTTCGGCCAGCCCATGGCCTATTGGCAAGAAGACGATTTCGCCTCGCGCATCGGCGAGGCGCTGTGGCAGGGCACCGCGACCGTGGCGTTGGAGGTGAACCGCGACATGACCACGCGGCTGCCGATGGCAGAGGCGCTGGCGGGGCAGGGGGCTGGCATCTATGTGCTGAAGGCCGCGATTGTAGGCAAGGACGAAACCGATACCGGCCCGGCGTGGCAATGGTTCGTTGTGACCGACCTTGGGATCACCACGCTTTCGGGCGTGGATGGCCTGCACGCCGTGATCCGCAGTTTGGGCACCGCAGGGCCGAAGCCCGGCGTGACGGTCGAGCTTTTGAGCCGCGCCAACGCTGTGCTTGGTACGGCGGTGACGGATGCGGAAGGCATGGCCGCTTTTGCCGCTGGGCTGACGCGCGGAACCGGGGCAGCGGCGCCCGCGATGGTGGTGGCCAAGGAGGGCGAGGCGGATCTGGCGTTCCTGTCGCTGACCGACCCCGAGTTTGACCTTTCGGACCGTGGCGTGGAGGGGCGGCAGCCTGCGGGGCCGCTGGATGTGTACCTGACCACCGACCGGGGCGCCTATCGCGCAGGGGAAACCGTGCATGTCACATCGCTGGTGCGCGATGCCAAGGCCGGGGCGGTAACGGGGTTGCCGCTGACGGCGGTGCTGAAGCGCCCCGATGGGGTGGAATATTCCCGCGCGCTGGTCAGTGATCAGGGCGCTGGTGGGCATGTGTTCGATTTGCCGATCGCAGGCTCTGCCCCACGCGGGCGGTGGCAGGTGGAGTTGCGTGCCGATGCCGATGCCCCCGCGCTGGCGACCGCCGGTTTTCTGGTCGAGGATTTCCTGCCGGAGCGGATCGATTTCACGCTGGCCGTGCCAGATGCGCCCTTGCGCCTTGGCGAAACGGGCAGGGTGACCGTGGCTGCGAAATACCTTTTCGGCCCGCCCGGTGCCGATCTGGCCATCGAGGGCGAGACCACGCTGCGCGCCGCCAAGGGCCTCGCCGCGTTTCCGGGCTATGTCTTCGGCCGCGCGGATGAACGCTTTGACCCGCGCTATGCGTCCTTCGACGGCGGCATCCGTACCGATGCCGCAGGCGAAGCGGTGATCGACGCTGCCCTGCCCGACGCGCCGGACCCCGGCAGACCGCTGGAAGCGCGCTTTACCGTCCGCGTGGCGGAAGGGTCTGGCCGCCCGGTGGAACGCGAGGTTGTGAAGGCGTTGACACCGGCCGCACCGATGATCGGCATCAAGCCGCTGTTCGATGGCGTCGTGGCAGAAGGCAGCGAGGCGCGCTTTGCTTTGGTTGGCGTGGGCACCGACGAGGCACCGGTGCCCATGGCGCTGGCGTGGGAACTGACACGGATCGAGACGCGCTATCAATGGTATCAGTCATATGGCAACTGGTATTGGGAACCTGTTACCACCCGTTCCCGCGTGGCCGAAGGCACCGCCAATCCCGGCGCCGCGCCAGAGGAAATCGCGGCGCGGGTGACGTGGGGGCAATATGAACTGAAGGTCGCGCAGGCGGGGGGCGGGGCGGAATCCTCGACCACGTTCTTCGCGGGCTGGTATGCGCCCGCTGATGTATCCGCGACGCCCGACACGCTGGAACTTTCGCTCGATCAGCCTGCCTACAAGCCCGGTGACACCGCGATGCTGCGTGTGGTGCCGCGCGCTGGGGGCACGGCGTTGATTTCGGTCATGTCCAATCAGGTGATCGAGATGAAGGCGGTCGAGGTGAAGGAAGGCGAAAACCTGATCCCCCTTGCCGTGACCGATGACTGGGGCGCGGGCGTTTACGTAACCGCCTCGGTTCTGCGCCCGATGGATGTGGCCGCCGGGCGCAATCCTGCCCGCGCTTTGGGCCTTGCGCACGCCGCCATCGACCCGGGCGCGCGAAAGCTGACCGCAACGGTTGAAACGGCCCCCGAGGCTGCCCCGCGCGGCCCAATGGAGGTGGCGGTGAAGGTAGAGGGGATTGCCCCCGGTGATACCGCCTACGCCACAATCGCCGCTGTTGATGTGGGCATTCTGAACCTGACGGGGTTCAAGGTGCCCGACCCGGCCGGGTATTACTTCGGCCAGCGCAGGCTGGGTGTCGGGATCCGCGATGTCTATGGCCGCCTGATCGACGGGCTGAACGGGGCCGAGGGCCGCGTGCGATCCGGCGGGGACGCGGGCGCACAGGCGCGGCTGCAATCGCCGCCGCCGACAGAGGAACTTGTGGCCTATTTCGCGGGCCCCGTGACCGTGGGCACCGACGGCTATGCCCGCGCCACGTTCGACCTTCCCTCGTTCAACGGCACCGTGCGCGTGATGGCTGTCGTGTGGTCGGGCAGGGGCGTGGGGCAGGCCAGCGCCGACGTGCTGGTGCGCGATCCGGTGGTCGTGACGGCATCGGTGCCGCGCTTCCTGTCACCGGGTGACCGGTCGCGGCTCTTGCTGGAAATCGTGCATGCCACCGGACCCTCGGGCCGGATGGGCCTTGATGTCACCGCCAGTGGCCTGACGCTTGGCCCGGTTCCCTCGGGCTTTGATCTTGGCGATCAGGCCAAGGCGGTGTTTTCGGTGCCCGTGACGGCGGGCGGCGTGGGCAACCAGACCATCGACGTGGCGCTGACCACGCCGGACGGAAAGCAACTTCTGAAACGCCTGACCGTGCCGGTGCAGGTGAACGATCCCGAAGTCGCGCGGTCCACGCAGGTAGAGCTTGCCGCAGGCCAAAGCTTTACCTTCGACGGCGCGGCCTTTGCGGGCCTTGACCCCACCACAGGCAAGGCCACGCTGGCCGTTGGCCCCATCGCGCGGCTGGATGCGCCGGGGCTTCTGGCGGCGCTCGACCGCTATCCCTATGGCTGTACAGAGCAGCTCACCTCAAAGGCGCTGCCGCTTATCTACTTCGATCAGGTGGCGCAGGCGATGCAGTTGAAGGGGGCCGACAATATCCGCGGACGGATCGAACAGGCTGTCCGGGAGGTGCTGCTGAACCAGTCCTCCGAAGGGGCGTTCGGCCTTTGGCAAGCGGGGTCGGGGGATTTCTGGCTGGATGCCTACGTCACCGACTTCCTGAGCCGCGCCAAGGCACAAGGCTTTGCGGTGCCCGATCTTGCCTTCCGGTCCGCGCTCGACAACCTGCGCAATCAGGTGAACTACGCCGCCGATTTCGACACGGGCGGCGAGGCGCTGGCCTACGCGCTGATGGTGCTGGCCCGCGAAGGGGCGGCGGCGGTGGGCGATCTGCGCTACTTCGCCGATGTGAAGGGCGACGATTTCGCCACCCCCATCGCGCAGGCGCAGCTTGGGGCGGCGCTGGCCTCTTACGGCGATCAGACCCGCGCCGATGCCATGTTCCGCCGGGCAGCCCTGCGCGTGGCTACGGCAAATGACAGCCGCCAACCCTACCGTGCCGACTACGGCAGCAATCGCCGCGATGCTGCTGCCCTGCTGACGCTGGCAACCGAGGCGGGCAGTCAGGCGGTGGACGCCGATGCGCTGGCCGCAACCCTTGCCCGCCCCGGCAGCACGCTTTCGACGCAGGAACAGGCCTGGACGCTGCTTGCGGCCAACGCATTGATTTCGGGCGCGTCAACGGACGGGATCACCTTCAACGGCCTGCCACCGTCTGGCCCGCTGGTGCGGGTCTTCGATGGCGGCGTGGGCGATCCGGTGGTGGTGGCCAACGGATCGGGCCGGGTACAGACCGTGACCGTCACGGCTTATGGCGTGCCGGTCGAGCCCGAGCCTGCGGGCGGCAACGGCTATGGCATCACGCGCGCCTATTTCACGATGGACGGGGAAGAGGTGGATATCGCGCAGGGCGTGGCAGCTGGCACGCGGCTTGTGACCGTGCTGACGGTGCAGCCCTTCAACCGGGGCGAAGCGCGGCTGATGGTGGCCGATCCGCTGCCTGCCGGGTTCGAGATCGACAATCCCAACCTTTTGCAGGGCGGGCAGATTTCGGCGCTGGACTGGCTGACGCTTGAGGGCAACATCACCCATGCCGAGTTCCGGCAGGACAGGTTTCTGGCAGCAGTGGACCGCTACAACACCGATCCCTTCACGCTGGCGTATATCGTGCGGGCAGTGGCGCCGGGGGTGTTCCACCACGCGGCGGCCTCGGTGGAAGACATGTACCGCCCCGATTTCCGCGCCCGGACCGATACGGGCGAGGTCTCCGTGACCGAGTGATGCGCGCGCGCTGGGTCTTTGCGCTGGCCTTTGCCCTTTGGGGTGCTGCGTTTGCACGGGACGGGTTTGACGGGTGGATCGAGGCGACGGTGTTGCCCTCGCTGGATGTGGATACGTCCGTTGAGGTGTCGGCGCGCGACGGGCGCCTTTTGCGTGCCTATCAGGTGGCGGACGGGCGCTGGCGCATGGCCGTCGATCTTGGCGAAGTGGACCGGGATTTCGTTGCGCTGCTCGTGGCCTATGAGGACAAGCGGTTTCGCGATCATGGCGGCGTCGACGTCCGCGCCATGTTGCGTGCGGTGGCGCAGGCGGCATGGAACGGGCGGATCGTCTCGGGTGGTTCCACGCTGACGATGCAGGTCGCGCGACTGCTGGAGGACAGCGGAACGGGGCGGATTGGCGGAAAGCTGCGGCAGATGCGCGTCGCGCTGGCACTGGAGCGCAGGCTTTCCAAGGATCAGATTTTACAGCTTTATCTGCACCTTGCCCCCTATGGCGGCAACCTTGAGGGCGTGCGTGCGGCCAGCCTTGCCTATTTCGGCAAGGAACCCCGGCGCCTGACGCCTGCGCAGGCCGCTCTGCTGGTAGCCTTGCCCCAATCGCCCGAGGCGCGCCGCCCGGACCGCGCGCCCGATGCCGCCGCGGCGGCGCGGGCGCGGGTGATGGCGCGTGGGGTGGAGGACGGGATTATAGCGCCGGATCAGGTAGTTGCGTCCAAGCGCGAGGCCGTGCCCACCGCCCGGAGCCCGGTGCCGATGCTGGCGCCCCATCTGGCCGACCGGCTGGTGACGGGCGATCCGGGTAACAGCCACATCGCCACCACGATTGACGCCACATTGCAGGCGAGCCTGGAAACCCTTGCCGCACAAGCCGTTCGTGGTGAGGGAGAGCGGTTGCAGGTGGCGATCCTCGTGGCGGATCACCGCTCGGGCGAGGTGCTGGCAAGCGTTGGATCGGCGGGCTACCTTGCGGACGCCCGGCAGGGGTTTGTCGATATGACCGTGGCTGTCCGCAGCCCCGGATCGACGCTGAAGCCTTTGATCTATGGGCTTTCTTTCGATGAAGGGCTGGCCCACCCCGAAACGCTGGTCGAGGATCGGCCAACCGATTTCAACGGCTATGCCCCGCAAAACTTTGACCGCCAGTATCGCGGCACGATCCGTGTGCGCGACGCGTTGCAGCAATCCCTGAACATTCCCGTGGTGGCGCTGACCGATGCACTGGGGCCCGCCAAGCTGTTGGCAGCATTACGGAAAGCCGGCGCCGATTCGCAGGTTCCTGGCAGCCAGCCGGGGCTGGCGGTGGCCTTGGGCGGGGTGGGTGTGACGCTGCGCGAGCTGGTGCAGCTTTATGCGACCCTTGCACGGGGCGGCGTGGCCCGGCCCTTGCGGGAGACGGGAGAAAGCGTTGAAGGTCAAAGGGTTATATCCGCTGTCGCGGCGTGGGAAGTGGGCGATATCTTGGCGGGCCTTGCGCCACCGCCCGGCGCCCCGGCCAACCGGTTGGCCTACAAGACGGGCACAAGCTATGGCCACCGCGATGCCTGGGCCATCGGATACGACGGGCGGCATGTCATCGGTGTCTGGATGGGGCGGGCGGATGGCACGCCCGTACCGGGGGCCTTTGGCGCGGATCTGGCGGCGCCGATCCTGTTTCAGGCCTTCGCGCGGTTGAAACCCCGGCTTGACCCGCAGCCCCCGGCACCTGCCGCTACCCTGTTGGTTTCAAATGCGGAATTGCCGCAACCCCTGCAGCA
>JBBSBE010000028.1:0-35014 GCA_038251625.1 Rhodobacterales bacterium
CGCAGCCGCCCGACGCTGGTGACGACCGACACCCTGCCGGTCGACAAGGCCGTGCGCCGGGCAGATGCGCGGCCTGCATCCCTGCAACCGGTGCCGTCGGGTGCGCTGGGCAAACCCGTTGCCAAGCCCGCGGCCCCGACCGGACTGGGCGCCCGCAAGCCCCGCCCCGTAACGCGCGGGAGGCCGCGCTTTCTGGGGCTGATCCTGACGGCGGTTCTGCTGATCTTTCTGACGCTTGTCGCGGTCTGGTCTTCCTACTACCTCAGCCGCGACGACGGGGCCGTACCAGAGCCGATTCAGACCGCAGCGCTTCCCGATCAAGACGCCGCACCCCCGCCCACCGCGCCCGCACCGCTTGAGGTGACGGCGGGCGACAGGGTGACCCTGCCCGAACCGCAGGCGATTGCGCGCCCCCCCGAAGCGGTGGCAGAGGCGGTTGCAGACGCGGTGCCGGACCTTACGGCCGAGCCTGAGATAACCGCCGATGTTGCCCCGCCCGTGGCAGAGCCGGTTGCCGAAACCCCGCCGCCCGCACCCCCACCCGCAGGACTGCCGACGGAAGAGGCCGCGCGCGTCGCAGCACCCGGCACGACCGTGCAGGACGAGATTTTCCTGTCAACCTCCGAGACGGCGCCCCCTGCCTTTGACGCTGTGGCCCTGCCCGCGCCCATCGCGGCCCCGGACGCAGCACCCGGCGCGCAGATGCCCCCGCCGCCCTTCGGAACGGTCTATACGTTCGATCAGAACGGGCGCATCGAGGCCACCGAGACGGGGGTTATCACGCCCGAAGGGGTGTGGCTGATCGCGGCGCGCCCCCCCCTGATCCCGCCCGAGCGCCCGGCCCCTGCCACGCCCGCGCCTGTTGCCGCGGCACCCGCACCTGCGGCGACGGATGCACCCGCGCCCGCCGCCTTAGCCGCCGTACCGGAGGCGCCAGCCCCCGGCGGTTTTGTACCCGACCCGGCGCTGGCCGACAGCCGCCCGCGTACGCGCCCCGCGAACCTGACGCCCCCTGCCGCCGATCCGCAGCAGGCAGAAGATGACGCCTCGCTGAAGCCCGTCACCGACCCGCGCTTTGCCGCTACGCGTCCGCGCCCCCGCGCGGCCTCGGTTGCGGCGCTGGCCCCGTCCGCCGGGGCGGCGCAAGCCTCGCTTGTGACGCTGGCATCGGCGTCGGGCACGGTGGTTCAGATATCGCCCCGCCCCGCCCCACGACCGCAGGATATCAGCGGTGCCGTGCAGGCGGCCGTTGCCGCCGCATCCATCGCCATCTCCAAACCGCCGCAAGACAGCCGCGCGGCATCCGCAGCCCCGGCCCTGACGCCCGAAGAGGAAGAAGAGCCCGAGATTGTCGCCGCCGCCGCACCGCGCATTCCGACGCGGGCCAATGTGGCCAAGCAAGCCACCTTCGTGAACGCGATCAACCTCTCGAAGCTGAACCTCATCGGCATCTACGGCACGTCGTCCAGCCGCTATGCGCTGGTCCGCACCTCTGGCGGGCGCTATGACAAGGTGAAGGTCGGCGACCGGCTGGACGGCGGCCGTGTTGCCGCGATCACCGGATCGGAGCTGCGCTACCAAAAGAGCGGCAAGATAGTCACGCTGGCGATGCCGCGCAGCTGACCGCGCAACCCGGCGCCACCGAGCCACATGTGATGGACAGGTCTTGCCTTGGGGCTTAACCTGTCGAGATGGAAAGCTTCCTTCTTCTTGCCAGCCTTTATCTTGGCGCCGCTGTCGTGGTCGTGCCCCTTTCGGTGCGGCTGGGGCTGGGGTCTGTCCTGGGCTATCTGGCGGCAGGGATTCTGCTTGGGCCGGTGATGGGCCTTGCCGGGGCCGAAACCGAAGACATGCGCCATTTCGCCGAGTTTGGCGTGGTGATGATGCTGTTCCTGATCGGGCTGGAGCTTGAGCCGCGCGCGCTTTGGGACATGCGGGTGAAACTTTTGGGCCTCGGCGGGCTGCAGGTGGTGCTGACATCCCTTGCCGTCATGGCCGTGCTGATGTCGCTTGGCATGACGTTCCCGCCCGCGCTGACGCTTGGCCTTCTGACCGCCCTTTCGTCCACCGCGATCGTGCTGCAGACGCTGACGGAAAAGAACCTGATGCGGACGGCGGGCGGACGGTCAACCTTTGCCGTCCTTCTGACGCAGGATATCGCCGTGGTGCCGATGCTGGCGCTGATCCCGCTTTTGGGTGCGATGGCGGTGGAGCCTTCGATCTCGGCCGCCACGTTCGGCATCCAGAACCCCGAGGCCGGGCACGATACCGGGGCCGCCGCGCCCCTTCTGACGCTGGTCGAAGAGTTGCCGGGATGGGCGGCGGCCGTGCTGACCCTGGCCATCGTGGCCGCGATCATCCTTGTCGGGCATTATCTGACGCGCCCGGTATTCCGCTTTGTCCATGCCGCGCGGATCCCCGAAATGTCGACCTTCATCTCGCTTTTGATGGTCTTCGGGATCGCGTTCCTGATGATGCTCGTGGGCCTGTCCCCCGCGCTTGGCACGTTCGTGGCGGGTGTGGTGCTGGCCAATTCCGAGTTTCGCCACCAGATCGAGGCCGATATCCAGCCCTTCAAGGGCATCCTGCTGGGCCTGTTCTTCATGACCGTGGGCATTGGCGTCGATTTCGGCGTGCTGGCGGCGAGCCCGTTCCTGATCCTTGGGCTGACGCTTGGCCTTATCGCGCTGAAGGCGGCCGTGCTGGTGGTGCTGGCCACCGTCTTCGGGCTGCGCGGACGGGACAGGATGCTGTTTGCGCTTGGCCTTGCGCAGGCGGGCGAGTTCGGCTTTCTGCTTGTGTCCTTCGCCACGCAGCAGGGCATTCTTGGCGGTGCGCTGTCGCAGGTCACGCTTTTGGTCATCTCGCTTTCCATGCTCCTCACCCCCCTTCTTTTCCTGGGGTCCGAGGCGCTGGGGCGCCGCCTTGCCAAGCCCGATGCTGACCGCCCGGCGGATGAGATCACGGAAAAAGGCCGCGTCATCATCGCGGGCATCGGGCGGTTCGGGCAGGTGGTCAACCGGCTGGTGCGCAACGCGGGCGGATCGACGGTGGTGCTGGACAACGATCTGGCCGCGATCGAAACGATGCGCCGCTTTGGCGTCAAGGGCTTCTTCGGCGATCCCACGCGCCCCGAACTGATGGCGGCGGCAGGGCTTGCCACGGCGGATGTGCTGGTCGTGGCGGTGGATGATCCCGCCGCCGCCACCAAGCTGGTGCGCTACGCGCGGCGCGAACGCCCCGATATCCACATCGTGGTGCGCGCCCGCGACAGGGTGCATGTGTACGAACTGTTTCAGGCAGGTGCGAATGACATCGTGCGCGAAATGTTCGACAGCTCGATCCGCGCAGGCCGCTACGTTCTTGAAAACATTGGTTTGACGGAATACGAGGCGTCGCAACTCAGCCAGACGTATTATCACCTCGACCGGGGCGCCATGCGCGATCTGGCCGAGCTTTGGGTGCCCGGCCAGCCCGTCAGCGAAAACGCGGCCTATATCGAGCGCGCCAAGCAGCTGGACCGCGATCTGGAAACCGCCTTGATCGCCGAGCTTGATGCCGCCCGGCCAAAGGGCCAGGCTGCGGAATGATCAGCCGTCGCTGACGCCCGCCTCGCCAAACGTCGCCATGCCGGAATGGCAAGCGATGGCCCCTTGCAGCACAGCGATGGCCAGCGCCGCGCCCGACCCCTCGCCCAGCCGCAGTCCCAGCGACAGGATCGGCTCTTTCCCCAGTTTTGCCAGCAGGGCGCCATGCGCCCCTTCCGCGCTGCGATGGCCAGCCACGGCATGGTCAAGGCTGCCCGGCACCGCCTGATGCAGGACCGCCGCTGCCGCGCAGGCGATGAAGCCGTCCAGAATCAGCGGAATGCGCCGCACCCGCGCCGCCGCCATCGCGCCCGCCATCGCCGCAATCTCGCGCCCGCCAAGGCAGCGCAAAACCTCGAGCGGCGCGCGAGACGGGTTGCGCGCCAACCCGTCCGCGACCGCCCCGGCCTTCCGGCGCAGCCCCGCGTCATCCACGCCCGTGCCCCGGCCCACCCAATCCTCGGGCGCGCCGCCGAAAAGGGCGCAGGCGATGGCCGCGGCGGATGTGGTGTTGCCGATCCCCATCTCGCCCACCACCAGAAGGTCGGCCTGCGGGTCCACTGCGGCCCAGCCGCGCGCAAGGGCGGTCAGGCATTCAGCCTCGGTCATCGCGGGGCCGGTGGTGAAGTCGGCGGTCGGGTGGTCAAGGTCCAGCGCCTCGACCGTCATCGTGGCGCCGCAGGCCTTGGCCAACTGGTTGATCGCGGCCCCACCGGCGCGGAAATTGGCCACCATCTGCACCGTCACCTCGGCCGGAAAGGCCGAGACGCCCCGCGCGGCAACCCCATGATTGCCCGCAAAGATCACGATCTGCGGCCGGGCGATGCGGGGCCGCGCATCGCCGCGCCAGCCCGCATACCAGATGGCCAGCGCCTCAAGCCGCCCCAGCGCGCCGGGGGGCTTTGTCAGTTGTGCGTTGCGCGCCTCTGCGCCGTCCTGTGCAGTGGCATCCGGACCCGGCGCCTGCGAAAGGGCGGCGGCAAAGGCGTCAAGGCTTGCAAACTCCGGCGTCATCATCTCTTCCCCGTTGCTCCGACTTCCCCCCTTGGCTATGCCGGCGCTGCGCCCGATGCCAGCCCCGAAAGCGACCCCGCCATGGCCATGCCCGACCCCCGCCCCCGCCTTGCCGATCTTTGGGAGGCGCTGGCGCTTTTGTCGCGGCTGCCGGTGCCGGATCACGCGCCGCGTGGGGCGGCATCCGCCTGGGCCTGGCCACTGGCCGGGGCGGCCGTGGCGGCCATGGCGGCGGCCTGTGGCAGCCTTGGCGCGGCGCTGGGGTTCGGGGCCGGGGTCAACGCCGCGATCATCCTGATTGCGCAGGCCATGGCCACGGGCGCGCTGCACGAGGATGGCCTTGCCGATACGGCCGATGGCCTGTGGGGCGGGCGCACGCGCGCGCGGCGGCTGGAGATCATGAAGGACAGCCGGATCGGCAGTTACGGGGTGCTTGCGCTGTTGCTGATCACGCTGATCCGCTGGTCGGCGCTGACGGGGTTGGTGGCGGCAAGCGCACATTGGCCCGCGCTGATCGCGGCAGGCGCGCTGAGCCGGGTGCCGATGGCGGCGCTGATGGCCGCCCTGCCCAACGCGCGTGGCACGGGGCTGTCGCAGAGCGTCGGTCGGCCCACAGGGGCCACGGTGGGGCTGGGGGCGGCGCTTGCGCTGGCGTTGGCGCTTGCGGTGGGCGGATTGATGGTGCTGGCAATGGCGCTGGTCATGGCACTGACCGCCGCAGCGCTGGGTCTGATCGCGCGCGCAAGGATCGGCGGGCAGACGGGCGACATTCTGGGCGCCTCGCAACAACTGGCGGAAGCTGCTGCACTGGCGGTCGCCAGCGCCACCCTCTGATCCCGAACACAAAACGGCGGCCCATCGGGCCGCCGCTTGCAATCCCCGGCGCTGCCCGGCGTCAGGCCGCGCGGGTCACCAGCACATCGTCCACGGTCTTTTGTGCGTTCTTCTCGTCCGTGCCCGACACGGCGGCCACTTCGCGCGTCAGCCGCTCCAGCGCGGCTTCATAAAGCTGACGCTCGGAATAGCTTTGTTCGCGCTGGTCGTCCGACCGGTGCAGATCGCGCACGACCTCGGCGATCGACAGAAGGTCGCCCGAGTTGATCTTCTGCTCGTATTCCTGCGCCCGGCGCGACCACATCGCCCGTTTCACCCGTGCCTTGCCCTTCAGCGTGTCCAGCGCCCGCGTCACCACATCGGGGGCCGAAAGGGCACGCATCCCGATCTCGGTGGCCTTGTGGGTGGGCACGCGCAAGGTCATCTTGTCCTTTTCGAAGGAGATGACGAACAGCTCCAGCGACAGGCCGGCAATCTCCTGCTCTTCGATGGACACGATCTTGCCCACGCCATGCGCGGGGTACACGACGAACTCGTTGGGGCGGAACTCGGGCTTCTTCGACTTGGTCATATGGTCTCGCTTCCTCGGGTCGGGGGCATCGTCAGGCGACACAAACCACCGTCCGCGGCACTTCTGCCCCGGCGATGCAGTTCGTTTGTGACGGCTGAACCTGTCTCAGGCGACGCGCTCTGAGGCAGTAAAAAGCTCCCATGCTCATTTATGACAACTGTATATCACGAATCGGCCCTGATTCCAACTGCCGCAGCAGGGGGTGCACAGGTCGGAATATCCAGAAAACAGGGCGTTTTCGCGCAAATCCGACAGACGAGCCGATTCGGAGGCCTCAGCCGCCCTCGCCAGCGGCGGGCGAAAAGTACTTGTCCATCTTGTCCTTCTCGCCGTCCCGCGCTTCCGCCTCGGGCAAAGGATCCTTCTTGGTCACGATCACGGGCCAGGCGATGGAATACTTGCGGTTGAACTCCACCCACTTTTCCATATCCGGCTCGGTATCGGGGCGGATCGCATCGGCGGGGCATTCGGGTTCGCACACGCCACAGTCGATGCATTCATCGGGGTGGATGACCAGCATGTTCTCGCCTTCGTAGAAGCAGTCCACCGGGCACACTTCGACGCAGTCGGTGTATTTGCAGGCGATGCAGTTGTCGGTCACCACGTAGGTCAAGGCGGGTCTCCATCAGAAATACCGGGCATCACCTAGCTGCCCGGTCCGGAGGATTCAAGCGCAGAGGTATCAAGATCGTCGTAGAGGGACTGCGCCTCGGATGCAGGCCCCCGGCGCAGGCCGAGCGCGCGCACCCGCACCACCCGGATTTGCGCGCGATGGGCGAAGGTCAGCGTGTCGCCTTCGGCCACCGTATGGCCGGGCTTGCTGACGGGCTGGCCGTTCACGCGTACCCGCCGCCCCTCGACCAGTTCGGCGGCAATCGCGCGGCTCTTGCAGAACCGCGCCTGCCACAGCCACTTGTCGATGCGCAGGCCGGGGCGCGCGTCTGGGTTGGGGCGACCGCCCTTGCCCGCCAAGCCGTCAGGTCCGGCCCTTCAGCGCGGCCAGAACCGCGAAGGGGCTGTCGGGGTCGATGGGTTTTTCGGGGCGCGCGGGGCGGGCCTCGTAGACCTGCTTCGGGCGTTCGCCCTTGCCGCCGTCGCGCGGGCGATCCTTGCCCTTGCCCTTGCCCTTGTGCGCAGGCTTCTGACCCTGCGGGCGTTCGCCCCGCTCGGGCCGCTTCGGCGCGGGCTCGCCCTCCACCGGGGCCGGCACATCGCCCTGCGGCTTGGCGCCGCGCGGACGGGCCGGGCGGTCGCCTTGGGGGCGGGGTGTAAAATCGCGCTTGGGGCGCTCGGCGCGCGGACGCGGGGCCCAGGTAAAGGTGTAGAACACCTCCACCTCGGCCGCAGGGGGGGGCGCTTCCTCGGCGCTTTCGGATTCAGCCTCGGCGCCCTCCGCGGGCGCATCGTCCGCCGGGGCCTCTGCCACCGCTGCCACGTCAGACGGTTCGCCGCTTGCCTGTGCAGGCGCGGTCGCCGCCTCGGGCTTCGCCTTTGCCCGCTCGCCACGCTCGCCCTTGTAGCCCAGCCCCGCCATCAGGTCGACGAACTGTTCCAGCGTCATGCCGGTGATCGACAGCATGTCGGGCGTCGCCTCGAAACCCACGCGGCTGTCCTTGGCGCGCAGAAGATCGGCAAGGCGTTCCAGCATGTCGATCCGGATCGCCCGCGCCCCGGCCGGGTGATAGCCGCCAAGCGTGTAGTGTTCGCGCGGCACGGCGGGAATGTTCGGGATCGTCACCAGACCCGGGGGGGGGCTTTGCGGCATGTCGTCCACGTTATTGGCCAGCGACCATAGCACCAGCCGCAACCGCGTGGGCGCGGGCTTCAAGAGCAGGGGCTGAAAGATGGTGAATTGCCCGAACCGCACGCCGTGCTTGCGCAAGGCACCGCGCGCCTCCTGCTCCAGCGCCTTCACCTCATCGGCCACGGTCGCGCGCGGCAGAACGCCCAGATGCTCGACCAGGCGGAAGGCGAAACCGCGCGCAAGGCCGGTCAGCGCCTCGTCCTTCTGCATCGCCGTCAGCGGCTCGAAGAGCGATGCGACCTTGCGATCGATGAAATGCTGCAACCGGCGGCGCACCTTTTCTGCCACGTCCGGCCCCGCCTCTTCATCGACGAACGCCTCGACCGCCGGGCGCATGATATCGGCGCCTTTCACAAGCTTGCCGATGGCGTTCGTACCCCACATCAGCCCGCCCTGATCGGTGAAGTCCAGTTCGGTATCGGGTGCGTTGTAGAACCGGTCCGCCCGCAGGTGGAACTCGGGCGCCAGCGCCTGCACCGCCGCCTGTTGCAGCGTGCGCGCCTCGTCCGCCGACCCGCTCGCATCGCGACGGAACCGAAATCCTTCCAGACGGCCGACAAACTCGCCCTCGACCGTCACTTCGCCCTTGTCGTTCACCTCGGCCACGAGGCTCTCCTTCTGCTTCAACCGGCGCATCAGCACCGAGGTGCGCCGGTCCACGAATGCGCGCGTCAGCGCTGCGTGCAGCGCATCCGACAACCGATCTTCTACCGCGCGCGTCTCTTGCCGCCAATGGGTTTCGTCCTGAACCCACCCTTTGCGCTGCGCCACATATGTCCATGTGCGGATATACGCCAGCCGTTTCGACAAAGCGTCGATATCGCCTTCCGTCCGGTCGATCCGCTGGACGGCCTTCGCCATCCAGTCAGTGGGGACCTGACCCTCGCTCAGATAGGTGAAAATGCGGGCCAGAAGGGTGGCGTGTTCGGCCTCGCTGATCCCCCGGAAATCGGGGATGCGGCAGACATCCCACAGCAGGCGCACGGCCTGCGGGCCGGTCAGGCGGCGGGCCACCTCGGGCATTTCCGACAGGGTTTTCAGCGCCGTCAGGTCATCGGCTTCGCGCGCGCGGTTCAGCCATTCGTTGGCAACCGGCACCTCAAGGCTGTCGATCAGACGCTGCACCGTGCCGAACTCCAGCACATCGTTGCGCCACGAGAGGCGCTTGACGGGCGCAAAGCGGTGGTTCTCGATCGCCTCCACCAGATCGTCGTCCAGCGGCGCGGCCTCGCCCGTCACCCCGAACGTGCCGGGGTTGAGGTGCCGCCCCGCGCGGCCTGCGATCTGGCCCAGCTCATGCGGAAACAGGGGCCGCATCCGGCGCCCGTCATATTTGGCGGTGGCGGAAAATGCGACATGCCGGATATCGAGGTTCAGGCCCATGCCGATGGCATCGGTGGCCACAAGGTAATCCACCTCGCCTGCCTGATACATCGCGACCTGCGCGTTGCGCGTGCGGGGCGAAAGCGCCCCCATGACCACCGCGCATCCGCCCTTCTGCCGCCGGATCAGTTCGGCGATGGCATAGACATTTTCAACCGAAAACCCCACGATAGCGCTGCGGGCAGGCAGACGGCTTATCTTTTTCGAACCTCCGTACGTCAGCGTGCTGAACCGTTCGCGGCGCATGAACGTCACGTGCGGCACCAGCGCCGCGATCGCGCCGCGCATCGCCTCGGACCCCAGGAACATCGTCTCGACCAGCCCCCGCGCCCGCAAAAGCCGGTCGGTGAAGACATGGCCCCGCTCGGGGTCGGCGCAAAGCTGGATCTCGTCCACCGCCACGAAATCGGCGCCGATCTCTTGCGGCATGGCCTCGACGGTGCAAACCCAATAGACCGTCCGTTCGGGCACGATCCGCTCTTCCCCCGTGACCAGCGCCACGACGGAAGGGCCCCGCGCGGCCACGATCCGGTCATAGACCTCGCGCGCCAGCAGACGCAGCGGCAGGCCGATGACGCCGGTGCGATGGCCCAGCATCCGCTCGATGGCGTAATGCGTCTTGCCGGTGTTGGTGGGGCCAAGCACGGCCGTGACCCGGGCGGGTGAAAGCATGGGCGTCAGCCTCGCCGGGGTGAGTTCAGAGGTCCTGTCCGGCGGCCTTTTTCTCCAGCCGCTGCACGGATTGCAATACCCCGGCCAGATGGGGATGTATAGCCAGCGCGGCGCGGTAAACCTCCAGCGCCTCTGCGTCCTTTCCCGTCTGCTCAAGGATCATGCCAAAGCCCGCCAGCGCCCCGAAATGGCGTGGATTGCGCTTCAGCACCTCGGCGATATCGGCGACCGAGGGGCCATAAAGCCCGGCCTGAAAATAAGCGGTGGCGCGCGCGTTCCATCCTTCGGCGAATTCGGGGGCGTGGTCGATCAGGGCCGTCAGATGCTCGATCGCCGCCGCCGTATCCCCGGCCGCCAGCGCATCGCGCCCCCGCTGCAACAGCAGGTCCATCGCGGGCGATCCCGATTTCGACCATTCCGACCAGATTTCCCGCTCGATCCGGCCTGCGGCCTTGTCGTCTGCGGTCTGAAGCCGGGTGAAAAGATCGTCGAGCGGTGCCGTCTGCGCGAAAACCGGCCCGCAGGCGATCACAATCGACAGACCTGCCGCAACGATACGATTGTGTAACGTGCCCCATGCTTTCATAACGGCGAGTGTAGCGCGGGTGACGCCAAAGGCCAGAGGGCCGTGGTCACGTCACCGGGATTGAGGAGGCGGCGGATGAGCGATGTGGTGACGGCGGCTGTGGCGATACTTGGCGAAAAGGTACAGGGCTTCGACGGTGTGGCGAAATTCGTGATCACCGACGAAGGCTCGATCATGATCGACGAGGGCGGCGTGCGCGAAGGCGACGAAGAGGCGGATGTGACGCTGACGGCCGACGCCGACACGTTCAAGGCGATTCTCGACGGCGAGATGAACCCGACGGCGGCCTTCATGCAGGGCAAGCTGATGGTTGACGGCAACATGGGCCTGGCGATGAAGCTTGGCGCCGTGATCGGGTGACAGCGCTGGCCGAAGCCCCGCTTTTTGCCGAGGTGGCCGATGGCCCCCCCGATGGACGGGCGTTTTGGACAAAGGCGGAAGACGGGGTGCGCCTGCGCGTCGGGCACTGGCCGGGCGGTACGCGCGGCAGTGTGCTGCTGATCCCCGGCCGCACCGAATACATCGAGAAATACGGGCCGACAGCGGCAAACCTTGTAGCCGAGGGTTGGCATGTGCTGGCGCTTGACGTGCGCGGTCAGGGCCTGGCGGACCGCCCCCTGCCCGATCCGATGGTGGGGCATGTGCGGGCGCACGGCGACTATCAGCGCGATGTGGCGGCGGCCGTGGCCGCGATGCGCAGCCTTGGGCTGCCCGCGCCCTTTCACCTGTTGGGCCATTCGATGGGTGGCGCGATCGGCCTGCGCGCGATGATCGAGGGCAAGCCCTTTCAGCGCGCTGCATTTTCGGCGCCGATGTGGGGCATTCGGCTCTCTACCGGGGTCGAGCCTGCGGCGCGGGTGGCGGCGGCGGCGGCCAAGCTTGTCGGGCGCCATACCGGATATGCCCCCGGCACCGGCAAGGTGACCTATCTTCTTGCGGCGCCCTTCGCCGGGAACACGCTGACAACAGACGAAGCGACGTGGAACTGGATGCGCCACCAGTCGCAAGCCCACCCCGAACTGACCCTCGGCGGCCCGAGCCTTGCCTGGGCCGCGGGTGCGATGGCCGAAACGCGCTGGCTCGCGCGGCAGGTGCGGCCACGGGTGCCCACGGTCGTGCTGCTGGGCAGTGGCGAGCGGATCGTGAATACCGCAGCCGTTCAGGCGATGGTGCGTGGCTGGCCCGAAGCGCGGCTCCTGATCCTGCCCGGTGCAGAGCATGAGGTTCTGATGGAAGCGCCGCCCATCCGCAAAGAGGCGATTGCGGCCATCGTCGCCCATCTTGCCGGCTGACAGGTTCAGATCTCGATCTGCGAAAACCCGTCGCGCAGGGCCTGGCTCCAGCCTTCGCTCATCCGGCGAAAACCGTCATCCCCCGCCTCGATCCGCCGCCGCTCGGTCACGCGGCAGGCATCGGTTGCGATCACCGCAAGGTCCAGCGGCATGCCAACCGACAGGTTCGACCGCAGCGTCGAATCCATCGACAAAAGCACCGCCTTCTTGCCGTCGATCAGCGATGTCTTGGGCGTCACCACCCGGTCGAGAATCGGCTTGCCGTACTTGTGCTCGCCGATCTGCAGAAAGGGTGTATCCTCGGTGGCCTCGATGAAATTGCCCTCGGGGTAGATCAGGAAAAGCCGCATCTCGCCGCCCTTGCGCTGCCCCGCCACGATCAGCGATGCGCTGGCCCCCTGCGCCATGGAAAGCTTGTCGTCGATATCCTTGCGCACCCTCGCCAGCATGTCGCCGATCATGCCCGCAACCTGCAAAAGCGTGGGCGCCTGCATGATCGAGCTATCGGCGGTGGCGTTCGGATCGTCAATCTCGTCGCGCAGCCGCGACATCGTGGTCTGCGTGACCGACAGGCTGCCTGCGGTCAGCACAGCGATCACACGCTCGCCCGGTTCTTCGAACACGAACATCTTGCGGTAGATGGCAATGTTGTCGAGGCCCGCATTGGTGCGCGTGTCCGACAAAAGCACGATCCCTTCGTCCAATAGAAGGCCTACGCAATAGGTCATGCTTGTCCCCGCTCCATTAGCCACAACTGCTATCCCTGCCATCCTGCCAAGGAAAGGATGAACTTAGCGCAAAGGTCCGGTGTTGCCGCACCGCCGCGCCCTTGCGGAAGGTGCCTGCCCCGCATAGAAGGCGCCCCGACGATCCGGCCTTCAATTGGGGGAGCCCATGCCGCTTCTCGTGATGAAATTCGGCGGCACTTCGGTAGCCGACCTCGCGCGCATCCGGAATGCGGCTGCGAAGGTCAAACGCGAGGTCGAGCGCGGATATGAGGTCATCGTGATCGTGTCGGCCATGTCGGGCAAGACGAACGAGCTTGTGGGCTGGGTCGAACAGACCTCGCCGCTTTTTGACGCGCGCGAGTATGATGCCGTCGTCTCTGCGGGCGAGAATGTGACGGCGGGGCTGATGGCGCTGACGTTGCAGGAAATGGACGTGCCCGCGCGCAGCTGGCAAGGTTGGCAGGTGCCCATCAACACAACCTCGGCCCATTCCGCCGCACGGTTCCTGTCGATCCCGCGCGCCAATCTCGACGCCAAGTTTGCCGAAGGCTTCAAGGTCGCCGTCGTCGCGGGCTTTCAGGGTGTGAGTCCCGAGGGGCGCATCACCACGCTGGGGCGCGGCGGGTCCGACACCACCGCCGTGGCCTTCGCCGCCGCCTTTGCCGCGGAACGCTGCGATATCTATACCGATGTGGATGGCATCTACACCACCGATCCCCGCATCTCGCCCAAGGCCCGCAAGCTTGACCGCATCGCGTTTGAGGAAATGCTGGAACTGGCAAGCCTTGGGGCGAAGGTGCTGCAAACCCGCTCGGTCGAGCTTGCCATGCGCTACAAGGTGCGCCTGCGCGTGCTGTCCTCGTTCGAGGATACTGACGAGAACTCTGGAACCCTGGTCTGCACCGAGGAGGAAATCATGGAATCCAAAGTGGTATCGGGCGTCGCCTACAGTCGGGACGAGGCCAAGATGACGCTAGTGTCGGTGGAAGACCGCCCCGGCGTCGCCGCCGCCATCTTCGGCCCGCTGGCCGAGGCCGGGGTGAACGTCGACATGATCGTGCAGAACATCAGCGAAAAGAACTACGGCACCCACGCAGGTGCCGTGACCGACATGACCTTTTCCTGCCCCATCAATCAGGTCGTGCGGGCGCAAAAGGCGATGGAGGATGCCCGCGCCAAGGGCGATATCGCCTATGACGATCTGGTGGTGGATACCGATGTGGCCAAGGTTTCGGTGGTGGGCATCGGGATGCGCAGCCATGCCGGAGTGGCGGCGTCGATGTTCAAGGCGCTGTCGGCGGAAAACGTCAACATCAAGGTGATCGCTACATCCGAGATCAAGATTTCGGTGTTGATCGACCGGAAATATATGGAACTGGCCGTGCAGGCCCTCCATGATGCCTTCGGTCTGGAGAAGGCCTGACAACCGCGCCGGGGGGCCATGGCGGAACGCACCGAGACGGAAAGCCGCAAGCTTCTGCGTCGCCTGCGCGACAGCCTCGCCGAACCCGGCGAGGGCCAGGACAGGCTTGACCGCATCACCCAGATCATCGCCTCGTCGATGGGCACCGAGGTGTGCTCGATCTATCTTTTCCGCGATCCCGAAACGCTGGAGCTTTGCGCCACAGAGGGCCTGAAGCCGGAAGCGGTACACCAGACCCGGATGAAGCTGGGCGAGGGGCTGGTGGGCCGCGTGGCGCGCAGGGCAACGCCGGTGAATACCGCCAATGCCCCCGCCGCAAAGGGTTTTCGCTACATGCCCGAAACGGGGGAAGAGATCTTTTCCTCTTTCCTTGGCGTGCCGATCCAGCGGGTGGGTGAACGGCTGGGCGTGCTGGTGGTGCAGTCGAAACAGGCGCGCGAATTTTCGGAAGACGAGGTTTATGCGCTGGAAGTCGTGGCCATGGTGCTGGCCGAGATGACCGAGCTTGGCGCCTTCGCCTCGGACGATGACGGGATGCGCGCGCTGCACCGCCGCCCGGTGATGTTTCGCGGCTCGACCGCGCAGGAAGGCACCGCCGAAGGCCGGGTCTGGCTGCACGAGGCGCGCGTGGTGGTGACCAACCCCGTGGCGGACGATCCCGTGGCCGAGGTTGAGCGTATCCGCGAGGCCGTCGGGCAGTTGCGCGTGTCGGTCGATGATCTTTTGTCTGCCGAAAGCCTCGACAAGGACCAGCGCCAGGTTCTGGAAGCCTACCGCATGTTCGCCCGTTCGCGCGGATGGCTGCGCCGGATGGAAGAGGATATCGGCCTTGGCCTCTCTGCCGAGGCGGCGGTCGAGAAAGAACAATCCGCCGCACGCGCGCGCCTGTCGCAGGTGCCCGATGCCTATCTGCGCGAACGGCTCAGCGATCTGGACGACCTGTCCAACCGGCTTTTGCGCATCCTGACGGGACAAGGCAAGAACACCGGCGCCGAGATGCCGGACAATCCGGTGCTTGTTGCGCGCAACATCGGCCCGGCGGAGCTTCTGGAATACGGGCGCAAGTTGCGCGGCGTGGTGCTGCAGGAAGGATCGGTCGGCAGCCATGCCGCGATCGTGGCGCGTGCGCTGGCCATTCCGCTGGTGATCCACGCCGATGGCATCGTGGGCGAGGCGCTGAACGGCGATACGATCCTTGTCGATGGCGATCAGGGGATCGTCCACCTGCGGCCTGAAGACACCGTCACCTCTGCCTTCCGTGACAAGATCGCGATGCAGGCCAAGGCGCAGGAACGGTACGCGGGCCTGCGCGATCTGCCCGCCACGGCGCGCTGCGGCTCGACCGTCTCGCTTCACATGAACGCAGGCCTGATGGCCGATCTGCCCTCGCTTGTGGGGTCGGGTGCCGAGGGCGTGGGCCTTTTCCGCACCGAATTGCAGTTCCTGATCCGTAACCAGATGCCGAAGCGGGATGAACTTGCCCGCCTTTATGCCCGCGTGATGGATGCAGCCAAGGGCCGCCGCGTGGCGTTCCGCACCCTCGATATCGGGTCCGACAAGGTGCTGCCCTACATGAAGCCGCAGGACGAACCGAACCCCGCGATGGGCTGGCGCGCGATCCGCGTGGGTCTCGACAAGCCCGGCGTGCTCCGGATGCAGGCGCAGGCGCTGATCCGTGCGGCGGACGGGCGGCCCCTTGCCATCATGTTTCCCTTCATCGCCGAGATGAGCGAATTTCTTGAGGCGCGCGCGCATGTGATGGCCCAGCTTGAGCGCGAGGCGCGGTTGGGGCACACGATCCCGTCCAAGCTTGAAATTGGCGCGATGCTGGAAACGCCCAGCCTTGCACACGCGCCCCGCGCCTTCTTCGAGCAGGCCGATTTCATCTCGGTGGGCGGCAACGACCTGAAGCAGTTCTTCTTTGCCGCCGACCGTGAAAACGAACGCGTGCGGCGGCGCTATGATGTGCTGAACACCTCGTTTCTGGGGTTTCTGGAAACCGTGGTGCAACGCTGCGCCGAAACGGGAACGCCCCTGTCGTTCTGTGGCGAGGATGCCGGGCGCCCGGTTGAGGCGGTTGTGCTGTCGGCCATCGGGTTTCGCACGCTTTCGATGCGCCCGGCCTCGATCGGGCCGGTGAAAAGCCTGCTGCGGCGGGTGAACCTTGACGATCTTTCCGCCGTGATGGCGCAGGCACGGGCGCGCGGCGCCGACAACCTGCGCAGCGCGGTGATGGACCATCTGGCAAGCGTGCCCGAATAAGAACCCCGCCGGGGTGAACCGGCGGGGTGGGGTGGGGTGGGTCACGTGTGTTGCAAGCAGTCACCGGTTTTCCGGCATCCCCAAAGCTAGAATGAAACTGTTACCAATTGGTTAGCGCGGATTAACCGCCTTTTGCCCCCACCCCGCCGGCCCTGTTCTGTGGCTGCCTTGCCGATTTTCGCCGAAAGGCCATGGCGCCCTTCCCTCAAGGGCCGCTTCTGGCTATGATCCCGCAGGCGCGGAATGCCGCGCAAGGGCAGGCGGTCCCGAACAGGGGCCATGATCAGAACGCGCCGTCAGAGCGCGATATCGAGGTAAGGCATGGCACGGGCAGCGATCAGCGCGATGATTCTGGTATGTGCGGGCGTCACGCTCGCAGGATGCGTCGAGGGCAAGGGCCCCTTCGCCGCGAAACCGGCAACCGAAGACGGTGCCGAAGTTGCGCGCAGCACCACGTCCGTTCGGCTGGTGGACCGCGATGTCGAGGCGCCGCAGGTGTTTCAGGTCACGGATCAGGCCCTCTGGGATGGTCGCCCCTCGCTTGGCGGCGTCTGGGTTGCTTCTCCCGATGCGGTCGACCCCGAGCGCGTGATCCTGCGCAACGAGGCGAACGGCAAGTTCGTGATCGGCGCGCTGTTCCGGCGCGAGCGGTTGAACCCCGGCCCGACGCTGCAAATCTCGTCCGACGCCGCAGCGGCCCTTGGCATTCTGGCAGGACAGCCGACCAAGCTCAACGTCACCGCGCTGCGCCGCGAAGAGGCGCCCGCCACACCGGCCACCGAGGCCGCAAAGCCGATCCTTGATCAGGCGGAAACGGTTGGGACCGAAACGCTGACGGCCAGCGCCGATGCCGCCATCGCGCGCGCCGCAAGCGGCGCGCCTTCGGCTACCGCACCGGCCGCCGCCCCTGCCCCCGCAGCACCCGAGGCTGCCGTCGAAACCGCCGCAGCAGAGGTTGCCCCCGCAGCGCCGGAAAAGAAGAAATGGCGTCTTTTCGGCAAGGCCAAGCCCAAGGCGCCGGAAGCCGACATCGCCACCGCCGCCCTTCCTGAAGATACGGTCGAAGCCAGCGTCCTTCCCGTCGCTGCCGGCGCTGTCGTGGCCCCTGCCCCTATTCCTGCCCCCACGGTTCGGGCCACCGCGCCCGCCGCCCGTGGCACCAGCATGATCCAGATCGGCATCTTCAGCGTCGAGGCCAACGCAGGCCGCGCCAAGGCTATGCTGGCCAAATCGGGCGTCACCGCCCGCGTGCTGACCGAAGCAAGCCAGGGCAAGACGTTCTGGCGCGTCGTGGCCGAACCCGCCGCCGACCGCAATGCCACGCTGAAAACGGTGAAATCTGCTGGCTTCGGGGATGCCTATTTCGTTACCCGCTAGGAAACTGCCCATGCTGCTGTCACGCCTCTCGCTGCTCGTTGCCGCCTTTGTGCTTGCCGCCCTGCCCGCGCGCGCATTCGAGACGCGCGCGGGGGCGGCCTGGGTTTATGACATGACAAGCGGTGTGGTCCTGATGGACAAGAATGCCGATGTGGCCCTGCCCCCGGCCTCGATGTCCAAGCTCATGACGCTGAACATGCTGTTCGAGGCGCTTCGCGACGGGCGGGTGACGATGGACACGGCCTTTGCCGTATCCTCGCGCGCCAAGGCGATGGGCGGCTCGACGATGTTCCTGAACGAACTGGACAAGCCGACGGTCGAGGAATTGATCCACGGCATCATCATCAACTCGGGCAATGACGCCTGCGTGGTGGTGGCAGAGGGGCTGGCAGGCAGCGAAGAGAAATTCGCAGAACTGATGACAGAGCGCGGCCATGCCATCGGGCTAACCCATTCGGTGTTCAAGAACGCGTCGGGCTGGCCCGCCGAGGGGCATGTGATGTCGGTCCGCGATCTCGGGCTGGTCGCCAAGCGACTGATCGCCGATTTCCCCGAATTCTATCCGTTCTTTGCGATGACCGAGTTCAACTACAAGGATCGCGCGCCCGCCAACAGCCACAACCGCAACCCCCTGCTGCGCATCACCGGCGGCGACTGGACAGCGGATGGCCTGAAGACGGGGCACACCTCCGAAGCGGGCTTTGGCCTTGTTGGCTCGGCCAAGCGGGGCGACCGGAGGGTGATTTTCGTCATCTCCGGCCTGGACTCGGAAAAGGACCGCGCCGAGGAAAGCGAGGCGCTGGCCAACTGGGCCTTCCGCCAGTTCGTGCAAAAGACCGTGGCCAGGGCAGGCCAGACCGTGGCCGAGGCCGAGGTTTTCATGGGTGCCGCCCCGCGCGTGGCGCTGGTGCCGGGGCAGGACGTGACGCTTCTTCTGCCTGCACAGGTGCAGGACAGCGTGAAAGCGGAAGTGATCTACAACGGCCCCTTGCTGCCCCCCGTCAAGGCGGGCACGGCGGTGGCAGAGCTTGTGGTGCACGTGCCCGATCTGCCCGACGCCCGCATCCCCCTGCTGGCCGCCAATGATGTGGCCAAAGGCGGCTTCTTTACCCGCCTCTCCGCCGCTGCCGGATCGCTGATGACCCGGGTCGCGGGAAGCACCGCCCCCGCCAGCTGATGTTTCTCAGCTTCGAGGGGATCGACGGATCGGGCAAAAGCACGCAAGCCCGCCTTCTGGCAGAAACCTTGCGCGCGCGCGGCCGCGCCGTCACCCTGACCCGCGAACCCGGCGGCAGCCCCGGCGCCGAGGAAATCCGCCGCCTTGTGCTCGAGGGCGATCCTGCCCGCTGGTCGCCGGAAACCGAGATCCTGCTTTTCACAGCCGCCCGCCGCGACCATCTGGAACGCACCATCCGCCCGGCCCTGGCCCGTGGCGAGGTGGTGATCTGCGACCGTTTCGCCGACAGCACGCGGATGTATCAGGGGCTGTCACGCGGAAACGGCCCCGACCTGCGCGCCATGGTCGATGATCTGCACGCCCGGATGATCGGGGTCGAGCCTGACCTGACCTTCCTGATCGACCTTGACCCCGCCACAGGCCACGCCCGCGCCACCGCGCGCAAAGGCGCCGAACAGCGGTTCGAGGATATGGGGGCAGACCTTCAGGCCCGCATGCGCGATGGGTTTCTCGCCCTCGCCGCCGCTCATCCCCGCTTTCGCGTGATCAATGGCGCGGGCGGGGCAGAGGCCGTCGCCGCCACGGTCCTTGCCGCCTTCGACGCGGCATGACGCGCGCGCCCCGCACGCATGACGCAGAGGCGGCCCTCCTGCCCGAGCCTGACCGGCTGGCGGGCCTGCCCCATCCCCGCGAAACCGCCCGCCTGTTCGGCCACGCCGAGGCAGAGGCGGCCTTTCTGGCCGCCCATGCCGAGGGGCGCGCGCATCATGCCTGGCTGATCACCGGGCCAAAGGGGATCGGCAAGGCCACACTCGCCTGGCGCATCGCGCAGTTTCTGCTGACCCTGCCGGACGGCGATGGCCTGTTCGGCGCACCACCACCGCCAAACAGCCTTGACGTGGACCGCGACAACCCCGTGGCCCACCGCCTGCGCGCCCTCTCTGAGCCGCGCAATTTCCTGCTGCGGCGGGGGCCGAACAGCACCGGCAAGGGCCTGTCGCAGGTGATCCGCGTGGATGAGGTGCGTGGCCTGCGGGCGTTTCTGGGCCTCAAGGCCACCGATGGCGGCCCGCGCACCGTGATCATCGACTGCGCGGACGAGATGAACCCCGCCGCCGCCAACGCCATCCTGAAATGGCTGGAAGAACCGCCCCCCGGTGTCACCTTCCTGATCGTCGCGCATCAGCCCGCGCGGCTTCTGCCCACCATACGCTCGCGCTGCCGCGCGCTGCGCCTGTCGCCGCTTGGCCCCGCCGATCTGGCACTGGCACTGGCGCAGGCGGGGGTCGAGGCGCCGAACCCCGTGGCGCTGGCCGAACTTGCGGGCGGGTCGGTGGGTGCTGCGGCTGCCTTGACGGAAGCCGGGGGGTTGGAGACTTACGCAGCCCTCGTCTCGCTTCTCGCCTCCCTGCCCCGCCTTGACCGCCCCGCCGCCATCGCCTTTGCCGATGCCGCCGCAAAGCGGGGCGAAGAGGCGCGGTTCGACCTCGCCGTCGGCCTGATCGACACCGCCCTTGCACGCCTTGCCCGCACCGGCGCCACCGGTGCGCCCCCGCCCGAAGCCGCCCCCGGCGAGGCGGAAACGCTGGCCCGCCTTGCGCCATCCCCCCATGCCGCGCGCGCCTGGGCCGACCTTGCTGCCAGCCTTGCCGCCCGCGCCCGCGCGGGCAAGGCGGTCAACCTTGACCCTGCCGCGCTAATCCTTGATATGGTCCTGAAGGTAGACGACGCGGCGGGCGCCCTGGCCCCGAGGTGAGCCAGATGACCCCCGAACCACCCCAGATCGTCGACAGCCACTGCCACCTCGATTTCCCCGAATTTGCCGGCGAATTGCCCGATGTGATCGCCCGTGCACGCGCGGCGGGGGTGGCCCGTATGGTCACGATCTGCACGCGGCTCGATCAGGAACCGAACGTCCGCGCCATCGCCGAGGCGCATGAGGGCGTCTACTACGCCGCAGGCGTGCATCCGATGCGCGCGCATGAGGAACCGCTGACAACCGTCGAACGCCTTTGTGCCTTCGCACAGCATCCAAAATTCGTTGCGATCGGCGAAACCGGCCTTGATTACCACTACACCGCAGAGACAAAGGCCGTGCAGCAGGAAAGCCTGCGCATCCATATTGCGGCCGCTCGGCAGACCGGCCTGCCCCTCATCATCCACGCACGCGACGCCGATGACGATATCGCCCGCATCCTGACGGACGAATTCCGCGCGGGCGCCTATCCATGTGTGATGCACTGCTTTTCCTCGGGCGCGGCACTGGCCGATGCGGCGCTTGCCTTGGGTTTCTACCTCTCCATGTCGGGCATCGCGGCTTTCCCCAAAAGCCACGACCTGCGCGCCATCTTCGCCGCCGCCCCGCGTGACAGGATCCTGCTGGAAACCGACAGCCCTTACCTTGCCCCTCCGCCCCATCGCGGGCGCCGCAACGAACCAGCCTACACCGCCCATACTGCGCGCGCGGGGGCAGAGGCGCTGGGGATGTCGCTGCCCGAATTCGCGGCCCTCACCACCGCCAATTTCGACCGGCTGTTCCAAAAGGCAAAGGCCGCCTGAATGGACAGCATGCGCTTCACCATCCTTGGCTGCGGCTCTTCGGGCGGGGTGCCGCGCCTGGGCGGCGACTGGGGCGATTGCGACCCGTCAAACCCCAAGAACCGCCGCCGCCGCTGTTCGCTGCTGGTGGAACGGGTCGGCGCTGCCGGCACCACCCGCGTGCTGATCGACACCTCGCCCGACATGCGCGAGCAATTGCTGCAGGCAGGCGTCGGCACGCTGGATGCCGTGGTCTATACCCACAGCCACGCCGACCACGTGCACGGCCTTGATGATCTGCGCCAGATCGTCTTCAACCTGCGCGCCCGTCTGCCCGTCTGGGCCGATGCGCCCACGCAAGAGGCGCTGCTCAACCGCTTCGGCTATGCCTTCACGCAGCCAGAGGATTCGCCCTATCCGCCGATCCTGACCCTGCACACCATCCATGGCCCGGTCACGATGGCCGGTCAGGGCGGCCCCGTCACGCTGACCCCCTTTACCGTCGATCACGGCTCGATGGAGGCTTTGGGTTTTCGCATCGGCAATCTGGCCTACCTGCCCGATGCCGTGGGCATCCCCGAGGAAAGCTGGGCAAAGCTGCACGGCCTCGATGTCTGGATCGTCGATGCGCTGCGCCGCAAGCCGCACCCCACCCATGCCCATCTGGCCATGACGCTGGACTGGATCGCCCGCGCCGCACCGGCCCGCGCGGTGCTGACGAACATGCACGTGGATCTTGACCACGCCACGCTGGATGCAGAAACACCCGCCCACATCACGCCAGCCTATGATGGCATGGTGATCGACCTGCCCATGCCCTGATGCAGGCGCTTCTCGATGTCATCCTGCCCGTCTTCGTGGTCCTGGGTTTCGGCTATGCGGCGGTCTGGCGCGGGCTGATCCTCGACAGCGGGATCGACGGGCTGATGCGCTTTGCGCAGAACTTTGCCATCCCCTGCCTGCTTTTCCGCTCCATCGCGCGGCTCGACCTTGCGACCGCCTATGACCTGGCGCTGCTGCTGGCGTTCTATGCGGGCGCCGCTGTTGCGGCGATTACGGCCTACACGCTGGCCCGTACCGTCTTTGCCCGCAGCCCGACCGATGCCATCGCCATCGCCTTTGCGGCCAGCTTTTCCAACACCCTGCTTCTTGGTCTGCCCATCACCGAACGTGCCTATGGCGCCGATGCGCTGGCGGGCAATTACGCCATCATCTCCTTCCACGCCCCCCTGATCTATGCCCTCGGAATCACGGTGATGGAGGTTGCGCGCTCGCGCGGGCAGGCACTCTCCCGTCGTGCGATCGCGGGCCAGATCGGGCGCGCGATCCTGACCCAACCGCTGGTGATGGGTATCCTTGCGGGGCTTGCCGTCAACCTCAGCGGCCTGCCGTTGCCCGCCATCCTGTGGTCCGCCATCGGGCTGATGGTGCAGGCGGCGATCCCTGCGGCGCTTTTCGGCCTTGGCGGCGTGCTCTACCGCTACCGGCCCGAAGGTGACGGGCGCACGATTGCCGTGATCATCGGCGCCTCGCTGGTGCTGCACCCCGCCGTCACGCTGGGCCTTGGCCTTGCACTTGGCCTCAGCACAGATCAGATGCGCTCGGCCGTGCTGACGGCGGCCATGGCGCCGGGCGTCAACGCCTATCTTTTCGCGCATGGCTACGGCGCCGCCCGCCGGGTTGCGGCGTCATCGGTGCTGTTGGGCACCGCCGCCTGCATCTTCACGACATGGGCCTGGCTGCATTTCCTGCCCTAGGCGGGCGAGAGGCCGCGCATCCGTTCCGACCGGCGGCGCAAAAGCTCCAC
This sequence comes from Rhodobacterales bacterium, assembly GCA_038251625.1. Classification (GTDB taxonomy): domain Bacteria; phylum Pseudomonadota; class Alphaproteobacteria; order Rhodobacterales; family Rhodobacteraceae; genus JBBQXK01. Next base: position 23,056 of record JBBSBE010000028.1, read on the forward strand.
CACCGTCAATAGCCCGATCGACACCACCACAAGGATCGCGGCCACGGCCAGGATCGACGGGCTGATCTGTTCGCGAATGCCGTTCCACATCGCGCGCGGAATCGTCTGCTGCTCGTGGCTGCCGATGAAGAGCACCACCACCACCTCGTCGAACGAGGTGACAAACGCGAAAAGCGCGCCCGATACCACGCCCGGCGTGATCAGCGGCAATTGCACCTTGAAGAACGTGGTCACCGGCCCCGCGCCAAGGCTGGCCGAGGCGCGCAGCAGCGACCGGTCGAACCCCAGAAGCGTGGCCGTGACCGTGATGATGACAAAGGGGATGCCCAGCGTCGCATGCGCCAGCACCACGCCCAGATAGGTGCCCGCCAGCCGCCCGCAGGCCGGATCGAGCCCCAGCCCCACGAACATCGCGCAAGGGTTGGAGTAGAAGAAGAACAGACCCGTCGCGGTGATGATGATCGGCACGATCATCGGCGAAATCAGGATCGCCATGATCGCCTTGCGATAGGGCATCTCGGGCCGTGAAAGCCCAAGCGCCGCGATGGTGCCCAGCACGGTGGCAAGGATGGTTGAGAAGAACCCGATGATGACCGAGTTCTTGGCCGCCTGCACCCAGGACGCATTCGCCCACACGTCCGACCACCAGTTGCCATCGCGCGCCGCATCGGGCGCGATCATCCCGAAGGTCAGAAGGTTGTCATACCACCGCGACGAATAACCGGCGGGATCGAAGGTCAGCATTTCGCGGGTGAAGGTGAAATAGGGCTCGGCATTGAACGACAGCGGGATGATGATCAGGATCGGCGCGATCAGAAAGACAAAGATCGCGCCGCAGATCGCCCGGTAGGCCCAGGCCCAGGTCCGCTCCAGCGGAGTGGCGTAGATCGGCAGTTTCATGGCCCTATCCCAGCTTCATGTTGTCGATGCCCACAAGGCGGTCATACGCCCAGTACAGGATCAGGACCGCCGCCAGCAGCATCGAGGCCAGTGCCGCCGCCAGCGACCAGTTCAGCGATTTCTGCATGTGGAACGCGATCTGGTTCGAGATCAGCGTACCATCCGCCCCGCCCACCAATGCAGGCGTGATGTAGTACCCAACCGCCAGAATGAAGACGAGGATGCCCCCGGCCCCGATCCCCGGCGCGGTCTGCGGCAGATAGATCCGGCGAAACGTCGTCCAGCTTGATGCCCCAAGGCTGCGTGCGGCGCGGGCATAGGAGGGCGGGATCGTCTTCATCACCGAATAAAGCGGCAGGATCATGAACGGCAGCAGGATATGCGTCATGGCGATAATCGTGCCGGTCTGGTTGTACATCATCGCAAGGCGCCCGTCGTCGCCGATGATCCCCAGCGATACCAGCACGTTGTTGATCACGCCCTGCCCCTGCAACAGCACCATCCAGCTTGTGGTCCGCACCAGAAGCGAGGTCCAGAAGGGCAGCAGCACCAGGATCATCAGAAGGCTGGCATGCCGCAGAGGCAGCACGGCCAGCAGATGCGCGATGGGATACCCCAACAGAAGGCAAAGCCCCGTGATCACCACCGACAGGATGAACGTGCGGATGAACAGCGTCACATAGATGCGACTGCCCGCGTCGGCGCGCTCGTATTTGCCCTCGGGCGTCAGCTTGCGGTCCAGAGCCGCCTGATAGAAGGCCGTCGTGGCGGGGGTCGAGGCTGCGCGCATCGTGGCCCAGAGATCGGGGCGATCCCAATCCTTGTCGATGGCCAGAAGGGCATCACGGTAAGGCGGCGCCAGCGTCTTTGCCTTGCGCCCCGTCGAAGTGAAAAGCGACCGTGTGCCCGGGACGTCATAGTTGATCCGTGTCCCGACCTCGCCAATCGTGCGCGCCTCGGCGGCACCGGCAAGATCGCTGGCGAGGGCCGCAAACGCGGCCTCATCGGGCGCAGCATTGGGGTTGTCGGCAAACCACTGGCCAACCGCGGGCATGCTGGCGGAAAACTGGTCGTTGATCATCGAGCGTGACAGCATCTGGCCGATGGGCACGACAAAGGTGATCAGGATGAATGCCAGAAGCGGCAGCACCAGCAGGAAGGCGCGGATCCGTGCCCGCCGCGACGCTGCGGCAAGGGCCGCCTTCAGCGGCATTCCGTCTGCGGTGCGCAGCAATTCGGGGCGCGCCGCCGGGGCATCCATCGTCACATCGGCCATCCGCCACCCTTTCGTTCAGGTCGTCACCGGGGCGGAACGCCCGCCCCGGTGCCGGTTGTCATGTCACTTCAGAAGCCAGGCGTTGAACTTTTCGTTCAACTCGGTATCGCGGTCCACCCAGAATTCGTAGGACGACGGCAGCGCGTTCGTCAGGTTCTCGGCGGCGGTGGGCATGTAGGGGCCCATCTCCGTCTTGCCGTCCTGATAAAGCCCGACCAGCGGGGCCGAAGACTTGCGCCCCGGGCCATAGCTGATCCACTTGGCCTGATCGGCAAGGCGCTGGGTGTCGGTCGAATAGGCGATGAACTGCAGAGCGGCGTCCTTGTTCGGCGCGCCCTTCGGGATCACGAACAGGTCGTATTCATAGACCTGGCCATCCCATACAGTCTTGAACGGCTTGCCCTCGGCGGCAGCGGCCGCAAAGATCCGCCCGTTGTAGGCAGTGGTCATCGCCACTTCGCCATCCGCCAGCAGTTGCGGAGGCTGCGCGCCCGCTTCCCACCAGATCGTCTCGGCCTTGATCTTGTCGAGCATCGCGAACGCACGGTCCACGCCCTCTGGGGTGGCCAGGATGCCATACACCTCGGCTGCCGGAACGCCGTCGGCCATCAGCGCCATTTCAAGGTTCGCCTTGGCGCCCTTGCGCATGCCGCGCTTGCCGGGGAACTTTTCCAGATCGAAGAAGTCGGCGATGGTCGTCGGACCCTCGGGGAACTTCGTCGTGTCATAGGCGAAGATGGTCGAGAACACGATCGAGGTGACCGCACAATCGGTGACGGCACCGGGCAGGAAGTCGTCCATCGCGGGCGTGCCATCAGGGGCAGCGGGCAGGATCGCCGGGTCGATCACCTCAAGCAGGCCTTCGTCGCACAGGCGGATCGCATCGGCGTATTCCACGTCGGCCACGTCGATTGTCACGTTGCCCGCTTCCACCATCGCCTTGATCGGCGTGGCCGGGTTGTCGGCATCGACCGACACCACCTTGATGCCCGTCTCGGCCGAGAAGGGCTTGTGATACGCCTCGACCTGGCTTTGCGTGTAGGCGCCGCCCCACGACATGACGGTCACTTCCTGCGCAGAGGCCGCAAAGGCGGCAGCCGTCAGCGCGGTGGAAAGGATCAGCAGCTTCTTCATCCGTTCAAACTCCCATGTTGAACATTGTCTATGTGGCCTCTGTCCGCCCGATTCGGGGCGGTCTCCGCTAAGGCCCGCGGTATCGTCACGGCTGAAGCGCGCGCGCATCCGAAGGCGCCCATCCGATCTTGATCTTCTCGCCCGGCTCCAGCCTGCGCTGGCCCTGGGCATTGCGGCTTTTCAGCACGAAGTCATCCGACCCCGCCACCCGCAGGCGGCTGCGGAAAAGATCACCCATGTAGATGAACTCCAACACTTCCGCCTCGATCGTGTGGGCATCGGGTGGCAGAAGCTCGGGCTTGAATTCCACCCGCTCGGGCCGGATCGACACAAGCGTCTTTTCGCCCTTGCGGTCCACGTTCACCGGGGTCGCGTCGATCACCTCGCCCGTGGCCAGCCGCACCGTCGCGCGGCCACCGGCGATCTCTTCGATCTCGCCCATGAGCTTGTTGTTCTCGCCGATGAACTGGGCCACGAAGCTGTTCTGCGGCGCCTCGTAAAGCTCGTCCGGCGGGGCAAGCTGCTGGATCACGCCGTCGTTGAACACCGCCACGCGGTCGCTCATCGTCAGCGCCTCGCCCTGATCGTGGGTCACATAGACCACGGTGATGCCAAGACTGTCGTGCAGGTGCTTGATCTCGAACTGCATATGCTCGCGCAACTGCTTGTCGAGCGCGCCAAGCGGTTCGTCCATCAGCACGAGCTTAGGGTCGAACACCAGCGCGCGGGCCAGCGCGATGCGCTGCTGCTGGCCGCCCGAAAGCTGCGCAGGGCGACGGTGGATGAACGCCCCCATCTGCACCATGTCCAGCGCGCGCGCGACCTTGGCCTCGCGGTCCGACTTGCCCATGCCGCGCACTTCCAGCGGAAACGACAGGTTTTCGCCCACCGTCATGTGCGGAAACAGCGCGTAGTTCTGAAACACCATTCCGATCCCGCGCTTTTCCGGCGGAACCTGGTTGATCGGGCGGCCGTCGAGGCGAATTTCGCCATGCGTCGCCGTCTCGAACCCCGCAAGCATCATCAGGCAGGTCGTCTTGCCAGACCCGGAGGGCCCGAGCATCGTCAGAAACTCACCCTTCCCGATCGACAGGTTCAGGTCTTTCACGACCAGCGTTTCGCCGTCGTAGCTTTTCTGCACATGGTCAAATACGACGAAACCGTCGCCTTGGCTGGCACGGGCCACTCAGATCTCCCTGTCACCGGGCGAATTTTTCGCACTCGTTGCCCTCTTTAAATCGAACGGGGGCACGAATTGCAACAATGGCATGAAGTCCACGCCCCTGCGACAGGCACATGCGCAAGAATTGGGCACTCAGCTGCGGGCAGGACCGCCTGCAAGGCAGGTCTGTGCCTGCAGCAGGTCGCGCACAGCGAAAAGGGCGCCCCCGCGAAGGGGCGCCCTTTTGTCAGTGCCGGTGTGGTGCGGATGAAAGGACTCGAACCTTCACGGGAGTTACCCCACAGCGACCTCAACGCTGCGCGTCTACCAATTCCGCCACATCCGCACGATCCGGCACGCGGCGTCATAGCCAAGCCGCTGGGCGATGAAAAGGCCCAATCTGGGCCTCTTCAGCGATTTCGTCTCAGGGGTTCGTGGTCACGAACGGGATGTTGAAAGACGGCAGCCCGGTCTGAACCGATGTTGCCCCACCCGGGGCCACCGGCACGTTGCCACCCGGCAGCGGCTGACCCGCGGTGGCATAGGCCGCCATCCGCACCAGCCCCACACGATCGACCATGCCCGGCGCAAAGACCGAGGTCACTTCCAGCTCGCCCGGCGCACCGAGAGCGCCATCATACCACGCCAGCGCCAGATCGGGCCGCTTGGTGGCTCCGATGCCTTGCGCAAGGTGGTGCGCGATCAGCTCGCCATAGGCTGCTTCTCCCAGCGCGACCAGCAAAAGCGCCGATCCCATCGCCACATCCATGTTGTCGGTGGTGTAGCCGATGCCAAGGCAGATCTTCGCCGTTCCCGCCAGTTGCGCCGGGGCCATGCCCGATCCCAGCACAAAGGACGACACGCCCTGCAGCACCGCATCGCGCGGCTTCAGCGACACCGCAGACACGTTGTCCTTCAGCACCGGCCCAAGGCCCGCGCATTGCGACGCGATCTGCTGCGGCGCCACGCCCTGCACCTTGGAAACCAGCTCTTCGCCCTGCGCCATCGCATAGGTGCGGGCCAGGCAGAACTGCTCGGCCAGCGCAAAGCCCGGGTCGGTCATCGTGACTTGCGTTACAAAGCCACCGTTCGAATTCGTGACCAGCGACACCTTGTTGCAATGCGAGGCGAGCGAGACTTGCGTGGCCCCCTGCGCAAGGAAGGACGGCAGCGACCCGGCCGCCGGATCGGCAGCCGCGAAGGTCGGCACGGACGGCGCCGGTGCAGCAGGCGCTGCGGCAAGGGTGCCTGCAGCGGGTGCGGGTGCTGCGGGTGCGGCAGGCTGGATGCCCAGACGTTCATCCTTCCACGCGATCAGCAGGCCCTGCACGCCGCGCGGGTTGGTCGCAATCGTCTGCGCAACCTGTGGCCCGCCCGCCTGCGCGCGGTAGTAGGAGGTGACCAGAAGATCACGCTCGAAATCGTTCAACTGCCCCGTACCCGGAAAGCCCAGCGTCACCTGATACGTGGTGACGGCCGACCGCGACCGGGGGCCGAGCGATCCATCCGGCGTGCCCACGGGGAAGCCGAAATAATTCAGCGCCACCTGCGTCTCGCGGTTCGCCTCGCGCTGCGCCGAGCTGACACCGGTCGAGGTTGACCGGTAGGTGCGCGTGGTGGTGCGGCGGTTCTTGTTCGCCTCGTTCACGATAGCGCCGCCGATGATGCCGCCCACGATGCCGCCGACAAGCCCGCTGTCGGCCGCAGCCTGCCCAACGGGAACCACCGCCAGCGCCATAATCAGCGCCGATGAGGCAAGCCGGCTAGCAGGAAACATGCTCTTCAATGACATTTTTATACTCCGTCCAATGTCTTTCGACTCCATTGCGGCACCTTATCACTGTTCCGTCACGATCCTGAAACAGAAATTTCGTGGGTCAGCTGGGTTTTGACGGGCCTTTTCGCGCCGCCCGCACCGGGGTAGAAGCGTGGGTTCCTGCCCGGAAAGGCCGCAGCCCTTGGTCGAATGGACGCATCTTCCGGGCCTCGCCCCCTACGCCGAGACGCTGGCCGCGATGGAGGCACGCGCCGCTGCCATCGCTGACGGCACGGCGCCCGAGGCGATCTGGCTGCTGGAACATCCACCGCTTTACACCGCCGGCACCTCTGCGCGAGCCGAGGATCTGACCGATCCGACCCGCTTTCCCGTCCATGTCGCGGGCCGTGGCGGGCAATACACCTATCATGGGCCGGGCCAGCGCGTGGTCTATGCGATGCTGAACGTGGGTGCCCGGGGCCGCGACGTGCGCCGCTTCGTGCGCGAGATGGAGGCCTGGGTGATCGCAGCCCTCGCCGAATTCAATGTAGCGGGCGAGGTGCGCCCCGGGCGTGTCGGCGTCTGGGTCACCCGGCCGGACCGGGCCGGGCCGGATGGGCAGCCTGCCGAAGACAAGATCGCCGCCATCGGCATCCGCCTGCGCCGCTGGGTCAGCCTCCACGGGATCTCGATCAACGTGGAACCTGACCTGACGCATTTCAGCGGCATCGTGCCCTGTGGTATCCGCGACCATGGGGTGACCAGCCTTGTGGACCTTGGCCTGCCCGTCACGATGGCAGACCTCGACGCCGCACTGATGGCCACCTTCCCGCGGGTCTTCGGCTAGACGATCCCGAAAAGCCGCAGCGCCAGCACCATCTGGCAGCCCCAGCCAATCAGGAAGGCAACCGTCCGGATCACCGGCAAGGCCATGATATGAATGACGTAATGCGCCGCGCGCGCGAGGAAATACACCATCGCCGCACCCGCCGTCAGCGCATCCGCCTTGCCCGTCAGCACCACCAGCAGCACAAGCGGCGCAAAGACCACAAGGTTCTCCACCGCGTTGTAATGCGCGCGCTTGGCGCGCAGGGCCCATGCGGCCTCGTGCGGGTGTGCGCCGGTCGGATCCCAGACCGCGGCCACGGGGCCAAGCTGGACGATCAGTTGCAGGATATAGGGCACCCACATCAGCGCGGTCAGCGTGGCGGTCAGGGCAAGCCAGGTCAGTTCGGGGGTCATGGGCAGGGGCATCGGCGGTCTCCTTCAGGGGCAGGGGAATAGGCTTTCTTATAGACCCATCCGCAAAGGCCCGTAAGAATGCACAAACAGGCCCCCGACGCACAAACAGGATACTGCCATGCGCAAACAGCGCCACAGCCTCGCCGATGCCGAAGCCTGCCCGATGGAGGTGGCGCTCGATTATATCGGCGGCAAATGGAAGGCCGTGATCCTTTACCGCATCGCCGAAGGCACCCACCGGTTCAACGCCCTGCAGCGCGCGCTCTGCCGCATCACCCCCCGCACCCTGACCCAACAATTGCGTGAACTCGAGGCTGACGGCCTGTTGACGCGGACGGTCTTTGCCGAGGTGCCGCCACGGGTGGAATACGCGCTGACCGACCCGGCAAGGGCGCTGATCCCCGTGCTTGACGCGCTCAAGACGTGGAGCGAGGCTTTTGTCTATCCCCACCCGCCCCAGACGGCCGATGCGCGGCAATCTGCCCCGCAGACTGGTCCTCTTGGACAATAGCGCTATTGCATATCATATGCTCCGTGCCTTTGATCGGAGCACACCCGGCGACTCACTCGGGAAGCCGGACAGAGGATGAGGAACCCTGACCTATGCTGAACAAGACAACGATTCTCGCCGCAGTCGCGGCAACACTTTCACTGGCCGCCCCGGCCATGGCACAGGATGCTGCGGCAGGCGAAAAGCAGTTTGCCAAGTGCAAGGCCTGCCATGCGATCATCGCCGATGATGGCACCGCGATCCAGAAGGGCGGCAAGATCGGCCCGAACCTTTACGGCGTCGTCGGTCGCACCATCGGGTCCTACGAAGGTTTCGACTATGGCGACGGCATCCTTCTGGTCAAGGAAAAGGGCCTTGTCTGGGATGAGGCCATGATCGCCGAATACGTCAAGAACCCCACCGCCTGGCTTGACGAAAACTCGGGCGACAAGAAAGCCAAGTCCAAGATGGCCTTCAAGCTTGCCAAGGGCGGCGAGGATGTCGCGGCCTATCTGGCCTCGGTCGGTCCGGCCCCGGCAGAAGCCGCGCCTGCGTCGAACTGACGCCCTGCACGCTGTGCCGCAGCGCGTCGTTCGCGCTGCGGCACATCATTGTTTCCGGGCGGGCGCTTGCCCAACGCACCCGTGCCTGCCAGTTCGGATTGAGAGTAACGTCCGGTCGGAGGTCTTGCCGATGTCACATGTCCTTTTCGCCCCGGCCCTTCCCTCAGGTCGCGTTCTCGGCGCCCGAACGTGGGGCCTGAAGCGCCAACCCGGCGATCACAAGGTTGCCACTCTGGCGGCATTGGGGCTCGTGGCGGCTCTTCTGGTGATGACGGCCGCCCCCGGCACCTGCCGCGATCACGGCAGGCTGGCGCAAGGCGATCTCATGCCGCCCGCCCTCTCCATCCTGTCCTGAAACACTTCACGACTGCGGCAAATTCGGCAATGGACGCGGGCCACCCCACGTTCTAAAAGTGCGCGGAACGGTCGTGCGGTGCCAAGGCGCCCCCGCGCAGGCCAAAAGGGACGACAAAACGGGAGACGCCTATGGCCGACGCAGCCATCCATGGTCACGAACATGACAGCCGGGGATTCTTCACCCGCTGGTTCATGTCGACGAACCACAAGGATATCGGGATCCTCTATCTCTTTACCGGCGGTTTCGTCGGTCTGATCTCGGTCGCCTTCACCATCTACATGCGCATGGAACTGATGTACCCCGGTGTGCAGTACATGTGCATGGAGGGCGCGCGGCTCTTCCCCACCACCACCGCCGAATGTACCCCGAACGGCCATCTGTGGAACGTGCTGATCACGGGCCACGGCGTGCTGATGATGTTCTTCGTCGTCATCCCCGCGCTGTTCGGCGGGTTCGGCAACTATTTCATGCCGTTGCAGATCGGCGCGCCCGACATGGCGTTCCCCCGGATGAACAACCTGTCCTACTGGCTTTTCGTCGCCGGCACCTCGCTGGCCGTGATGTCGGTCTTCTCGCCGGGCGGCAACGGGCAGTCCGGGGCGGGCCTCGGCTGGGTACTGTACCCGCCGCTATCGACCACCGAAAGCGGCTATGCGGCGGACCTCGCGCTCTTCGCGGTGCACCTTTCGGGCGCGTCCTCGATCCTCGGCGCGATCAACATGATCACGACCTTCCTCAACATGCGCACCCCCGGCATGACGCTGCACAAGGTGCCGCTCTTCGCCTGGTCGATCTTCGTCACCGCCTGGCTTGTGCTTCTGGCGCTGCCGGTGCTGGCCGGTGCGATCACCATGCTGATCACCGACCGCAACTTCGGCACCACCTTCTTCGATCCCGCCGGTGGCGGCGACCCGATCCTTTACCAGCACATCCTGTGGTTCTTCGGCCACCCGGAGGTGTATATCATCATCCTGCCCGCCTTCGGCATCATCAGCCAGGTGATCGCGACCTTCTCGAAAAAGCCGATCTTCGGCTACCTGCCGATGGTCTATGCAATGGTTGCGATCGGGGTTCTGGGCTTCGTCGTCTGGGCGCACCACATGTATACCGTGGGCCTTTCGCTCACCCAGCAAAGCTACTTCATGCTGGCCACCATGGTGATCGCTGTGCCCACGGGCATCAAGATCTTCTCCTGGATCGCCACGATGTGGGGCGGGTCGGTGGAGTTCAAGACGCCCATGCTCTGGGCCTTCGGCTTCCTCTTCCTCTTCACCACCGGTGGCGTCACCGGGATCGTGCTGTCGCAGGCGGCTGTCGACCGTGCCTACCATGACACCTACTACGTGGTCGCCCACTTCCACTACGTGATGTCGCTCGGCGCCGTATTCGGCATCTTCGCGGGCATCTACTTCTGGATCGGCAAGATGTCGGGCCGCCAGTACCCCGAATGGGCGGGCAAGCTGCACTTCTGGGCGATGTTCATCGGCTCGAACCTCACCTTCTTCCCGCAGCACTTCCTCGGACGGCAAGGCATGCCCCGCCGCTACATCGACTACCCCGAGGCGTTCGCCACGTGGAACTGGTGGTCTTCGGTCGGTGCGTTCCTGTCCTTCGCCTCGTTCATCTTCTTCATCGGCGTGATGGTCTGGACCCTGACCCGCGGCAAGCGGGTGACCGAGAACAACTACTGGAACGAATACGCCGACACGCTGGAATGGACCCTCCCCTCGCCCCCGCCCGAACACACGTTCGAGCAACTCCCGAAGCGTGAGGACTGGGACAAGGGCCACGCCCACTGACGACAGCAACAGGGCCCCGGAGCGATCCGGGGCCCTTCAGCTTTCCGGTCGATGCATGTGATGACCCCGCCCCGCTCCCTCCTCCTCTGCACCACCCCCCGCAGCGGCTCCACCCTCGTCTGCGCGCTCTTGCGGGCCTCCGGCGCCGCGGGATGGCCCGAATCGTGGTACCTTGAGCGTTACCGTGCCGAATGGGCCGCCGACTGGGGCATCGCCGATGCCTCCGGCGCCTACACGCCCCGCGCCTACCTCAGCGCCGCCATCCGTGCGGGAACCGGCGCCGGCGGGACCTTCGGCATGCGCATCCAGGGCATCACCCTGTCCCCCCTTCTTGCAGAACTCGCGCCCCTCTTTCCGGGCGCCGCTTCTGACCGCGCGCTCTTGGAACGCGCCTTCGGCCCCTGCCATTTCCTCTACATCCACCGCCGCGATGACGTGGCGCAGGCCGTCTCGCGCCTCAAGGCCGAGGTGAGCGAGGTCTGGCATCTCGATGGCCGGGAGAATGCGACGCCAAAGGCCGAAGCCGCCTATGACGCCGACCGCCTCGATGCCTTCCGCGCCGAGGCCGCCAGCCACAATGCCCGCTGGTCCGCGTGGTTTGCAGATCAGGGCATCACCCCCGAAACCCTCGTCTACGAGGATTTCGCCAGCGCCCCCGCCGCCCATGTCCGCCGCCTTCTCGACCACCTGACCCTCACCCCCACCGCCGAGATCGCGGCCCCCAACCGCCGCATGGCCGATGCCACCAGCGTTGCGTGGAGCGCCCGCTACCGGGCAGAGCGCGGCCTTCCCCCCACACCGCCCATCGCCTATCCTGCCCCCTGAACCGCAAGGGGGATCGAACATGCTGAACATCTGGGGCCGCGCCGACAGCTCGAACGTGCAGGCCGTCATGTGGTGCGTGGGCGAGCTTGCCCTGCCCCACACCCGCGTCGACGTGGGCCACCGCTTCGGCGGCACCGACACGGCCGAATTCACCGCGATGAACCCCAATCGCACCGTCCCCGTGATCGAGGATGACGGCATAACCCCCTTGTGGGAATCGGGTGCGATCCTGCGCTACCTCGCTGCGCGCTATGGCACCGGCCCCTTCTGGCCCGCCGACCCCCGCGCCCGCGCGGATGTGGACCGCTGGGCGGAATGGGCCAAGATCAACACGACATCCGGCTTTTCCGTCCCGGTTTTCTGGCGCGTGGTCCGCACGCCGAAAGCAAACCAGGATCCCGCCGCCATCACCGCAGGCGTCGCCGCACTCGAAGCCAAATTCGCCATCGCCGAG
>JBBSBE010000029.1:0-34790 GCA_038251625.1 Rhodobacterales bacterium
ACAATCGCCGCTACCTATCGGACATCGGTTTCGAAAACGGAATCGTCCTGCCGAAGGGTTCCTCGAGTTGGTTCGTAGGCAACCGGGTCGTCGTGGACAACACGCTGCATCTGCACTTCAGCGCGGGTCTCATCGAACGTGCGCTGGCAGCCCTGGGTATTTCACGCGCCGATACTTTCTCGATGGCCGGTCCGTTCCGCGACCCTTTGATGGCGGGATTGGGCGCGTGGCTTGCCAAGTCGCTTGCGGAAGCGAAAGACATGCCGCCGCTCTTTTGGGACACGCTGGCTCATTCATTGGCGATACGTCTGGCAGAACTTGCGCGGCGTACCCGGACGACTCCACCAGGGTCGGGTGGATTGGCGCCTTGGCAGTTGCGCCGTGTTACCGATCGGATGAACGACATGCTGTCGGGGGCCGTGCGCCTGGAGGAACTGGCCTCTCTCTGTGGTCTGTCGGTTTTTCACTTCGCACGGTCGTTCAAGGTTTCAACAGGGACACCTCCGCACAGCTATCTGATCAATCTGCGCATGGACCGCGCCAAACGCCTGCTCATTGATACAGATATGCCGATGATTCATGTCGCGCTTTCACTTGGCTATGATTCGTCACAAAGCTTTGCCCGGGCCTTCCGCCAATCGGTAGGATGCACACCGTCAGAATGGCGTCGCCAACGGCTAGACTAACAGGACGGCCATTTCAGCAGCCGCACGATGCCCGCATCCTGCGTCTGCTTCAGAGCAACCATGATCAGATCAAGGTGTTCGCACGATGCAATTGGCAGGACGTGAGGACGCGCAGTTCGGTGGGGAAGTCGATCCATTTATCAATCAGAGCACCAGCCATACCATTCTAGCGGGTGGTGCGCAGCTTTTGGGAAGCATAGTATGGCCGGTGGGGCCGCGAAAAAGCAGCCCGAGGACCGTCGGAGACTCAAGAATGCCAGGCGACGCAGTAATTGCGGCAAAGAGACTTTCCGTCGCGCCCATGATGGACTGGACTGACCGCCATTGCCGGTTCTTCCACCGGCAGATGACGCGTCGGGCGCTGCTGTATTCCGAGATGGTCACGGCCCCGGCCGTCATTCATGGCCCGCGCGACCGTTTGCTGGGATATTCGGACGCCGAACATCCGGTCGCACTTCAGCTTGGTGGGTCGGTGCCTGTTGAGCTTGCTAAGGCTGTGCGGCTTGCTGGACCCTATGGTTATGACGAGATCAATTTGAACGTCGGTTGCCCCTCTGACCGGGTCCAATCGGGCTGCTTTGGTGCGGTGCTGATGGAAAGGCCGGCACTGGTGGCTGAGTGTCTGCGGGCGATGCATGACGAAAGCCCGGTGCCTATAACGGTCAAATGCCGGATCGGGGTGGACGATCAGGACCCGGCGAAGGCCTTGCCCGACTTTCTGTCTCATGTCGAAAAAGCCGGGGTCCGGCATGTGATCATTCATGCGCGCAAGGCATGGCTTAAAGGTTTGTCGCCCAAGGAGAACAGGGAAATTCCGCCGCTCGATTATGCGCTGGCGCTGACCATGAAGCAGGCCTTTCCCGACCTCTCGATCAGCCTTAACGGTGGGATCAAGACGCTGGCTGAGGCGAACGCGCAGCTTGATGCAGGTTTTGACGGTGTGATGATCGGGCGTGCAGCCTATCACGATCCTGCTTCCACTTTGATCGGGGCAGATGAAGTGTGGGGCGAGGGTTTTGCCCCATCACCCATCGAAGTGGCTGAGGCGATGCGGCCCTATATAAGAACGCATCTTGCGCAAGGTGGGCGCTTGCACCAGATCACCCGTCACATGCTGGGCCTTTTCGCGGGCCGGCCAGGCGCAAGACAATGGCGACGCAGCCTGTCGGAGGCGGGGCCAGATGCGGGTCTTGGTGCCTACGATGCCGCGCTTGCTTCGCTCGAGCAGGTCAGCGCCGCAGCCTGACCATTTGCTGAAGCCGAAACTTTCGGCATGGCGGCAGCGGCAGACCACGGCCAGGTTCTTTCAGTCGAAAACGCAACATCGGCCCACATGGCAGCCAGGCAAAACTCTCTCAGCTTCTTGCGGCTGGACGAGACACATCATTCAGAAAGCGCTGATCTGACAGAGATTGGACAAAGCGGGCCAGCTTAGTGCCGTGACTTCTCTTGGCAAAACCCGCGCATTTGGAAGGGCAGATTGTTCTGCGGCAGGCTGCTCACTCTTGCGCCTCAAGCGCTGAAGATGAGGGCGACAGACGTGCGGTTGTGGACTGTCAAAGAGATGGCCGCTTGACATCAGGTTCAGGAAGCTGACCTTCTGATGGCCGTTGGGTAGGCTGTGATTGAGCCACCCGCCGTGAACAAACAAAAAAACAGGGAGCTTTCCATGCAGTTAGATCTTGGCTTGCGTCGTGCCGGGGCAATCGCCCTCGCAATCCTTCTGACGGGTAGCGCACCCGCCGCACTTTTTGCCGAAACGCCGGCTGATACGCTGGTGCTGTCCGATGCGATCGACGACATCATCACCTTTGACCCGCAGGAGAGCTTCGAGATTTCGACAGGCGATCCACTGCACAACATTTATGAGGGTCTTTACGCGATCGACGTGACGCAAGGTGACGGCAAACTGGTGCCGGTACTTGCGGAAAGCGCTACGGTCTCGGAGGACGGGCTGACCCACACGTTCAAGATGAAGTCGGGCGTCACCTTTGCGTCGGGCAATCCCGTGCGGGCCGAGGATGCCGCATTCTCGCTGATCCGCGGCGTCAAACTGAACAAGAACCCCTCGTTCATCCTCACCCAGTTCGGCTTTACGCCTGAAAATGTGGAAGAAAAGATCAAGGCGGATGGCGACACCCTGACGATGGTGACCGACAAACCCTATGCGCCCTCCTTCATCTACAACTGCCTGACCGCCACGATCGGCGGCATCGTGGACAAGGAAACCGTCATGGCCAACGAGGTCAATGGCGATATGGGCAACGAGTGGCTGCGCGCCAATTCCGCAGGGTCCGGCCCCTACGTTCTGAAATCCTGGAAGCCGAAGGAAAGCTATCTGCTTGAGGCCCGTTCGGGCAGCCTCGCCGGCGAACCGATCCTCAAGCGTATCTTCATGCGGCATATCCCGGAAGGGGCGACGAACCGCCTGCTTCTGGAAAAGGGTGACATCGACATCAGCCGCGAGATGGGGCCGACCGACATGGCCGGCGTCGAAGGCAATGCCGACATCCGCATCCAGAACGACACGGGAGGCCAGCTTTACTATCTGGGCATCAACCAGAAGGTAGAGGCGTTCAAAAACCCCAAGGTACTGGACGCCATGCGCTGGGCGATCGACTATGATGGTCTGACCGCAACGCTGCTCAAAGGCCAGTGGGTGGTGCACCAGAACTTCCTGCCCAAAGGTTATCTGGGTGCGGTAAACGACAATCCCTACAAGCTCGACATCGACAAGGCCAAGGCGCTTCTGGCCGAGGCGGGGGTGACGGATCTGTCCACCTCCATCGTCGTGCGCAATGTGCAAGAGCGGATGGATATCGCGCAGTCGATCCAAAACACGTTCGGTCAGGCAGGGATCAAGGTTGAGCTGAAGGTAGGTGATGGTGCCGAAGGCCTTGGCATCTACCGTGCCCGTCAGCATGAGATCACGCTGCAGACATGGGGGCCGGATTACCCTGACCCGAACACCAACGCCTCAACCTTCGCCGAGAATGCAGACAATTCGGACGAGGCAAAGCTGACCGGATACCTTGCGTGGCGCAACGCCTATGATCCGGGCGAACTGATGGGGATGAGCCAGGCTGCCGTGATCGAGAAAGACGGTGAAAAGCGGGCCGCGATCTATGAGGAGATGCAGAAAAAATTCCGCGAGACCGCTTCGATGATCGTGATGTTCCAGCAGGCAGAACAGACGGCGCTTCGGTCCAACGTCAAGGACTTCTACACCGGGGGTGCCACCGGCAACGTGGCCTACTGGCTGATCTCCAAGTAAGCACGGCTTTGGCGGGGCGCCACTGGTGCTCCGCCTTCGCCTGACCCCATGACAGATACCTCGGCCCCACCGACCAGATCGCGCCTGACAGGCTTTGTGCGCCAGTCCGGAAGCACAGTTGTGAACCTCTCCATCACGTTGCTGGGGCTGATGCTGGTGACGTTTATCATCGCGCGCGTCGTGCCCATCGACCCGGTGCTGACCATCGTCGGCGAACGCGCGACCACCGCGCAGTACGACGCGGCGCGGGCCGAGCTTGGCTTGGATGAACCTTTGTGGAAGCAGTTCGGCATCTATGTCTGGAACGCGATGCAGGGTGATCTGGGCAATTCGATCAAGTCCAAGGCCCCCGTCGCGCAAGAGATCGCGCGCTACTTCCCCGCCACGCTGGAGCTTGCAACACTCGCCACGATCATCGGTGTGATCGTGGGCGTACCGGCGGGCGTTCTGGCGGCGACGCGCCCCGGCACTCTGTCTGACCAGATCGTGCGTATCGTGGGCCTCATGGGCTATTCCATGCCTGTCTTTTGGCTCGGACTGATCGGTCTTCTGGTCTTTTACGGCAACCTCGGCTGGGTCGGCGGGCCGGGCCGGTTGGATGCCACGTTCGACATGATGTACGAGTTCGACGTCGTACCCTACACCGGCATGATCCTGATCGACACGGCACTGAATGGCAAATGGGATATTTTTGTCAACGCGCTCAGCCACATCGTGCTGCCTGCAACGCTTCTGGGCTACACCTCGATGGCCTATATCAGCCGTATGACGCGCAGCTTCATGATGAACGAGTTGGGGCAGGAATACATCACGACCGCCCGCGTCAAGGGCATGCCCGAACGCCGGGTGATCTGGGTGCATGCGATGCGCAATGTGCTTGTGCCGCTGATCACCGTGATAGCGCTGTCTTACGCCTATCTCCTTGAAGGCGCGGTGCTGACCGAAACGATCTTTGCCTGGCCGGGGCTTGGCCGGTACATCACGGATGCCCTATTCTCGAATGACATGCCCGCCGTTCTGGGTGGCACCATAGTGGTGGGTGTGGCCTTCGTGTCGCTCAACATGCTGTCCGATCTGCTCTACCGCCTTGTCGATCCGAGGGCGCGCTGATGACAGGAACGATGGCATGGCTGCGTGATCCAAACCCCGCCTCGCGCCTGCAGGCGCGGATGGGGCAGGGGTATCTGTCGTGGCTGCGGATGCGACGCAATCCGCTGGCGATGACCGGCCTTGTGATCGTGGTGACGCTTCTCGTCATGGCCGCCCTTGCGCCGTTGATCGCAACGCATGATCCGCTTGCCCAGGACCTCGGTCGCCGCCTTCTGCCCCCCCTGACGCCCGGCAACTGGCTTGGCACTGACGATTTCGGCCGCGATCTGTGGAGCCGGATCGTTTATGGCAGCCGGATCACGCTTTACATCGTGACCCTCGTTGCGGTCACCGCCCCGGTGATCGGGCTGATCGTGGGCACAGTCGCAGGTTACTTTGGCGGCATCACAGATCAGGTTCTGATGCGGATCACAGATATTTTCCTCGCCTTCCCGCGCTTGATCCTTGCCCTGGCGCTGGTCGCCGTGCTGGGCCCGGGGATCGAGAATGCCGTGCTCGCCATCGCTCTGACTGCCTGGCCACCGTATGCCCGGGTGGCGCGGGCGGAAACGCTGACTGTGCGCTCATCCGATTATATCGCAGCCGTCCGGTTGCAGGGCGCGGGGCCTGTGCGGATCATTCTGGGGCATGTGATGCCGATGTGCCTGCCTTCGGTCATCATCCGTGTGACGCTGGATATGGCTGGGGTGATCCTGATCGCAGCGGGCCTTGGCTTTCTCGGCCTCGGCGTGCAACCGCCGCAGCCCGAATGGGGCCTGATGATTTCGTCCGGGCGGCGGTATCTGTTTGAGCAATGGTGGGTCTGTACCATTCCCGGCCTCGCGATCTTTGTCGTCAGCCTCGGCTTCAACCTGTTGGGCGATGGGTTGCGCGATGTGCTTGACCCGCGGGGATCGGGCAAATGACGCTCTTGTCAGTCAAGAACCTTCGCGTGACGTTCGATACCGAAGGCGGGCTGGTTGAGGCCGTGCGAGGTGTGTCGTTCAGCCTTGGGCGCGAGCGTCTGGGGATCGTTGGCGAAAGCGGTTCGGGCAAGACGATGACGGGCCGATCCATCCTGCGGCTGATCCGGCCGCCGGGCAGGATCGAGGCCGACGAAATGGTGTTTGATGGCCAGGACCTGATGAAGATGGCGGAGCCGCAGATGCGCGCGTTGCGTGGCAATCGGATCGCCATGGTAATGCAGGATCCCAAGTATTCGCTGAACCCGGTGATGCGGATCGGCGCGCAACTGACCGAGGGCCTTCGCCAGCGCGACCGGCTGTCTGCGCGCGATGCCACAGAAAAGGCGATCGCTTCGCTGGAAGCCGTTCAGATCCGCGAACCCGCCCGTGTGATGCAGGCCTATCCGCATGAATTGTCCGGCGGCATGGGCCAGCGCGTAATGATCGCCATGATGCTGATCCCGAACCCCGATCTTCTGATCGCTGACGAACCGACCAGTGCGCTGGATGTAACGGTGCAGGCAGAGGTGCTGTCGATCCTTGATGACCTTGTGCGCCGCAGGGGGATGGGCCTTATTTTCATCAGCCATGACCTGCGGCTGGTGGCACGGTTCTGTGACCGGGTGCTGGTGATGTACAAAGGGCGCGTGGTGGAGGAGATCGCCGCAGACGCGCTGTTGAGGGCGAAGCACCCCTACACGCAGGGCCTTTTGAATTGCCTGCCACGGATTGGCGGCGACCGTGGGCCGCTACCTGCGCTTGATCGCGACGCGAGTTGGGCAAGCTGATGTTGATCGAAGTCGACAATCTGTCCGTCACATTTACCGCAAATGGCCAAAATGTTCGCGCGGTGGAAGGGGTGACCCTCGCGGTGGCTGAAAAGGAAAGCTACGGGCTGGTTGGGGAAAGCGGCTCGGGCAAATCCACCATCTTGCGCGCGATCTGCGGTCTTGCGCCGATCAGCGGCGGTGCGATCCGGATCGGTGGCGATGCGCTGACAGGTCGCCGTGCCAGGGGCTTCAGCCGCCGGGTGCAGATGGTGTTTCAGGACCCCTATGCCTCGCTCCACCCGCGTCACACGCTGGATCGGACGCTGTCAGAGCCACTTGCAATCCACGGCCTTGGCGGGGCGGACAAGCGGGTGCCACAGGCTTTGGAAGATGTGGGTCTGCCCGCAAGTTTTCGCTTCCGCTATCCACATCAGCTATCTGGCGGGCAGCGGCAGCGGGTTGCGATCGCGCGCGCCCTGATGCTGGAGCCCGAGATCCTGCTTCTGGATGAGCCGACCTCGGCGCTGGACGCCAGCGTGCAGGCGGAAACCCTGAACCTGCTGGCGCGTCTTCGGTCGGAGCGGGGGCTGACCTTCCTGATGGTCAGCCACGATCTGGCGGTCATCGACCATATGTGTGACCGCGTCTTGGTGATGCAGCATGGCCGCGCGGTCGAGGAAGTCTCGCGCGACGATCTGGCGGGCGCCCGCATGCGCACCGCCTATGCCCGTGCCCTTTTCGACGCCAGCGCCGACCGCATGCTGGAAGGCTAGGCCGGTGCCCTGGCCACGCGCCGCGCTTCAAGAGGTTGATAACCCGGTGTATTAGCCGCCTGTCAGGCGTGTTGCGCGCAGCATGAACACGCCAAATCCGGTCAGAGTGATCCGGTCCGCCCCATCGAAAGCCACGTCGCTGACCCGCTCGACCGCACGGATCATCGCGGCCTCGAACGTCATGATCTCGGGCTCGCATGCCATCCGCGTGATCCGTGCGCCGTCGAAGGCCAGCTTTCCTCCGTCCTCGTACGTCGCAGGTGCGCCGAAATTGTTGCAGCCGGCAAATCCCGCGACCTGATCGGGCGAAAACACCAGCGTCGGCGCAATACCGTCCGGGATGACCGCATCAGCCACCTCGGTCACCGCCCATGTTCCCGCCAGACGCGCTGAGGTATCTTCGGCCGTCATTTCAGTTCCCTCGCTGCTTGCCTGCAGTGGCTCGGGCCCCATTGCCCGTGATCCTTGCACCGCCGACACCAACGCCAGCCCGGCGCAGACAGCCAAAGCCCACCCGTGTCGTGCCATCGGACCTACCTTTTCATGCCGTCTCACAACAGTGCGGGGCAGACGAGTACGCCGTCAACCCCGGACAGACACGTGGGGGTTGCACTCTGCCAATGTGATCGCCATTCTTCCTCGGAATTCCACGATCATCGTTTGCTTGGAGGCCCGTCATGCCGCTCGACAAGACCGCAATTGATGAGTTGAAGGCCAATGTCGCCTTTGCCCGAAAACGCGAACTGGCATTCGGCCTGTGTATCGGAAAATCGGCCGAAACCACCGTGTTGGCCTGCCACAAGACGAAAGCGCCCGATGCAATGGGCCGTCAGGCCAAAAAGGATGGCGAGACGGCCAAGATCGCCTTTGGGATGATGACGGTTGAAGGCAAGAACCTCAACCTGTCGTGCGAGGGCGACGTGCCTTCAGGTCTGGCGCGCAAGACGCGCGAAATGCTCAAAGTAGTCGGGCTGAAGCTCAAGGTCCGCATTCTGGACAGCACTGGCGTTGCGATCGAGGAAGACGGTGACGAAGAGGATGACGATCCCGAGATTGTAGAAGATGGTGGTGCCGCTGCCGATCCGCTGGCTGAAGACTGGGCCAAGGCACGCGCCGAAACGGGTGCTGCTGTAACGGCGGCGTCAGAACTGCCGGGAGCGGAGGCTATTGCGCGCGACTGGCAGAGCGCTCTTGATCTCGCGGAAAACGAGGATCTCGAAGGTGCACTGAAGGCCGCCGGTGAAGTAATGACCGCGATCGGCGTGGCGGAAGAGACTGCGACCCAGCGCGATGCGGACAGGTTGCGGTGGGAAACTGCCGCAGCCAAGATCGCACCTTTGGTCGAAGCCACGATCGCAACGGGCACGCCCTCTTCCAGCAAGGTCAGCGCGGTGTGGGCCTTTGCCAAGGGCAAGGCCGAGGGGGCAGAGCCCGACTATGGCGCCGCGATCAAGTCGATCACCATGATCGTCAAACTCATTCAGGACAGCCGGAGCGAAGAGGCCGATACGGCGCCAATGGCTGCCGGAAATTCGGGGCGAACTGTCAAGAGCACACCACCCTCAGCAAAGCCCGGCCCTTCGGCGCCCGACGGTGGAACTGCCACAGCCACACAGCCACCGCTGCGGCCCACGACGGCAGCACCACAGCCCCCCACGAACCCGCCGTCCAATCAGGCCGCCCCGGTTGAACCCGGAACTCCCCCCGGCCCAAGTGCATCTGACAAAGAGAAGTTCGACTATGCAGAGGCGCAGTTGAAAGCGATTGATACGTTGATTTCCGAGTACATGGCCGTCATCCCCGGCTCGGGTGAGGCGATCCCGGTCTCCTGGACGGGCGCAAAGGGCAAGATCGACGCAGTTCTTGCGCCGATGCGGGGCCCGGGCGCGGCCATCAATGCCAAGAAGGTGGCTGATGCGCAAAAGGGCATCGACACCGTGATCGGCGTCATCAGTGGCAAGATCGTAGAAAAGACCACGTGGAAACAGACGCTCGACCTCATGAACTTGCGCCTCGTGCCGCTCGAACGGCATGTGGAGGCCGGATCGTCGCCAGAGGTTGCCCCCAAGATCGCCGCCATCAAGGCTGAGATTGGCAAAGCCGTTGTCAAAGCCAACGCACAGGATTTCAAGAGCGCCACATCCCTTGTGGCCCCTCTGACGGCGCGCTGTGATACGGTCGAAAAACTTGCCGATGACTTCTCGCACTACAAGGTGATCCTGGCCCAGCGGCAGGCGGCCGTTGGCGTCGCTGCCGGTGCGCCCACTGGTGTCAAGGATGTGGACAAGCTGCAAAAGGCGATCGAAAAGCTGCTGTCTAACGCCCAAAAGCTTGCTGGAAGAGAGAAGTTTGCAGAGGCGGTCAAGAACCTCGATCAGATCCCCGCAATCCACGACCAGTATCGCAGGCTTGCGGATCAGGCGTCGGACTACACCTCCTCGATGGCCAATATCGAATCCTGGATCCCCGATTTCGACGGTCGCGCCCCCGCAGCGAGGGCCGGCGTGCAGGCCGAGCTTGATCAGTGGAAAAAAGACGTGGCCGCCGCCAAGGTCACCAAAACCAAGGATTATGGCGTATCGATGCGGATGCTGTCGACGCTTTGGGGAAAGCAGGCTTACCTCAAGAACGCCTTCATCACCGCCGAAGCCTACCTTGCCGCGCTGAAGGATTTCGAGACGCAGTTCGCCACTTTCAAAGCGCACAAGGGCCGCAGCGGGATCGAGGCGTTCTATCTGCAGATGGAGCGCGATCTCGCGCAAGCCAAGGCAGAAGCTGCCTCTGGCAAGCATTCCACGGCTACGGCGATCCTGAACCGCACGCAACCGCAATGGGCGACCCAAGAGGCCAAGGCGGATGCGTGCGAGCAATATGTTACCAAGCGTGACGCCGTGGCCCAGGTTATTTCGGGGCTAAAGGGCAACGCTGCGGCAGCGACCGTGCTGGCCCAGGCTGAAGGTTTGATGGCGACGGCCGTCACACAATCCGTGGCGGGCGACTTCACAACCGCGAAGGCATCGGTGGAAGAGGCTGAACGCCGTGCCGGGAACGCCAAGGCCGCCGCAGATGCGCAAGGCGATCTTGGCAAGCTCAAGGACAGCGGCGCGCTTGGCGGTATCGCTGCGGATATCGATAGGGCAATCAAGGTCTATGACGATATGCGCACCAACGTGGCGGGCAAGATTACGGGCGGCGGATTTGCCGACCTGCTGGCGCTGGCTGATACCGAGGCCCAGAAAGCGCGCGACGAAAAGGCCAAGCCTGCGCCAGATTTTGGCGTTGCCAAGGGCGGGCTAGACGCAGGTATCGCCCGACTGGAAGCAGCCCTTCCGAAGATCCTCGCCAAGGCGCCGTTTGACACCCATCTGGCAGAGGCCAAGAACTTGACGGCTGCGCTGGTTGCCCTGAACGTGGACAATTGCATCCAGCTGCAGATGGTGGCCGCCAACGCGCTGATCACAGAGGCAGAAAACCTCGGCAAACCGCCGGGCTACGATTTCCCGGGCGCCGAAGCGAAACTGGTGCCTGCACGTGCGGGGGCTGAAAAGGCCAAGGCAGATGCTGCCCTCTGGCCGCAGATCAAGGCGGACCGGGCAACCATCGACGGTCGCAAAACCGCCATCAACGCTGTGCCCGCCGCCGCCGCCTTGATGGGGCCGACGCTGACCCGGCTGAACGATGCCCTGAACGGAATAGATACCAAAAAGGCGGCAGGCGACTTCAAAGGCGCCGCGAAGCAGGCTGCCGACGGGGCCGTCGCATCTGCGAGAATGGCAAAGGATCTGGTGACCGTGCAAACGATCATTGCGCGCTACGCAACCCGCTACACGGCCCGGGTGGGGCAGGTCACCGGGCCTGACAGTGCCAAGGCGCAAAGCCAGGTCGATCTGATGAACACCAAGCATGGGGAATACACCACGGCCCTTGCCGCCGGAAACTACGATGCGGCGCTAAGGCTGGTCTATGAAACCGGCTGGGCAATCGACGCCGCGCTTCGGATTCTTGGCGAGCACACCACTTACGAAGTGGCCCGCGCCGCCGCTGAAGCAAAGCTCAATTCCCTTCGTGCGGTGCGAAACCTGGGCGTGGAGGATGAGGTCAAGGCACTCGAAAAGCGCTATGACGATGCCGTGATCCTTTCGACCGTCGAAAAGCATCTGCCTGCGCAAAAGGCGATGGAGGCGCTGCCTGTCGATTGCGATACGCTGATTGCGAAGGCCGGACTCTGGAAAGGCTATGACGATGCGCTGACGGCGGCGCAGGCAAAGTTGGCCACGATGGAATCCCACCCGCAAGCGGCCGCGATCCGGCCCATGATCACGGCCCTGCGGGGCAAGTTCACCGCCGCCGTTTCGACCGCCGGCAAGGGTGATTTTTCGGGTGCAAAGACGTTGCTCGATCAAATTCCGGCTGAGGCCGATGCGGCGTTGACCACAGCCGCTGCGGCGGCGGGTGTGGCGGACAAGGCCGGAAAACTGGGTGACGAGGCGCCCGATCCGGCACTGCTGGCCGAGGCGACCAAGCTTTACGATGGTCTTGTCGCGCGTGCCGAGGCGCCTTCGGCCAAGGCCGATCTTGATCTTGCACGCCAGCAACTTGATGTGGCGGGCTCAAAAGTTGTCACTCCCGAAGGTGCGCAACAGGCCCTCAAGGCCGCGATGGAGGCCTGCACGCGCGCCGATATGACAATCAGCCAGCAGAAGATGGTGGCCGATGCAGTGGCGGCGGCACAGGCCGCGACTGCAACCCTTAAGACCCATGCTCAGGCTGCCTATATAGCCATCGAAATCGCTGCGATGGAGGCTGAGGCAAAGGCCGTGCTGGCTGATACGGCGAAATCAGGCCCCGATGCTGCGGGCAACCGGGTGCGCACCCTGAACGAACGCGTCGCGCAGGCCAAGGTTCTGGCAGACGGCCAGGCGAAATACGTGGCGGTTTTGGCCGAGGCCGACGTGCAGCCGCGCCTTGCCCAACTTGAGGCGCATGCCCACCGCTACGCAATCAAACCGTCGATTGATACGATCCGTAAGAAGCTGGAGGAAGCCGCCGCCCGCTCGGCAGACAAGAAGCCGGTCGAGGCTTTGGCCCTTCTGGAAGAGGTGCGGGCCATTGGCACTTCTGCCTTCGTGATGGCCGAGATGCGGGCCAACGCCAACGTGAACGTGGCCGATGTCAAGAAAATCCTGGGCCGCCCCGGCGGGCAGGCCGAGCTTGACGCGATGATCGACCAACTGGAACCCGACGCACAGCGCAAGGTTATCAGGGTGGCTTTCGAGGCGCGATTTGGCTGCAAGCTGGAAAACTTCTCGGGCGTCGATGCGGCGGGCAAGCCGACCGGCCCGGTGCTTGACGGCGCGCTCGACGGCCCCAACATCAAGCGCTTCTACGAAATCATGAGCAAGCTACCCGACGGCCACGTCGTCGACAGCGACAGCATGCGCAAGTTCACCAACATCGAAAGTGGCGGTGGCAGCTACTATGCCGATACCGACAAGGATGTCGTGATGCGCGAGGGCGACGCGGTGCTGAGCGGCGCCTACGGCTTTGGACGCGAACACGAAGTCGGCGGCGCCGACGAAGACTGCAAGCCCGTCGATGACAAGGAAGTGTCGTTTTTTTCGTGGAACACCCTGCACGAGGTGGGACATGCGGTGGACGACAAGAACGGCTTCATGAACAAGAACCAGTCCGGGGCGGCCTATGGTGGCTGGACATTCTTTGGACAGAACACGCAAGCCATCGCCAAGGCAATCGAGGGGCACTTCAAGTACGACGCCACATACATGGGCCAGTTTCTGACGCGCGCGACGCCAGCGGTGCCACCCGCACCCGCCGGTACCGACCCCGAGCAGTGGGAAAGCCGGCGTGTCGCGTTCGAGGCTTGGGCCGCAACAACCTTTGTGGGCGGCAAGCCGTGGTCAAGCAATTCCACGGCGGCCAAGATCGCCATCGGCGGCACGGTCTATCAGGAAAGCTACGATTTCACCTGGACGGGGTATGCGCTGGCTGCGCGCAAGCAGGGGATGACGGGTTACCAGTTCCGTGCCCCCGGCGAATGGTTCGCCGAGCTTTACGCGGCCTATCACTCGGGCAAGCTGAAACCCACGCATCCCTCTGCCGGTTGGCTGGCTGCGCTCTGACGCGCGGTCGCGAAAGGAAACCCGATGTCACTCTTTCACCCCGTCAACCTTGTCTGCCCCGGCTGCAAGGCGCTGATCACGATGGAGGCCGTGGGCAGTGTTAACGCTGACCGCCGCGCTGACCTGCGCCTCGATATTCTGGAGGATCGCTTTCAGGATACCACTTGTCCCGCCTGCGGCCGTGGCTTCCGGTTGCAGCCGGAGTTCAACTTTCTTGATGCCGCACGCGGGCAGTGGATCGCCGCGATGCCCGCGCCGCGCTTGCCTGCCTATCTTGAGGTTGAAGACGAAATCCTCGCCGTTTTCACAGCATCCTATGGCAGCGTGGCGCCACCTGCCGCGCAAGAGATCGGTCGCGATCTGACGGTGCGGCTGACGTTTGGCTGGCCTGCAGTGCGAGAAAAGCTGATTGCGCGCGAGATGGGACTCGACGACGTGGCATTGGAGATGCTGAAGCTCGACATGATCCGCGCGCTGCCTTTGGCCCCTTTGGCCCCTGGGATCGAGTTGCGGTTGGTGCAGGACCTTGGCACCGAATTGGGGTTTGCATGGCTCTCGACGGCGGCTGAAGGTTCACGTGGTGATCTGCTGGTGGTTTCGCGCAGCGCCTACGATGCCATCCTGGCAAACCCGATCCCTTGGGCAGCCATGCGTGACGCGCTGACCGACGGTCCTTTCGTGGACATGCAGAAACTCTACATGGGTCTCGGTCGCGGTGTCGCCCCGCCTGAACCCGTGGACGTCGACGCGATCCTGGCCGAGGAATAGGCGCCAAACCTTCGGCCGGACGATCCGTTGCCGTTCTTCGCAAGGGTGCGGAATAGGTCGGTTTGGTCCTTCCCACGGCGACGCAGGATGATATCAGGACCTCGCCTCAATCCTGACCAGCGAAAGAAACGCCGCCGCCCATGAACGACATTGTGCAGGGCCTTGCTGCAGCGGCGCGGTTGATCGCGGGCCTTGACCGCGACCTGATTGAAATCACGCTACGCTCGTTGCAAGTGACCCTGTCTGCGGTTGTCATCGCGTCCGTGATCGGTCTGCCGCTCGGGGCTTGGCTGGCCGTCAACCGCTTCAGGGGCCGTCGCCATGTGATCGCGCTTCTGAATGCCCTGATGGGCCTGCCGCCCGTAGTCGTGGGTTTGATCGTCTATCTTCTTCTCAGCCGCTCGGGGCCTTTCGGCGTGATGGGCCTTCTTTTTACGCCAACCGCGATGATCTTCGCGCAAGTCATCATTGTCACGCCGCTGATCGCCTCGATCGCGCACCAGGCGCTGCGGGATCTTTGGGCAGAATATCATGACCTGCTTATTTCGCTGAATACGACGCGGGTCCAGCGCATCACGACGCTGCTTTGGGACGGACGCAGGGCGCTTCTGACAGCCTGCCTTGCGGGATTTGGCCGTGCCATAGGCGAGGTCGGTGCGATCATGATCGTAGGCGGCAACATCGACCATGCTACGCGTGTTCTGACCACCGCCATCGCGCTTGAGACGGGCAAGGGAAACTTTGCGCTGGCGCTTGGCCTTGGCTTTGTGCTGATCGGGTTGGCCATCGCGGTGAATCTTGCCATCCATGCGCTCTCGCGGACCGAGAGGTCGGGCCATTGGTAGACAGCATCTTCCCCCTGTCCATTGAGGCAGCAGAGGTGGCACGGCGTGGCACGCGGCTCATCGGGCCGATCAATCTGGAAGTGGGTGCCCGAGGGCTGACCATTGTGATGGGCCCGAACGGATCGGGCAAAACCTCGCTCTTGCGGATGATGCATGGCTTGGAACGCCCTGTTCGCGGGACCGTGCGGTGGGCAGTGCCCGATGAACAGGCGCGCAAACGACAGGCCTATGTTTTTCAGACGCCGACGATGATGCGGCGCGACGTGACCGACAGCATTGCCTATGCCCTGATCGTCGCCGGAACCCGCCGGGCCGACGCGCGCGCAGCGGCGCGGGACTTTGCGGCGAAGGTGGGCCTTGGTCATGCGCTCGACCGGCCCGCAAGCGTGCTGTCGGGGGGCGAGAAGCAAAAGCTTGCACTGGCGCGCGCGCTGATCCGGCGCCCGCAAATCCTCTTTCTGGACGAGCCTTGCGCCAATCTTGACGGGCGCGCCACGCGCGAGATCGAGGCGATTCTGACAGAGGCACGCGACACCGGCACCCGGATCATCATGGCGACACATGACCAGGGCCAGGCGCGCCGCCTTGCGGACGATATCATTCTCTTGGTACACGGCAATATCTGCGAGGCTAGCCCGGCAGGGGCATTCTTCGCGTTCCCTGAAACCACCGAGGCGCGTGCCTTTCTCAACGGCCAAATCGTGGAGTGACCCATGTACTTGCGAATACTTTTGCTGTTGTCGGCCCTCACCCTGCCTGCGGCGGCAAGCGCCGAAACGGTACGGCTTGCGGTAACGACTTCGTTCGAGAACTCGGGGCTTGCCGATGTGCTGTTGCCCGCGATCAAGGATGAATTGGGCATCGAGGTGCAGCTTTTGGTCGTCGGTACCGGGCAAGCGCTTAAAATGGCCGAGGCTGGAGATGTGGATGCGGCACTGGTGCACGCGCGCCCCGCGGAAGAGGCGTTTGTAGCGGCGGGTCACGCCACGCATCGACGCGAGATCATGTACAATGATTTCGTGATTGTCGGACCATCGGCAGACCCGGCAAAGGTGGGCGAAGCCGCAACAGCCGTTGACGCCATGCAGCGGATCGACACCGCCGATGCGGTGTTCGTTTCGCGTGGCGACGACAGCGGCACCCACAAGATGGAGCTTGCCTTGTGGCAAAACGCCGGGATCGACACTGCCACCCTGGGCGAGGCTTACCGTGCCGTGGGGGCCGGGATGGGCGCCGCGCTGAACACGGCATCGGGGCTTGATGCCTACATCCTGACCGACCGGCCAACATGGCTGACCTTTGGCAACAAGGGCGATCTTGTGATGCTCTTTTCTGGCGATCCCGTGTTGTTCAATCCCTACTCGCTTTTGCCCGTGAACCCCGCAGAACATCCCAACGTCAACGCTGCGGCCATCGTCCGGCTGGAGGATTGGCTGGCAGGCCCGCGCGGTAAGGCCGTGATCGAAGGGTACACGTTCGAGGGGCAACCGCTTTTCGTACACAGCGCCGTGGCAAACTAGGGCTACCCGGTCTTCCCTCGCCGAGCCGAAGCCGCTAGCGCGCGGAACGGCCTGCACAAAAAGGAGTGGCGATGGACGAGGCATCCTTCCGGTTCACACACGCAATCACCCGCCGCCCGGCGGCCAGCATCACCCATGGCCTGCGTGCGGTCGATACAGGCGCGCCTGATCTGCAAGAGATGGAGGCGCATCACGCTGACTACGTGTCTGCCTTGCGGGCTACTGGTGCCACGGTCATCGAACTGCCATCGCTGCCCGCCTATCCGGATTCGGTTTTCGTGGAAGATACGGCCCTTTGCCTGCCACAAGGCGCCGTTATCATGCGCCCCGGCGCGCCCAGCCGTCTTGGCGAGGCTTCCGAAATGGCACCACACCTTGAGGCGCTTTACGGGAATGTGGCCAGGATCAAAGAACCTGGCAGCTTCATCGAGGGCGGCGACATTCTGGTAACGGGTCACGAGGTGCTGGTGGGCCGTTCAGCCCGCACCAATGCAGCAGGGATTGCAGAACTGACTGCATTTATTGCGCCGTGGGGCCACAGCTTGCGCGAGGTGCACACCCCACCAGGTGTTCTGCACTTCAAGACCGATTGTTCGCTCCTGGACGCCGGAACGATCCTCGCAACCCCGCGGCTTGCGGCCTCGGGCTGCTTCACGGGCTACCGCGTCATTCACACCGGCGTGGGCGAGGAAGCGGCCGCCAATGCGATCCGCTTCAACGATCTAGTCCTGATGGCCGCAGGGTTTCCAGCCACGCGCGCAGCGGTGGAGGCCGCAGGCTACACCGTGCGCGAGATCGGCAACTCAGAATGCGCCAAACTTGATGGCGGCATGTCCTGCCTGTCTTTGCGGTTCTCGCCCGGCGTCTAGCGGACGAGGTTCTTGGCACGTTCCGAAGTGAAGGTGGCGCTGGTGCCATCTTCATAGATTGCCCGCAGCGTGACCGTCTGTACGCTGCCCGTGGGCACCTTGATGAAGAAGGGCCAGGTGTTGGTACCGTCAAAGCTGTTGGGATCGCGAAACTCGCGGTAGCACGGTTCCAGCGGGAACTGGATGACCGCAGGCTCGCCGTTCACGCCGTAGAAAAGCTCTCGCATCCCGCAGCGCCAGCCTAGGATCGCGGTGAAATAGATGAAATCGGCGTCGCCCTCCTGCTTGAAGCTGAGGATCTGATTCTTGATCTGTTGGTGGATGAAGGCAGCACCTTCCGGCGTGGTGTAATCAGTAGGCGGGGTTTGGGCCGTTGCTGTAAACGCGAACATGGCCAGAAACGGCAGGGTGGCAAAGCCAAACTTCATCGCAATGATCTCCGGTACAAGATATGTAGGTTTGGTCAGGACGCCGGGAATGGGGCGGCGACAGCATGAAATGAGCAGAGTATGACCGAGGCAAAAGCGGCAAGGCAACCCTTCAATCTGGTCGCGGTCGTACAGGATGGGCGCCTTGCCGTTGAGGCGCTTTTGCTCGTGGCGTCCTTGCGCGCCTGCGACCCGGGATATTCCGGGCGATTGTTTCTGGCAGAGCCACAGCCCGGTCCCCGTTGGCCGGGCGATCCGCGCCTCGCCGATCCTGCCCTGCGTGCGGCGCTGACTGAACTTGGTGTAGAATTCCTGCCTTTCGAGTGCCGCCACTTCGGCGCCTCTTACCCCCATGGCAACAAGATCGAATGCCTGCTGGCGCTTCCTGATGAGCCGTTTTTGTTTCTGGATACCGATACCCTTGTCACCGGCCCGTTGTCGCAGATGCCGTTCGATTTCGCGCGCCCCGCAGCCTCTATGCGGCGCGAGGGGACGTGGCCAGTCATCGAGCTTTACGGGCCGGGCTACGGCGCGATCTGGACGTCACTTTATGAAAGGTTCGGGCTGGATTATGCGTCATCGCTCGACCGAAGCCAGCCCGACGAATACTGGCAACGCTATCTCTATTTCAACGCGGGCTGGTTCTTTCACCAAAGCCCGCGCGCCTTTGGGCAACGCTTTCTGGATTATGCCATCTCGATCCGCGACGACCGGCCCCAGGCGCTCATCTGTCAGCCTCTTGATCCCTGGCTTGATCAGGTGGCGCTGCCGCTGGTGATCCATTCGTTTGGCGGCGGGCGCCCCGGGCTGGATCTCGCCGGGATGGACGGTGATGTAACCTGCCACTACCGCGCACTGCCGCTGCTTTATGCCAAGGAAAGCGACCGGGCGGTGGACGTGCTGGAGACGGTGGCGGCGCCGCAGGCGGTGAAGAAGTTGCTGAAAGAAAGCGAGGCGATGCGCAAGCTTGTCTATCAGGGCAAGGGGCGCAAGCTGCGTGCCATGTTCGACCGTGCCGATTTGCCCCGGCGCGAACAGGCGATCCGGAACACGATCAAGCGCGAAGGGCTTTGGCTGCGCTGACGCGATGCCAGAACACACGCGCTGCCGGAGGCCGGTTTTTCCTGTCGGGAAGCGATGGGGCGGACCGTTCGGGACGGGATTTATGGGATCGGGCGCCTCAGCCGTGTGCCCTGACCCTGATGGGATCGGCCAGAAGGCGCAGCCCGTTCAGAACCACCAGAAGCGTTCCCCCCTCATGCCCGATCACCGCCAACGGCAGCGGCAATTCGAACGCGAGCGCCGAAAGAACCAGCACCGACATCGCACCGATCGAGAAGGTCAGGTTCTGACGTATGATGCCTGCCGCACGGCGGGCAAGCCGATGCGCCGCTGCAAGGCGCGTCATGTCGTCTGACAGAAAAGCCACGTCGGCGGCCTGCAACGCCACCTCCGACCCCGCAACGCCCATGGCGATGCCCACATCGGCGCGGGCAAGGGCAGCAGCGTCGTTGACCCCGTCGCCGACAAAGGCCACGGGCCCCTTCGCCGCAAGGTCCGACACCAGAGCCACCTTGTCGGCGGGCAGAAGATCGGCATGAATTTCTTCAGGCGCAAGACCCAAGCCTTGCCCGATCCGCAGTGCGACAGGGCGCCGGTCCCCCGTCATCAGCGCAATCTCGGCCACTCCTGCGTCGCGCAAGGCGGCAAGCCCGGCGGCTGATGTGCCGCGCGGCGTGTCGGCCACAGCAAGCGCACCGGTCAGGTGCGGACCACGCCCCAGATAGACCACTGTCTCGGCGCCCTCATCCAGCGCGGCCAGCCCCGGCGCGTCCAGTGCCGCGCCCATCCGCGCAGCCATGCGGCGGTTGCCCGCCCAGAGCGCACCCTCGGCATCCCGCCCGGTCACCCCTTCGCTTGGCGTGGTTTCGACCCCGGTGATAACTGTCGGGATGATCCCCCGCGCCTCTGCCATGCGGCGCACAGCCTCGGCTATGGGGTGCTCGGATTGTGCCTCGATGCCGGCCAGAAGCGCAAGAAACCGGGGTTCATCTTCTGCTACCACCGCTGTCACTTCGGCGCGGCCCGTTGTCAGCGTTCCCGTCTTGTCAAAGGCATAAGCGCGAACCTTGGCCAAGGTTTCCAGCGCGGCCCCGCCCTTGAACAACACCCCCCCGCGTGCGGCCACAGACAGCGCCGACAGAATCGCGGCGGGGACCGAGATCACCACGGCGCAGGGGCTGGCCGCGACAAGCAGGGTGGCCGCGCGATAGAGTGCGTCCTGCAAAGGGGTGCCGAGGGCAAGAAAGACCCCGAGCGCAACGATTGATCCCGCCAGAACCGCGACGGTATAGCGCTGTCCGAACCAGTCGGAAAAGCGCTCGGACGGGGCACGCGCGGCTTGCGCCTCTGTCACCAGCGCGATCATCCGGGCAACCGAACTTTCCGCAAGTGACCTCGTCACTTCGATCTCGATCACCGCGTGCAGGTTCACCGTCGCCTCAAAGACCTGCGCCCCCAGGCCTTTGGCCACGGGCATCGCTTCGCCCGTCAGCGTGCTTTCATCAAGCCGCCCCTCGCCTTCTACGATCCGCCCGTCTACTGGCACGCGCGCGCCAGGGCGCAGGATCAGCCGGTCACCGGGGGTGAGAGATGCAACAGCTACTTCTTCGGTACCCTTGTCAGTACGACGCAGCGCCACATCGGGGCGCAGGTCCATCAGCGCCTCGACCGCGCGGCGTGCGCGGCCCATCGCCCGAGTTTCGAGCGTGTTGGAGATCGAGAAAAGCGCCAGAAGCACGGCCCCTTCCAGCGCAGCACCCACAGAGGCTGCGGCCAATGCGGCGATCACCATCAGAAGATCGATATCCAGAATGCGGCGTCTGAAGAGTGTGCCAATGGCTTCGACCGCAGGCGGAATGCCCCCGGCAGCATAGGCGACGGCAAGGCCGACCGGACCCCAAAGCCCCGGGACAAGGAACGCATTCACCGTCCCGGCCGCAAGTCCGGCTAGCGTAAGCAGCGTCAGCCGCAGATCTCCTTCACCGTGGCTGTGGCCATGTCCAGCGGCGTCGTGATCATGGCTCTGGTGGGTGGTGGTGGCCTGGTCCTGCATCGGCTGTCCTTTGCGGTGACCATAGGTGCTTTGCGCAAGGATGTCAGGGCGTCGGGACGTCGCGGGACAGAAGGTAGACATCCATCACCCAGCCGTGCCGCGCCCGCAGCTCGGCGCGGGCCTTCAGGATGCGGGGCGCGGTTTCGGCTAGCGGCCCATGGTCCAGCTCCTGTTCGGCCAAACCAAGATTGGCCCCCCACCAGATCATCAACCCCGCAGGTGGCAAGGTTTGAAAAGCACAGGCGCCATCCAGCATCACCGCGATCCGCCCAGCACCGTCCGGCCAGCCATGATCCCGCAAACGGCGCCCGGTTGTGATGGTCACGGGGGCGTTCAGCGCATTCAAGGGGATCGCATGCGCCGCCGTCAGGGCTTGCAGCGCGGTGATCCCAGGGACGACTTCGACCTGCGGCGCGGGCTTCAGGCGGACCGCAATGCGCAGCGTGCTGTCATACAGCGACGGATCACCCCAAACGAGCAGGGCCACGCGGGCCTTTGGGCCGGAATGCGCGGCGATGGTCTTGGCCCAGACTTGGGCAATTGCATCGTGCCAATCATCCACGCGGGCAAGATAGTCTGGCGTCGCCTCGTCGCGCTCGGGCAAATCGAATGTGGCAATCGCGGTGTCCCGATTGGTCAGCACCTCTGCAAGGATCGACTGGCGAAACGCTGCCAGATCTGCCTTCGTTTCACCCTTTCGCGGAATCAGGATCAGATCGGCACGGTTCATTGCGGCGATGGCGCCGCGCGTCAGGTGGTCAGGGTTCCCCGTGCCGATGCCGATGAGGGTCAGCGTCAGGCTCACGCCGCGCGCACCGTCCAGAAACGCCCGGCAAGCCAACCCAGCGCCGCCCAGACCGCAAGCCCGGTGCCAAGCGTCCGTGCCGCAAATGTGGATGCCAGTTCGGGCGGTGCCGCCCCTTGGAACCCATCCGGAACCGGAGCGCCGATAACGTGGGGTAGCGCCAGCAGGACCCCCGCAATCGCAATCGCCATGAGCCCGCGCCCGAAGGCAAGCGTGCCAAGGCCAAGCGCCGTGGCCACCACCGTACCCACCCACCAGACCTGCCGCGCTGTCAGATCGGCTGCCAGCGTGCCGGGCAGTTCGGGTGAAAGGCCCATGGCCGGGGCAAGTTGTACTGCAGCAAAACCCGCAATCCCCCACAAAAGACTGGCGGCGGGGGTGATGCGCTGCCCTGCGGCCTCTGCCAGCGCAAATCCGGCAACCAGAAGAAGGCCGTAGCCCACGTAGAGGAGGGTTGCGAACGCAACGGTCAGGCCATCACGGCGCAAGCCACTTGCAGCTTCGCCATGGTCGTGGGCGTTATGGTCATGCGCCGCCTCTTTGACCACAGCATGGTCGTGGTCCGCCTGAGGCGCTGCAAAATGCGCAAGGTCTCCGCTTTCATAGGCTTCGCCAAGCAAGATTGACTGTTGCACGAAAGCGAAATGCAAAACGGCAGCGAATATCCCGGCTATCGCGCCCGCAAAGAGCGCGCTGGTCAGCATGCGTTGGATCATGGGATCAGCCCCGCCTCAGTGGCAGGGAAAGCCCGTCGCGTGACGGATATCATGCGCCGCATCGTGCAGGGCGCCCGATTGCGCGTGGCCTGCCACGAAGACAATCATCGCGCCAAGGACGGCGACAAACAGGATCGGTAGCGCGACGGTTGCGGCCGAGGGGCGCAAAGTGTTGGCGCGGGCTTCAGTCTTCATCGTCAATTCTCCCTGCCGTCACACCCGACGGCGTTTCACGTTCCCATGCCTGGCCGGTCTCCTGGCTCGCGGGTCGTAGCGTACCTTCCGCCTTCCCGGGGGTTTCCCCCCAGTGGCCCGATGGAAGGCCGCTCACCGCTGACAGTCGCGGGGGCGGCTGAGGATTTGGGCGCCGCGATTTGGTCCGCCCGTACCCCATTCCCGTTTCAGTCCGGGCGCGTTTCGCAGCCGTCGGACACCATGCCCGGTCATGTGGCGCCGAGGCGCCCTTGCGGTCAACCCCGAATGCGCCATTTCGCTGTTTCGGGGCGACATTCTCCTTATCCGGGGATACGGGCGATTGCCTTGAACCGCAGGCCACCCAGCGGGCGGGCGTCGGTAAAGACTCCATCGTGTGAGGCGGCGTAGAGGCGCGCAAAGGCGATCAAATCCGGAAGGTCGGCATCGGTCAGGTCACCAAACAGGTAGGCTGTCTTTCCGGGTGCGCGAAATGCAACGGTCGAAGCGCGCGCGCAGCCTGACATGCAGTCGGTGCCCGAAATCTCGACCGATATGCCTGCTGACGTCAGTGCCGCGCAAAACGCATCTGCAAAGTCGCCTTTTCCAAGCGGGCAAGCGGTGCAAAACACAATCCGCATTATCCTGCCCCGTCTGCAAGCGGACCGTAGATGATCAGCGCGGGCTGTGTGCTTTCGATGAGGGAGGGCTGCGTGGCAAGGGTGCCCACGGTCGCGCGGGTAATGCGCTGGTCAGCGTGACTCACTGCTTCGGCGAGAAGCGCGGGGGTCGTGGCGGGCAAGCCTTCGGCTAAAAGGCGTGCAGCCAGCTCGGGCCACGTGCGCTTGCCCATATAGACAACGGTCGTGGCCTCCGGGTCGGCGAGGGCGCGCCAGTTCAAACCTTGCGGCAATCCACCGGTCGTATCTGCCCCGGTGATGAACTGGACCCGCCGCGCCGTCAGCCGCCGCGTCAGCGGGATCATCGCGGCAGCAGCGGCGGCAGAAGCTGAGGTGACGCCGGGGATGATTTCGAAGGGGACATGGGCGACGGCAAGCGCCGTCGTCTCCTCCTCCAGCCGCCCGAACAGCCCCGCGTCGCCAGATTTCAGCCGCACCACGCGAGCGCCGGTCAGCGCGTAATCCACCAGCAAACGGCTGACATGATCCTGTTTCGGCGAGGGGCGCCCCGCGCGCTTGCCCACTCCCACAAGATCGGCACCCGGGCGGGCGTGGGCAAGGATGGGCCCGGCAGACAAGTCATCAAACAGCACCGCATCGGCATGGGCCAACCTGTCCACCGCCTTCAGCGTCAAAAGCTCTGGGTCACCTGGGCCGGAAGACACGAAAGACACAAAACCGGTCATGCGGCTGGCCCGATCAGGTGAAAGAAGCTGCCCGTGGCAGGGCCGCGCCGGCTGCCGCTTTCCACGATAGCCCCGCCCGCGGCATCGGTCACGGTGGCAAGTGGGATATCCGGTTGCGCCAGGATGGTGGAGTAGTGGAACTCGTGCCCCACCAGCGCTGCACCCGCAGGCAGGCTTGCCATCCCATCAAGCAGCGTCGCGCGGCGGTAGCCAAGATGCATCTTGCGCGTCTGATAGCTTGTGACCAATCCCAAGAGCCCCGCCATCTGATGCCGCGTGCCATCCTTGTCGATCAGCGCCTCGCCCATCGCCATGTACCCCCCGCATTCGCCATGCACCGGGCGCGTGTCGGCAAAGTCGCGCAGGCCTGCGTGAAAGCGGCCAGCGGCGGCAAGCTGCCCTGCATGCAGTTCGGGATAGCCGCCGGGCAACCAGCAGGCATCGGCGCTTGCATCGGGCGCCTCATCGGCAAGGGGCGAAAAGGGCAGAACCTCGGCCCCGGCCGCTCGCCAATCCGCCAGAAGGTGGGGATAGACAAAGCTGAACGCCGCATCCCGCGCAAGTGCGATGCGCTGGCTCGGAGGGGGCAGCCGGCGAGGGGTGCCCATGGCGGCAAATGGCCGGGCAGCGGCAGCAATCATGTCAAGATCGGCATGGGCGGTAAGGAACCTGCCTGCGGCGTCGATAAAGGCCTGCAGCCCGCCATGCTCCTCAGCCTGCACCAACCCCAGATGGCGTTCGGGCAGCGCCAGCGCCGGGTTGCGTGGCAATGCGCCAAGGCATGCCACGCCCGCCTCGGCCAGCCCCGCCCGCAGCATCGCCTCGTGCCGGGGTGAGGCCACACGGTTCAGGATCACCCCGGCCACGGCCACTCCCTTGCGAAAGCGGGAAAACCCGGCCGCCACCGCCCCCACTGATTGCGCCTGACCGGAGGCGTCGAGCACCAGCATCACCGGCCATCCGGTGAGCGCCGCTATATCTGCGCTGGCCCCTGTACCCGCCGCGCCGGGGGTCGCCACGCCGTCGAACAGGCCCATCGCCCCTTCGGCAAGGATCAGATCAGCGCTGGCTGGCGCGATGCGCGCAGTGATGTCGGGGCCGGTCATGGACCAGCTGTCAAGGTTGAACGCCGGGCGCCCGGCAGCAGCGGCGTGAAAGGCGGGATCAATATAGTCAGGCCCGCATTTATAGGGCTGTACCGACAGCCCGCGCGCACGAAAGGCGGCGATAAGGCCAAGCGTCACGGTTGTCTTGCCGGTGCCTGAAGCCGGGGCAGAGATCACCAGACCGGGGATCATTCGGGAAACCTCGGGTCCGTTCCCACCGGGCGGTAGCGGCGGTCATAGTCACCCGCGTAAAGGCGGCTTTCGTCAAACCCTTCAGCCCCCAGTGCTGGCCCCACAAGGATCAGCGCCGTGCGCTCCATCTCTGGCCCGATTGCTGCGGCCAACGTGGCAAGGGTGGCACGTACGATCCGCTGATCCGGCCAAGATGCGCGCCAGACCACGGCAGCGGGGCATCCCTCGCCATAGTGAGGGGCAAGATCGGCAACCACCTTTTCGATCAGGTGGATCGACAGGTGGATCGCCAGCGTGGCGCCCGTGGCCCCGAACGCGGCCAGCGTCTCGCCAGGCGGCATCGCGCTGGCCCGTCCGGGCGTCCGCGTCAGGACCACCGATTGCGCAAGTCCCGGCAGCGTCAGTTCCGCCCCGAGTGCCGCTGCGGCGGCGGCGAAAGAGGGCACGCCCGGCGTCACATCGTAGGCGATGCCCATGGCGCGCAGCCGCCGCAATTGTTCGCCCATCGCCGACCAGACCGACACATCCCCGGAATGCAGCCTCGCCACATCCTGCCCCGCATCATGGGCCGTGGCGATCTCGGCCATTATCTCGTCAAGGCTGAGGGGGGCGGTATTCACGATCCGCGCGCCGGGCGGGCAATGGGCCAGGATCGCCGCGGGCACCAGCGACCCGGCATAAAGGCAGACGGGCGAGGCGGCGATCAGATCACGCCCCCGCAGTGTCAGCAGGTCTGGGGCGCCCGGGCCTGCGCCGATGAAGTGAACGATCATGCGGGCGGATCCTTCTGCAATGGCGGCGGTGGCCTGTCCGCCGGGGGCGGCCACGCGCGGTGCCAAAAGCCGCGCGCCCGGGCCAAGCGCGGCAAGGGCGGCGGCTTCGGCAAGACTGTGGCCGCCGTAGCGCGCCGGCGCATGTGGCGAGGGCGCTGCAGGGGCCGCAACAAGGGCGGGCAGGGGGATTGAAAACGCGGGCAGACCAAGGCTTTCGGCGAGCGAGCGAAAAGCGGGCGCATCGGCTTTGTCGGCAGCGGTCGCTATGGCGTCCACCGGCCCGCCTGCTGCGTCCAGCGCCGCGCGCAACGCGGCTTCGGGCGCATCCTGCCGAAAGCCGATCCCCGCGACCCTCATCGCGCCACGCTCCACTGCACGACTGTGCGGGATGGTGACCAGCCCCGCATCCGGCCAAGCGGCGCCGCCTCGGCAATGTCGAGGCGCAAAAGGGTGCCGCCCTTGATCGCATGGTGCTGCATCAAAAGGGTTTCGGTCTCAAGCGTCACCGCGTTCACCACAAGACGCGCGCCGGGGGCGAGGCGGGCCC
This sequence comes from Rhodobacterales bacterium, assembly GCA_038251625.1. Lineage (GTDB taxonomy): Bacteria > Pseudomonadota > Alphaproteobacteria > Rhodobacterales > Rhodobacteraceae > JBBQXK01. The sequence goes on from JBBSBE010000029.1 coordinate 26,940, forward strand.
AAAGCGCCTCGATCAATGCTGCATCGCAGCCTCCGCCCACAAAGACCGCATCAGGGGGCTCAAGGTCGGCCAGCGCCGCAGGCGCGCGGCCCTCCACCACCCTCAGGCAGTGCGTCAGCCCGAAATCCACGCAATTCTGCCGGATGTTCGCGACCCGGTCGCCCCGCGCCTCAATGGCCGTTGCACGTCCACCCGCAAGGCAGAACTCCACCGATACCGAGCCAGACCCGGCACCCACATCCCACAGATGATGGCCCGGGCGGGGCGCCAGCGCGGCAAGGGTCAGCGCACGGATTGGCGCCTTGGTAATCTGCCCATCCTGCGCGTAGCCTGCGTCGGGCAGACCCGCACTGCGCGGCAATCCGGGCGCGCCCGCAGGCCGGATCGCCAGTGCCACTGGCGCATCGATCTGTTCACTCGCAAACGGCGCGGCGCGGGTTTCGCGCAAACGCTCGGCTGGACCGCCAAGACGTTCCATCACTGTCAGGTGCGATGAACCAAAGCCCCGAGCCGCCAGCCAATTTGCCAACTCGGCAACCGCGGCTCCGTCCCGCAGCGTGCAAAGGATACGCCTGCCGGGGTGCAGATGGGGCAAAAGGCGCGGATAGGGCGCGGCGTGGAGGCCAAGGCAGATCACCTCTTCCAGCCGCCATCCCAGACGGTTGGCCATCAACTGGAAGACAGACAGTGCGGGGTGGCTGACCCATTCGCCCGGCGCCAGATACGCGGCAAGGCTGCCACCTGCGCCATGCCAGAACGGATCACCCGAGGTCAGAACCACAACCGAGCGGCCGCGATGCGCCAGTACCGGCGCCACGTCAAAGGGAACGGGCCAAGGCTGCCCCTTCGAGCCGACCCCGGCCAGATCGAGGTGCCGCGGACCGCCAAACACCAGATCAGCGCCATCAAGCGCAGCGCGGGCGGCGGGCCCAAGGCCTGCGCACCCGTCTTCGCCTATCCCGATCAGGCTGAGCCACGCGGTCGTCATCGCAATGCCCTTGGCTTGCGGGCACCTGCCCGCCCGCGCATTGTGCCTGCATGATGACGGGGAAACCAGCACGGGTGCTCTTGCTCGGTGGGACGACCGAGGCTGCGGCATTGGCCGAAGCCATGGCTGCGGCGGGTATCGCGGGACTTTTTTCCTATGCCGGGCGCACGGCAGCGCCGGCGCCCCAGCCCCTGCCGATGCGGGTGGGTGGCTTTGGCGGGGTCGCAGGCCTTGCAACCTTTCTTGGCGCGGAAGATATCAGCCATGTCGTCGATGCGACCCATCCCTTCGCCGCTCGGATGAGCGGTAATGCCGTCGGGGCCTGCGCCATCGCAGGCGTCCCGTTGATTGCCCTTGAACGTCCCGCATGGGCCCAAGCCCACGGCGACCAATGGATCCGCGTGGCCGATACAGCCGCCGCTGTGACGGCGCTTCCAATGGCCAAGGCAAGCGTGTTCCTTGCCATCGGTCGGCAGGAAATCGCGGCCTTCTCTGCGCGTCCCGAACACCATTACCTTCTGCGCGTCGTTGACCCGCCGACCAGCCCCCTTCCACTGCCTGAGGCTACAGTGACTGTGACCCGGGGTCCTTTTGGCCTTGACGGAGACCTTGCGCTGATGCGCGCGCATGGCATCGACCTTGTGGTTGCCAAGAACGCAGGCGGCGTCGGCGCTCGCGCCAAGATCGACGCCGCGCGTATGTTGGGCTTGCCCGTCATCCTGATCGAGCGGCCCCCGGTTCCGGATCGGCACGTCGTTCATTCCGTTAAGGATGCGATGCGTTGGCTTCATGGTGCTGATCGGGGGGTATAGACCCATCGCCCCACCCGCCGTGTCTGTGCGTTTCCGACGATCACGACCGTGCGCATGTCGGCCATCTCGGGTCGCGCCTCGGCCAGTGTCACAGTCTCTATCCGCTCTTCAGGTGTGGTGACGGCGCGGGCGAAAGTGATCAGTCGGCCGGATTCGCAAATCTCTGACAGCACTTCAAGCGCCCGGGCGAACTGATGCGGGCGGCTGGCGGATCGTGGGTTGTAGAAGGCCATGGCGAACCCGGCCTCTGCAGCCAGACGCAACCGACGCTCGACCACATCCCACGGCTTAAGATTGTCTGACAGATTGATCGCACAGAAATCATGGCCCAAGGGCGCGCCCGCTCGTGCGGCTGCCGCCAGCATCGCGGTAATACCGGGAAGGATGCGGATGTCGGGATCGCCATTCGCCACCTCCAGCGCTTCGAAAAGCGCCGAGGCCATGGCAAAGACGCCAGGATCGCCCGACGACACGATCACAACCCGGCGCCCCTCGGATGCAAGGCGCAGCGCAAGTGCTGCCCTGTCCAGTTCCACGCGATTGTCAGAAGCATGCAGCATCAGACCCGGGCGCGGCGCAACCCGCGCCACGTAAGGGAAGTATCCTACGACATCGGTCGCCTCTGCCAGTGCCGCCGTGACCTCGGGCGTCACCAACTGGTCGTCTCCGGGGCCAAGTCCGGCTACTGCGATCCAGCCGTTCATTGCAGGCGCCATGCGGTCATTCCGGCGTCTCTGGGCGGCGCCCGTTGCCGGGTACCAGGACGATCGCGAAATAGGGGCAATCGGTGGCTTCCACCTCTGTCAGCCGCGCGATCCGTTGCCCCGCCATCGTGCCGCGCTCGACCAGCACCGCTTCATCAAGTCGCCCTGCACGCGCCAGCGCCGCACGCACGCGGGGTAGGTTGCGCCCCGTCTTCATGATGGCCAGCGCCTCTGACCCCGCCATCCGCGCCACAAGATCATCCTCTGGCATTGTGCCCATCAGCACGGTCAGCACGTCGTCGCCCCATGTCATCGGGCCGATACCGTTCCAGCATCCCACCATGCCGGGGATGCCGGGGATCACCTCAACGTTCGTCCTGCCAACTAGCCGCGTGTAGAGATGCATGAACGAACCGTAGAAAAACGGATCGCCCTCGCAGAGCACCACAACCTCGCCCTGCAGCGCGAGCAGACGCGCGGCCCATTCATCGTAGAAGGCCGAAAGGGCCGCGATGTAGGCGGGGCTGTCAAAGGGCAGTTCAGTCGTGACCGGATATTCCATCGCGTATTCGGTAGCGCCCGGCGCCAGCATCCCCTCGACAATGGCGCGTGCCTGACCGCGTCTTCCTGCTTTGCGGAAAAAAGCGACCTGACCCGCGCCGCGCACGGCCCGGTCGGCCTTGACCGACATCAGGGCCGGATCGCCGGGGCCGAGGCCTGCACAGATCACCCGCGCCATCATTCCCTCCGGCTGGCCAACGCGTTGACCGCCGCGACCGCGATCGCCGATCCGCCGAGCCGCCCCCTGACGGCCAGCGCGGGGCAGGGCGGGGCAGCAATCAGGGCGGCCTTGGATTCGGCGGCACCGATAAATCCGACAGGGGCGCCGATGATCGCGGCGGGTCGGGGGACGGTGGGGTCTTCCAGCATGTTCAGAAGGTGGAAAAGGGCGGTTGGGGCATTCCCGATGGCGACCACGGCCCCCGCAAGATAGGGCCGCCACAACTCCAGCGCCGCAGCGGAACGCGTGTTGCCCATCGCCGCCGCGCGCGCCGGAACTTCGGGATCGTGAAGCGTGCAGATCACGGCATTGGCGGCGGGCAGGCGGCTGCGGGTAATCCCTTCGCTGACCATCCGCGCGTCGCACAGGATCGGCGCTCCAGCCTCCAGCGCTTCCCGGGCGGCTTCGGCCATGCCGGGCGTGAAATCGACGAACGCTTCGAGCCCCACCATCCCGGCTGCGTGGATCATGCGCACCACCACCACCTCTTCTGCGTGGGTGAACCGTGCGAGGTCCGCCTCGTCCCGGATCGTGGCAAAGGAGCGGCGGTAGATTTCTGCCCCGTCCGTTTCATAGGTGTGGGGCATGGCGGCCTCTGGTCAGGGCTTTGGCAAGGTCTGTCTCCGGCAGCAGCGCTTCCGGTGCATCGGCGGCGAGGCCATGGCGTATGAGGGCAAAGCCTGCGGTCGTGGCGGTCAGGGTCAGTGCAGGTCCGGGATGCGCGCATCCCTTCGCGCAGCCCGAGACGTGCAGCGTGTGACCAAGGGGCACCAACGGGGCCAGACGGCGGGCGAGGGCGCGTGTCGGCGCCAGCGCCTGTGGGCAACCCGGGCTGCCGGTGCATGCAACAACGCGCAGAAGTGGATCATCGAGATCGGTCAGAATACCCGCAATGTCGGGCAGCGCGCGCAAACCCTCAACCAGCACCATTCGCCACGGCGTCAAACGCAGTGCGCCGAGCGTCGCGAGCGCATCCAATGTGGCGGCATCCGTCTGCCCGAAAGCAAACGCCAGAAGGGCGCCTTGCGGCACAAGGCCGGGGGAAAAGGTGATCGGCGAAATCGCAGGAACGACCGCCGCGCGATAGTCAGCGGGCATTTGCGCGCCATCACCAACATGGCGGGCCATGCGGCCACGTCCACCGGACGCGCCGCCGGAGGCGAGGAACCAATGGGCGAGTTCGAGCGCGCAAGTCCCGACGGTGGCTGCGGTCGCAAGGGCGCCGGTTGCGGCGCCATCGGCATAGACGAGGAATTCATCACCTGCCCGCTCGATGCGAATGTCAGCAGAGGTGGCGCGAAGAACGGGCACCCGGCCGGTATCCAGCGCAAAGCCGAATTTACCCGGTAAGGCCAGATCGCTGGTCGTAAGGGCCGCCTCCAGCCCTGCGGCAAGAGCCCTTGTTCCGTCGTCCTTGTCCCAGAAAGGAGTCACAACGATATTGCGCCGCGCCTCACCTTCGGGGGTGTCATCGACGAGACCGAGTGCTGCAAGCCCGTCAAGCAATGCGGGATGCGCTACCTCGCGGATGCCGCGAAGCTGGATGTTGGCGCGGGCTGACAGGTCGATCACGCCCGAGCCGCAGATTCTGGCGAGGCGGGCAAGATCCGCAACCTGATCCCGGTCAAGCCGCCCGCCACGCGGGCGCACGCGCACCACCCATCCATCGCCCGACAACATCGGGCGCAAAGCGCCCGGGCACCAGCCCCTTACTTCCGGCGGGCTGAGGGCAGCGGCGCTCATGCCCCGGCCTCTACTGCTGCTGCAATGGAATTGCGGCGTGTGATCCAGAGGCCGGCGTCCCGCAGTGCTGCAAAGCGGGCGCGCAGGGCTGCAAGAGCGCCGGGGTTGGCAGCTTCCATGAAGGCCACAAGGTCAGCCCGCCCAAGGGTCGCCTCGTGGTAAAGGTCGATCAGATGCGGCGGCACCGCGCGGGTCAGATGCACGAAGGCAGCCAGATGCTCCATCGTCGCTGCGATCTCGGCCGCGCCGCGAAAGCCATGGCGCATCATGCCATCGGCCCAGGCTGGGTTCGCGGCACGGGCGCGTACCACGCGGGCAATTTCTTCGGGCAACGCGCGGGCGCGGGGGGCATCGGGTCGGGTTGTATCAAGATGGTAGAGCGCGGCCTGCCCCCCAAGTGCGGCCACGGCTGCCGCAAAGCCGCCCTCATGCGCTGCGTAGTCCGACGCCACAAGCACGTCAGTTTCCGCCAGATCCTGAACATGGGCAAAGGCATCGGCCCCCTTCACGCGCGCCTCAAGCGCAGCCCGGTTGCGCGTGGCCTCGCCACGCGCGTCGATGGCCCACTCCGAAGCCGCAAGCCAAGCCTCGCCCGCCGCCGCGCACCCTGCGTCGGAATAGTCTTCCATCGCGGCCTGCATCCCCATCCCGTATTGGCCCGGCTCCGGGCCAAAGACACGGGGGGCAGCGGCGCTGTAGGGGTTGTCATCCGGCGCCTCGTCGCGCAGGGCCAGCGCGGCGGCGCCAGCCTCGAATATGCTCGCGAGGCCGGGGAAAGTGTCACGGAAAAGACCGGACAGGCGCAGGGTCACGTCGATGCGCGGGCGGCCCAGAAGCGCCAGCGGAATGACCTCGAACCCTGAGACACGGACGCTTCCCTCATCCCAGCGGGGGGCCAGTCCGGCAAGATGCAGCGCCATCGAAAATTCCTCGCCCGCTGTGCGCATCGTGGCGGATCCCCAAAGATCGACCACCAGCCCGCGCGGCCAGTCGCCTTGATCCTGCAAGTGGCGGCGCAGCAGTTCTTCAGCCAGTTTGACCCCCTGCGCATGCGCTGCCCGCGAAGGGACGGCCCGGGGATCGACGGAGAAGAGATTGCGCCCGGTCGGCAACACGTCTGCCCGCCCCCGATAGGGTGAACCTGCCGGGCCCGGTGCCACACGCCGCCCGGCAAGGGCTGCCGCCAGCCCCGCCCACTCGCCCGCGCCCTGGCCCCAGATGTGCAGGCCCTCGCCGTAGCGGCTTTCCTTCAGGTCGCAGACGAAACGGTCGATCCGGGGGATCGCCTCGGCAGGGCTGGCGTTCTCGGGGATCGCAAGATCGGCCTCTACGCCCGCCCCGCGCGCCTCGGCACGGATCGCGGTGATGAGGCGGGCGCGGCGGGCCGGGTCGAGGCCGTCAGCGGTGGAGTATTCGTCCAGCAGGCCTTCCAACCGGTCGAGCGCTTGGGGCAGCGCGGCGGTCGCCAAGGGCGGGGGCAGGTGGCCCAGTGTCACCGCCCCGATCCGGCGCTTGGCCTGCGCGGCCTCGCCGGGATCGTTGACGATAAAGGGATAGATCACCGGGGTCGCCCCGATCAGCGCCTCGGGCCAGCAGGTGGCCGACAGAGCAACCGCCTTGCCGGGAAGCCATTCCAGCGTGCCATGGGCACCGATATGCAGGATTGCGTCAGGATCCTGCGACAAAAGCCAAAGGTAGAAAGCCACGTAAGCATGGCACGGGGTGCGGGCAAGATCGTGGTAGGCATCCTCGCGCCCCTGCACGTCACCCCGCTCTGGCTGAAGCGCGATGGTGATGCGCCCCCGGCGCAGGGCGTGGAACTGGAACGCACCGGCTGCGCAGGCGGGATCATCCTCCGGCGCACCCCACGCGGCGGCAAGGCGGTCCTGAAGCGGCTGTGGCAGGGCGGCGAGGACTGCGCTGTATTCCTTAACACTCCAGCAACTTGTTTCGCGCGCGAAACATTTTGCCAGATCGACGCAGGGTTCGACCGTGTGGCCATCGTCTGCCAGCCGCGACAGGATCGCCTCTGCCGATGCGATCGCGTCGAGGCCTACGGCATGGGCCATGTTCCAGTCCTTGCCGGGGTAGGTGGACAGGACAAGCGCAAGCCGTTTCTCTGCTGCGGGCGTCGCCGCCAACCGATGCCAGGCTGCCACGCGGTTGGCCACGGCGTCGATACGCGCAAGATCGGCGCGGTGGGCAAAGCGGCTGAACTGCAGGTCCGGATCGCGTTTGCCGGGCGACTTGAAGCTGGCGACACCGGCAAAGATGCGCCCGTCCACTTCTGGCAGGACGACGTGCATGGCCAGATCGGCCGGTGAAAGCCCACGCTCCGATTCTGCCCAGTCGCGGCGGCGCGCGGTGGACAGCGCAACCTGAAAGACCGGGCAGCCTGGGCCATCAAGTGGCGAAGTGCCATCCTCGCCGCGCGCCGAAAATGCGGTAGCGTTGACGATGGCCACGGGGGCGAAGGCTGCCAGAGCCTGTGCCGTCCACACTGCGCCGGGACCTTTCAGCGAGGGCGCAAAAAGGCCCCATGCGTCGAGCCCACGGGTACGCAGGGCGGCAAGGATAGCGTCGATCGGGCTCGTGTCGGCGGCGGTCAGGTAGCTGCGGTAGAATGTGACGGCCACGCCCTTCGGGCCGGGTGCCGGCGCCGCGACGATGCCGCGCGCGGGGTCGTACCAGCCGCAATCGGGCATCTCCTTGGCCCCCGCGACGGGCCCCGCATAAAGACCGGCCGCCAACGCCAACTGCGCCAGCGCGGCCTGTGCCGCCACCGCGCCACCGGCATCGCAGAGTGCGGCCAAGCGGCGCAGG